>CP000781.1:600000-900000 GCA_000017645.1 Xanthobacter autotrophicus Py2
CCTTCGCCGGTGGCCCGCCCGGCGTGCTCGGAGCGCGCGATGCCCGACGCATCCGCGCAACGGCTGACGCCGTCCTCCGCTCGCGCTTCGGCTCTGCGAGTGCGCGGCCGCGCCTGAGACATCGCAATCCGCTGCTCCGACGCCGGGACAGGCCCCGGCGGAGAAGGAGCAACAATCATGACAAGACAAAAAATCAGGAACAGCCGCCCGAACGGGCGGCAGGAGAGGAAGAGGACGGCCGGAGTCGGGCGGTCGGTTGAAGGGGCGAGAGAGGCTCGCGCCGCCGGCTGCGGAGATTCCACAATGAGGAATACCTCGTCATCCGTCCAGCGCGCCGACGTCTATTCCCGCGTCACCGCAGAGATCATCGCCGCCATCGAACAAGGTGCTGGCGAATGGCGTGCGCCCTGGTTCCACAACGGGTCCAGCATCGCGCGCCCGACCAACATCTCCTCTGGCAAGCGCTATCGCGGCATAAACACGCTGGCGCTCTGGGCCGCGGGCTTCGCCGCCGGATATGGCGATGGCCTCTGGGGCACCTACAAGCAATGGCAGGATGCCGGTGCGCAGGTGCGGGAGGGAGAGCGCTCCACCACAGTGGTGTTGTGGCGGGAGATTCAAGCTTCCCGGCAGGCCGACAAAGATGACGATGATGACGACCATCGCCGGATGTTCGCCCGCGCATTTTCTGTCTTCAACATAGCGCAGGTGGACGGGTACGAGCGCCCGGCGACTCCTGTGCTACCAGAGGGCGAACGTCTCGCTCATGCGGAAGCATTCATCGCAAACCTGGGCGTCAAGACTGAGTTCGGCGGGTCGGAAGCCTATTACCGTCCATCGGCCGACACCGTGTTCATGCCGCCGTTTACCTCCTTCCGCGACGCCGCATCATTCTACGGTGTGTGGCTGCACGAGAACGGCCATGCCAGTGGCGCAAAGCACAGGCTCGACCGCGATCTTTCCGGCCGCTTCGGATCGGCGGCCTATGCCGCCGAAGAATGCTGCGTGGAAATTCTCAGCGGGCTCGTGCTGGCTGATCTGGGAATCGCACACCATCCGCGCCCCGACCACGCCGCCTATGTTGCCTCGTGGCTCAAGGTCCTGAAGGACGATCCCAAGGCCATCTTCACGGCCGCCAGCAAGGCGCAGCAGGCAGCCGACTGGATGCACGCCCAGCAGCCCCAGGCAGAGGAGATGGCAGCATGACTAGGTCCGTCTTGACTGCGGAAAAATTTCAGATTGGGGCTGGACTGTCAGGATATGTCGCCGAACTGGGCGCCGCCTTCCTTTGCGCCGATCTGGGCCTTCGGCTGGAAGACCGGACCGATCATGCCGCCTATATCGGCCACTGGCTGGCCGTCCTGACGGAAGACAAGCGGGCCATCTTTGCCGCTGCCGCCCACGCCCAGCGTGCCGCCAGCTATCTCGGGCAGTTCAGCGCCCCTTCCGAGGCCGCCGCATAGGCGGCCTCTCCCTTTTGCCGGCCCGGTTTTTACGGCACCGCGCCGTTCGAACCTGGCCATTCATCCTGCGGGCTCATCGGCAGCCGCTCCTGCGGGCTGTCGAGGCCGGCGATGTACTCGTCGCACAGCGAAAGCCGGTCCAGCATCGCCGTCGCCTGCCGCTCGCCCATGACCTCCGCCAGATCGAACCTCTGGCCGAGATATTCCAGCACCACGCACCACGTGTCGCTGTAGTACCGCGTGACGCGCCGCCCGGGGCTGTTGCGGACCTGATGCTCGATCTCGTCATTCTCCGCCCGGGCCTTCTCGTGCTGGATCAGCACGAAACGGTGCGGATGCCGCCGGTCGAACCACTGCCACTCGCCGCTGAAATCCACCAGTTTCGGCTTGCGGAACCAGATATAGTCCGGCGTGAACTTCACAATGGCCGTCCCGCGCGACCACTCGCGCATCTGCCACCGCGCCACCGGGCGACCCAGCAGGCCGGCCATAAACAGTGTGACGGCTCCCTCCGTCACCGCCATCGCCTCGTAGCCGATCCAGAACGAAACACCGACACAGGCCAGCGCGGCCAGCGTCGACTCCCAATCCGCTTCCTTGGCCTCCGCAGGCCGCAGATGCCGCATCGAGACCGTGATCACCGTCTGGCCATCCTCGACGCCGAATTCGGTTTTGGGCTCGCCTTCGAAGGCCTTGGCAAGCGCATTCATCGCTGATCTCCCTTCGTGGTGGCGCCTTGTGCCGCGCCCTGACCAATGGGAAACTGCCATTGAATTCGAAGGGATTTCCTCGTGCTTTCCTCGTCGCCCGCGACACCTGAAATCGCCTATTCCGATGATGTGCTGGCGCGCATGCAGGCGGCACTAATCGCGCTGCGCGCGGCGACCGGCGTCAATGGCCGCAAGCGCAGCTGGGCAGCCATTGCGCTCGATCTTCAGGAATTCCTCACCGATCCCGCTGACCTCGATGACGATGACGACGAGAATTTCACCGATCCCCTGAAACCGCTGGCCGAAGCCCTGCGCCGCTTCGCAGCCGGAACCCAGGTCCCGGCGCCGGACCGGCTCGACGGGTTGTGCCGGCTCCTGGTGTCAAAAGCCTTCCTGACCGAGATGGACCTGCGGCCCGCCGCGCATGGCAGCGCCTTGCTGCATGCGCTGACCGCGTATTTTGGAACGGGGGAGCAGGCATCGCCGTCAAGATCGCGCAACACCGCCACTCGGAAGACACCCGGAGGGCGCACCGAACTGTCCGTGCTGACCATCGCCGGAGAGGGAAACCGCCCGCCCGCCGTTGAAGATAGCATCTACAGCCTGCCGATCCCGCCGCAATCGACCGATCCCGGCGGCCTTATCCGCCTGATGAAACGCACGGGCGGCAGCATGCGCCGCTTCGACGGCTGGCTGTTCCGCTTCCATGGCCAGACGATCATGGTCATGCAGGACAGTCTGAAGGGGGAACCGGCCATCTACACGGTCCTCTACCGGAAGAATGCCGCCCTCACCGCCGAGGGCGTGATGATCATCCTCAAGTCGCGTGACTTCGGATTCCCGGTGCCGGAATTCGGCGAAAAGATGCGGCTGTTCTCCGGCTCCTTCGCCGAGGATGCGCTCGCCATGGTAAAGGACCGCATCTGGGCCTACCGGCAGGAGGGGGACGCCGATGCCCGGTGAAACCCCGGAGCAGCGCAAACGCGCCGAGCGCCACAGGCAGTTCCTGGAGGCGGCGGATATCGGCGATGCCGTCCGGGTGCAAAAGTTCCTTGATAGCGGCGGAATCGACGTCAATCATGCCCAGCCCCGCACCGGGCTCACGGCCCTGCACATAGCCGCTGCCCGCAATGCCGTCGCGGTGGTTCGCATTCTCGCGGCTTCCGGGCTCTGCGATCCCGCGCTGAAAGACGCGCAAGGGCGCACCGCGGCGACGCTGGCGGTGACGGTTGCGCGCAACCCCGCGCTGGGGCGCTATCTTGCCGACCTCCAATACAAAACCGGCGTGGCCGCGGTGCAGCGCGCCGGCCAGTCCGGAAAGCTCACGGGTCAGGGCGAGGCATAAGTTCCCCGGAACCACCCATGGACCGGACTCCATTGGTTGAAATACTCGACCCTTTGCAGCATCAGCGGATTGTAACCCGCCCACAGCACCAGCTGCCGCTTCAGCCGGTCGCCGCGCGCGAACTGCCGGCTGACCTCGTCCGGCGTCAGCAGGTCAAATTGTTCAATCGATTCCGAGCGGCCCGTAATGCCCGAAACCCGCTGATCGGTGCCGGCCTCGCTCTCGCGCGTGACCTTCACAATAGTCTTGCCAAGGCGCTTTGAGACATACTCCGTCGTCTGCAAATCGTTGTTGCCGAAAAACTGCATGATCCCGGCATTGCCGGCAAACGTCTCCCAGCGCTCCTTGTAAAGCGCCTTGCCCTGACCCCAGTCCTGTAAAATGATCCAGAGCCTGACGCCAAAGGACGCGATCTGTCCCGCCGCGTCCTCGATCTGGCGCATATGCCCCAGCACCGGGAATTCATCGAGGCAGGCGAGGACCGGGCAGGCCACGGGCGTCCGCTCCCGTTCCATCGCCTCCAGCAGCAGGTTGATGAACAGCCGCAGCCACCGGCTGCACAGCCCCATGCGGCTCGCCGGCAGGCACAGATAGACCGTCATGCCGCCCTTCGTCGTCTTCAGCTCCGACAGGTCGAAATCATGGCCCTCCAGCACCCGGGCCATCGCGCTGAAATCGAACAGCTTGGTATGGCGGCGCGCCGTCGACAGCACGCTCGCCCGCTCATTCGCCGGGCGTTCATAGAAATCCCGGGCCGACCGCTCAAGGATATGCCCCAGATGGGCCGTCTCCGGCGCACGCTGCAACCGCGCGGCATTGCTCAGCATCGCATATTCAAGGACGAACGGATCATCCTCCTCATCGCCCGTGGTCTTCAGCGCCTCACCCAGCAGATCACGCAGCGCGATCAGGTTGCGCCGTCCTTCCAGCGCCGGGGCCGTCGCCATGTGCAGCAGCAACCCCTCGATCAGCACGCGGGCGCTTTCATCCCAGTGCGGGTCCCGCCCGCCCGCAATCACCAGCGCGTCCGATATCAGCCCCGCATTCTCGATCACCGTCTCCCCGGCGGGATCGAGCAGCATCAGCGGATTGAAACTGACCCGATACCGGGCCAGCCGTTCCGGCACGATGTTGAAGGGATCGAGGATGCACACTTTCTGGCCCAGCGCCGCCCGGCGCTCCGCCGTGATCGCCGCCAGCTCGCCCTTCGGATCAAGCGCCAGCACGCTGCCGGGATAGAACAGCAGGTTATTGACCACCGTCACCGACTTGCCGGTGCGCGATCCCGCCACCGTCATGACGTGACGGTTATCGTCAATGCCGATCAGCCGGTCGCCGATGGCGCCGACCAGGATTTTGCCGCCGGGGTTGTTGGGGTCGTAGGCCATCGCCCGGCTGGCGCAGATTTTATCGACCGGCTCCCACCGCGCCTGCGGCACCGCTTGCTGGTGAAGGAATCGGGACGTGACACCGCGCGCCACGTCTCGCGTGAAATCGTCATTGAAGGCCGCCATGGCGCTGATCCCCACAGGTCGTATGCGGGAATCATAGACAAGGCATGATAGGCTCGATCTCGCGGATTCCTCGCGGGTAGCCGTTGTGATGGTTGGGGCGCGTCCCCTTACGGGACCAGGCTCTAGGCTTCGCCCCGAGCCCTGCGTTGCCTTCGGCGGAGCAGGGTCTCGGCCATCCGGTGACGATCCTTCGCGCGGATCAGCGCGCCTCGTCCCGCCTCGCGGCGCGGTCAGACTTTGCGCTGGCGAAAATAGCGCAAGCCGGTTCGCCCAGCAGCCGCCGCAGCGTTGTCCGGGTAACGCCGCAAGCGGCAGCAACGCTCGTGACGGTCCGGCCGCTGGCGATAAGGTTGCGGGCATCGGCAATCTGCGCCGGGCTCAGCTTGCGCGGCCGGCCCATGACCACGCCGCGGCTGCGGGCGGCGTCCAACCCCGCGCGCGTCCGGTCCCGGATCAGCTCGCGCTCGAATTCAGCCAGCGCCGCCAGCATGTGCAGGTAGAAGCGGCCCGCGGCGCTGGTCGTGTCGATCTGCTCTTGCAGCGACAGGAAGCCGATGCCGCGCTGCTGCAATTGCCCGACGATGTCTATCAAATCCTTGATCGACCGCCCCAGGCGGTCGAGACGCCAAACGACCAAAACGTCGCCCGCGCGCGCTGTTTTCAGCGCCCGGCGCAGGCCGGGGCGGATCACCATCGCGCCCGAAACGCCGCTGTCCTCGTGGAGCCGCTGGCATCCCGCCGCTATTAGCGCCTGCCTTTGGAGGTCGAGATTTTGGTCGCCGGTGGAAACGCGGGCGTAGCCGATCAGCATGGCGGGAGGTTCATAAATGTTCCTTTTCGGACCATCGCCGAAAGATGGGCCGCAATACGAAAAATCTACTTGTAATGCATTGTATTTATTGAATGATATTATTGTTCAGTATTTCTCAACGAATCACCTAATATAGTGATCTATATAGGAAGGGTTTCATGCGCTATACGCAAGTATTTTATTGTCATTTTGCTATTCTTTGCTTTTTGGCGCTGGCTGGCCCGGCCCGCGCGGACACGGTCGCGGCCGCTGCGACGGCGCAGCCCGCGGGCGCGCCGCAGGACCGCACGGCGATCGTCGAAGACGATGTTGCCGGCGCGTTCCGCTTCATCATCGACGGGCGGGAAGTGGCGCGGCTCGACACCGAGGGGCTTCATGTCCGCAAAAGCGTGACCTATGGCGGCACCATCAATGATGTCGGCGAGGCGTTCTACGAAAAGACCCTGGTCGATAAACCTGCGCGGGCCCACGCAGAGGGAGCGCGCTAATGCGGAGCATCCTGCTGGCTGCCATGCTGATGCTGGGTATGGCCTCTCCTGCCAGAGCGCAGCTGGTGGGGACGGATACCGCGCCAGGATCGTCTTGTGCGGGATTTCCCGATGGCGCGACCCGCATGACAGCGGATGCCGATCTTGACGGGAAAGATGTCGTGCTGGTCTGCGACGGAACGACCTGGAACGCGGTCAGTGGCAGCAGCGGTGGCAACACCTTCTCATTCCGTGCATCGGGGGGGTCGACAACATCCAACTCGCTATCGCTTGTCACTAATCTCAGCCAGAACTATGACCCGAATTCGGTTTGGGATGAAAGCGGCGCGGCTGATCGATACCAACCGACAGAGGCTGGCGACTATTTTATATATTTGACCGCCAATGGTAACGGTTGCGCCAATCTCCAAGTAGACGCTGAAATCAGATTGAACTCGACTGCCGTTGCCTCTACTGGCGTCGACGGACCGGATCAGCCTGGTGTTGCGCTGAGCACGGTTGTTAATATGAATGGCACGACCGATTACATTCGGTTCTATGCCACCGATAATGGGGAGTGCTCGACTATTGAGAACATCCAGGTCGGCGGCTTCAAGATTAGTGGCGGCGGGAGCGGCGGCGGGGGTGGCGGAGCTTCTGTGCTGAATGACCTCACAGATGTTGATACCGCCGGCTTAGCTGATGGCAAGGTGCTTATGTATAGCGCTGGTGCGTCGGGCTGGGTGCCCGGAACGGTTTCAGGAGGGGGCAGTACCGATGTCTCATTCTATGCATACCAGACCAGTGGCCAGTCGATCCCGGGCGGCGCTATCCAGACTGCAATTAATTTTGGCGCCGAGAGATTCGACACAAATAACAATTTCAATCTGACAACAGATCGATTTACGCCAACAGTCGCTGGCAAATATATTCTGACGGCAGCCTCAGATATCAATGGCCTGACAAGCGGGTATGCGGCTGAGGTCAGCATATATAAAAATGGAAGCCTATATGCGTGGGGCTCGCTGGCCGATTCAACTAACGGCGAATCGATGTCTGTCGTTAGTGTTGTTGCAGATGCAAATGGATCGACTGATTATTTCCAGGTTTATATAATAAACATAGATAGCTCTTCACATTCTACGGGCGCTGGCGCCGATACCACTTACTTCACCGGCGCTCTTGTTGGAGGTGGTGGCGGGGGCGCGCCGACCTGCACTACGCGCTCGTTTTCTGGTGTGGGAACCACTATAAGCGTGTCGTGCCAGGCTAGCGAAATTCTCACAGGCGGCGGATGCAAATCAGCCTCCACGCCCATTACCGACAATAACTATCCAAGCGCAGCCGATACATGGACCTGTAGTTTCGACGCTTCGTCAGCTAGCAATGGAGTGTATGCTATTTGCTGCGCCTTCTAAGTTGATGCGATGTGATGGGTCTTTACGGCTATCATCATCATGCTCTTCCTCAGTGCCTCGGTGCATGCAGACTGCGCCGGTTCAGCGCAATCTCAAGCACGGCTACCTGCAACACAAAGGTGCCACGGCATGCCGCGATTCATGTCCAGTTATGTATTCCAGCTCTTCGCACGTTCGCCCGTTGCAGGGGCGACGGTCTTGCGGTAGTTGCCTGCGGGTTTGGCAGCCTGAGACTTTTTGCCTGACCACCCGCTCCTTTCGCCACACAGGGATTTCCCTCGACATTCACGCCCCGTCCTGATCGGGCGCGCTGCCGGTTCAAGGCCAAGCCCCTTCGGGGTGGCGCGCGGGTATCCCCGACCTTCGGTCGCCTTGCGCCCTGCAAGCCGGGTGATTCCCCTCCCGCGCGCCAGCCGTGAACCGTCTGCTTCTCCGCCCGCTCCTGGAGAAGGCGTGTCGAGGAAAACCCATAGCGAAAGGAGCTACATCATGACACGCAAGTTCGAAAAAGCCGCCAAGCCCGAAACCGAGTACCGTCCACCGGCCTTCATCGCCTACCACGTCGACGAACGCGGCAAGAAGAAGTTCTGGACCCGCATCGGCGCCGCCTGGCGCCACCAGAAGGGCGACGGCCTGACCCTCCGGCTCGATCTGCTGCCGGCCACCGGCGGACGGATCGTCCTGCGGGCCCCGTCCGAAACCCCCGACGAGGAGGCGGGCGCGTAAGCGCCCCCTCCCACCTTCTGGAGGTTCATCATGATCATCATGCACCGCATCGAAACCGCCCGCGCCGCGCTGGCGCGCGCCGCCCGGGTCCGCGGGACCGCGCCGGTCTATGCCGAGGACGAAGTCATCGACCTGTTGGTCGATATCCGCCACCTCTGCGATGCCGCCGGCATCGACTTCGCCCGCTGCAACTACCTCTCGCGCAACCACTACCACCACGAAACCGGGAGCGCGTCATGACGCGCTCCCTCCAAACCTTCCGGATGCAATGGCGGGGGATCGTCGTCGAAATCCAGTACGAGGCCGATTGGCTCGGCACGTTGCGCGCGCCGCGCGTCGGCCACCTGTCCATCACGGCGATATCGCCAGAGTGCGCGGCACTGCCAATCACGGAGACCGGGTATCGGTCGCATTTCATCGACCCCGCTGCGGTGGAGGAGGCGGGCGGGCCAGTGGCCTACGTCACCGCCTGGCTGGACCGCGCTGCGCAGGGTGCCGCCTGGAAGGCGCATGAAGACGCGGCGCGCCAGATGTCGTTGTTCTAGCGGCGTGGACAAAAAGAAACGGCGCGGGAGCCTGGCTCCCGCGCCGTTGTACGTTTCCTGAGGTGCTTATTCGGAGGGCGTCATCAGGGCGTTGTCCGTGCCGCACAGCAGCCGGACATCGTGCTTCGCCCAGGCCTTGAGGTCGCAGACCGGGCAGGCATAGCGTACGCGCCTGCCGCTCTTCGGGGCCGCGGGCTCGGCTTCGCCCTCGCCTCCGGCAGGCGCGGCTTCAGGCGCATCCTTCCAGACCAGCGCAAATCCCTTGCCGAGCAGCTTGTCCGCCGCGAGGTCAAACGGACCCGCGGCGACAATGTAGTGGCTGACGGCCTCGCCCGTCTCCTTGCCGCCCTCCACCCCGGTGTCGGACGGCTGGAGCCCGAGCGCCTTCATCTTCTCCGCCCATTCCCGGTTATGGTAGCGCCCGCGTCCCGGCTGGCCCTCGTGGCGTTGCCACTGATGGACAATCTCGTGGACCAGCGTCCCGAGAATGTCTTTCTGGGACCGGCTCGCAAAATGCATCGGGTTCAGGGCGATCTCGTCGGCCACCTGGCCAGCCTCGTTCGCAAAGCGCCCGCCTGCGAAATACCCGAATGTCCCCTTGCGCCTCTGGAAGGTGATCAGCGCGTTCGGCAGCATGCCGCCGAACAGCGCCTTGTTGAAATACTCATGCGCCTGCTGGAGACGGTCATAGGTCTCCTTCGTCGGCTTGATCAAAAGCGTGACCGGATCGACGGAAACGTTCATCGGTGGAGCATCCTTTCCGCCGGCCCCTTCTTTGGAATGCACATTCCAAATTCAGATCAGTGCCGGCTGCGATGTCCCCAGAATGTGGTTGCGATTGAACCTCCGTTTCCTCGCGCATTCCTCGTTATTTCTGTTGATGAAAGTGTAATGTACAAAGCATCTTTGATTGATTATGTTTGCATGTACATTTCCAATTCCGCCCCACCTTGTGTCATAATGGTAGAGAGGGGCAAAAACCGGCCGGGTTGAGCACAAGGTGTGCGCGGTACTACCGCGCTCACCTTGCCGGGGGAACTCTCCGGTTCCCCGCGGACCCCCTCAGGGCATCCCCACAGCCGCGGCGCCCGTCCTTGTGACGGTCTATCGGCAGGGGATGCAGTCAGCCGCGCCGGGCATCGAGCCCTTCGCAGCTGAGGCACCGTGTTCGGCGGTGCATCCCGACACAGGGAGACTGCCGCTCTCCCTGGACCCATCGCGCAAAGGGGCTGGCCGCGCCCCCTTGCAACCCACGGCCCGGGCCTTCGCGCCCTGGACCACGACCGCTGTGTCGGCAGCGGCTTCGAGCAAAGGGGAGATGCCGGCTCTCCCTTTGCAATTCCATCGTCCGGGCATGGCGCTCCCCGGAACCCTCGCCCTGCATGGTGCGGCGGCGTGGCGATGGCGGCGGCACGGCCTCGGGCACGCGCGTGGAAAGCGCGTGGAATCGGGCTGGCGTTGCGCCGCTATTGCTATGGCATGACGGAGAAGAGCAAACGTGAAGCCCCGATATCCTACCGCCCCCCGCAGGAACTGCGGGCGCAATTCCGGGCGCGGGTCGAGGAATCGGGGCTCTCCGTCAATGCCTTCATCACCGCCGCCGTGTTCGGCGAGGACGCGCCCGCACCGGCCCGGCGCGTGTCGGCATCGCGGGCCGATATAGCCCGCCTGCTGGCCCAGACCGCGCTGCTGGGCGCGCAGCTGAAAGGGCTGGGGCCGGATGCCGATGACGCTCTGGTCGCCGAGGCTATTCGCGACCTCCATGAAATCCGCGCCGCCTGCCTCAAGACGTTGGGACGCTCGCCATGATCCCCAAGGCGAGCCAGCGCGGCGGCGGCCAGGACCTCGCCACCCATCTGCTGAACGCCTTCGACAATGAATATGTCGAAGTGGCCGAGGTCTCGGGCGCGATTGCGCCGGATTTGCACGGGGCCTTCGCCGAATGGGAGGCCGTCGCCCACGGGCTGACCCGCTGCCGCAATTATCTCTACAGCCTGTCGATCAACCCGGACCCCGAGCATGGCCCCTTAAGCCGCGACCAGTATCGCGCCTATGCCGACCGCGTGGAAAAGGCGCTCGGCTTGGAGGGGCAGCCCCGGGCCTTGGTGTTCCACATCAAGGACGGCCGCGAGCATTGCCATGTCGTCTGGTCCCGGATCGACTACCAGACCGAGAAGGCCGTCCACATCGCCTTCGACCGCGAAAAGCTCATGATGGTGACCCGGGAGTTCGCCCGCGAACACGGTCTCGCGCTGCCAAAGGGCTATGGGCCGGAGCGCTCTGACGAGCCGCGCCGGAAGGCGTCGGCCTATGAACGGGCGCAGGAACGCGCGACCGGCCTGTCCAAGGAAGAGCGCATGGTCATGGTCACGCAGGCCTGGCGCCAGAGCGACAGCCCGCGTGCCTTCGTCCGCGCGCTGGAGGACATGGGTTACATCCTCGCCACCGGCAACCGGCCCTATGTCCTGGTCGATATCTACGGCGCCATGAACGCGCTGCCGAAGCTGATCGACGATCGCGCGGTCCGCACGAAGGACATTCGCGCGTTTCTGAGCAAGGCGTTTCCGCCGGAGTCGCTGCCGACGGTGGACGAGGCGCGCGCCCTGGCGGCGCAGCACCGCAAAGCCCGGGAGCAGTTCGCCAAGGCCCGTGATGACGGCAGGCAGCGCGAACAACTCGCCCGGGCCCAGGCCGTCCGCCGTGAAAAGCTCATCGTCGAGCAGGCCGCGAAACGCGCGCGGCAGGAAGAGGAGCGGCGCGCTCTTGCCCGGCAGCAATTAGCGGAGCGGCAATATCAGCGCGGGCAGTATCTGGCCGAGGTCTCCCGCATCCGGCAGCGGCGAGCGGAGGCGCGGCCCACCGGGCTTGCCGCCTTCCTGGGGCGGGTGACCGGCGTCAGCGCTGTGATCCGGCAGGTACATCGCTATCAGGATGCCCGCCGCTATCTCGCCTTCCGGAATGAGAAGCGCGCGCTTACCGCCCGGCAGGGGCACGAGGTCGCGGACCTGGAGCGGCGCCACGCCATGCAGGCGCTCGACATGGCACGCCATGTCAAAGCGCTCGATACAGTGGACGCCCGCGAACGAAAGGCGCTGGAGGAGCGGCGCGTCCGCGAGCAGCGCGCGCAGGATCGCGGCAGCGCGCAGCACATGCCGGCTCTTTCGCTGGACCTCAAGCCGCGCGGGCGGGGCGCATCGGTACGCAAGGCCAAGAACCGGCATCAGGACACTTTGCGCGGACGCGAGGATCGTTTGCCCCGCGGGCCGGCTGTGCCAGGCCTGAAAGAAGATATGGCTCGCGCCGCCCAGCCGCCGCCCGGACGGGAAGAGGCGGTTGACCTGCGTAGCGCCTTCGCGCAGGCCGCCGATGACGGGCGCGGTGATGGCGGTGATGGCGGAGACGATGGCCGCATCACGGTCACGCGCGCGACGCGCCGTGGCGAGCGGGAGCGGACACGAGGCCGCAAACGCGGCGATTTCGAGCGGGAGCGGTAGAGACATTGCCCGCAGCACTTTGTGCGTGTTCATATGCCGCGAGACAGACTCGGGGGCTGGCATGGAGAGGTTCGAGAAAGAGCGCATGGAGGCGCTCGCCGCGCGCCGGGCGGAGTGGCAGGACAGCGGGGAGACGCTGGAAGAGCGCTTCGGGCCGGGCTCCTTTGGCTGTCACGAGGCCCTGCATGTCACTCATCTGGTCGTCGATCTGATCGAGCGCGAGCTGGTCCAGCACAGCGCCGTCCTGCTCGATCCATCGTGGTTTGACAGGATTCGGGAAGCGCAGGCGTTGCTTTACAGAGCCTACCAGGAGGCTGGAGCGCGGCATTTGTGAGCGAGACGGCGATCGCCGGATTTTGAGCAGCGACGGTAGCGCGTCCGCCCTCCATTTTTGCATCACCCAGCACTTGCGCTTTCACCGCGATTTCATCCAATAAGTCCAAAATAGCTCTTTTTGGGCGAGTCGAATGAAATCCCTCTCGGCGCGCGAAGCCAAGAATGAGTTCGGACGACTCATCGACTTGGCGCGGGCAGAACCCGTGACGATCGAGAAACACGGTCGACCCGTCGTCGTCGTCATGTCGGTAGAAGAGTACGAGCGCCTGACAGTCGCGGACTCCGCGCGCCAGGCACATGGGGAACCGGGCAAGGGGGTCGCCAGTGAGTCTGACTGACCGGGAGAAAGAACAGCTTAAGGCCATGATCGACGCGGGCCAGCCGCTGCCGCCACGATACAAGGCCGTGCTGTTCGACCAGCCGCATGAAGCGGAGTTGATCTGGCCGGGAAAGACATCGGAAGTCACCAATGTCGTCCTCCCCTTTCAGTCGATCGAGCAGATCGACGAGCCGCGAGCCGGCACGCAGGCCGGGACTACTGACTTGTTCGCCTTCGACCAGGCCACCGGGCGGCAGACGGGCGGCTGGGCGAACAAGCTTATCTGGGGCGACAATAAACTGGTCATCGCGTCGCTGAAGAACGGACCTCTGCGTCGCCAGATTGAAGACGCCGGCGGCCTGAAGCTGGTCTATATCGATCCGCCGTTCGACGTCGGCGCCGACTTTTCGTTCGATATCGAGGTCGGAGATGAGAGTTTTACCAAACAGCCCAGCGTGATCGAAGAGGTCGCTTACCGCGACACATGGGGCGCCGGAACCCAATCATACGTTCATATGCTCTATGAACGTCTCTGTTTGATCCGCGACCTGCTGTCGCCGGACGGCAGCCTCTATGTGCATGTCGGGTGGCAGGTGAGCGGGTACGTCCGGGTCATTCTCGACGAGATTTTCGGAAAGGGTGGCGCGCCGGGCTTGCCCGGATTTCGTAATGAGATTGCTTGGAAATGCACAAGCGCCCACAGCGATAGCGGCCGCTATGGCATCAATTGGCAAACCATCTTTTACTATACAAAGGGCGGCTCCTATACGCTCAACGAAACATATCAAGAGTACGATCAAGACTACGTTGACCAATATTATCGCTACAAAGACCCGAGCGGCCGCCGCTTCATGTCGGACAACTTGAATGCAGCGGGCTTGCAGGGAGGTGGATACCCCTATGAATGGAAGGGCATAAAAAGAACTTGGCGCTGCCCTCCTGAGACAATGAAGCGGCTCGATGAAGAAGGTAAGATATTCTACACGAAGAACGGCGTCCCGCGACTTAAGCGTTATTTGGACGAGGCCAAAGGCTTAAGCTGTCAGACTCTCTGGGCCGACAAGGCCGTACAATACGTAGTCTCCTGGGGCCAAGAGAACACCGGGTATGAAACTCAGAAATCAGAGTCATTACTGTCCAGAATCATCGATGCGTCATCCAAGCCGGGCGACTTGATCGCCGACTTCTTCTGCGGCTCGGGCACCACATTGGCCGTTGCCGAGAAGCTGGGCCGAAAATGGATCGGGGCGGATCTTGGCCGGTTCGCCATCCATACCAGCCGCAAGCGCATGATCGGCGTGCAGCGCGGATTGCAGGAGGCAGGGAAGCCGTATCGCAGCTTCGAGATTCTGAACCTCGGGAAATATGAGCGGCAGTATTTCGCGGGTATCGATCCCACGCTGCCGGAAGAGCAGCGCCGCGCGATCTCCCTGCAAAAGGAAGAGCATTACCTCACGCTGATCCTCAGCGCCTACAAGGCCGAGCGCGTGTTCCAGTCGCCGCCTTTCCACGGCAAGAAGGCCGGGGCGCTGGTACTCGTCGGGCCGATCGATGCGCCGGTCACGCAATCGCAGGTCCATGAGGCTGTTGAAGCCGCCCGCAAGCTGCGCGTCAGCAAGCTCGACATTCTCGGCTTCGAGTTCGAGATGGGCATCGTGCCCCACGCGCAGGACGAAGCGCGGGCCAAGGGCGTCAACGTCGCGCTTCGCTACATTCCCAAGGACGTGTTTGATCGCCGGGCCGTCGATAAGGGCCAGGTCGCCTTCTACGATGTCGCCTATGTCGATGTGCAGCCGGTCGTGAAGGGCGCGTCCGTCACGGTGCGGCTGAAGGATTTTGGCGTCTATTATCGTCAGGACGATGTGGGCGCGTTGATCGAGTCGTTGAAGAATGGCGGCTCCAAGGTCACGGTCGATGCCGGGCAGGTCGTGAAAATCACCAAGGACAAGAAGGGCGTGGTCAGCCGCGAGGTCCTGACCAAAGCCTGGAGCGACTGGGTCGATTACTGGGCCGTCGATTTCGACTTCGAGAACCGCAAGGAGATCGTGCGGATCACCGAGGCCGACGGCGCCGAGCGCGAAGCCTGGACCGGGGGCTACATCTTCGAGAACGAATGGCAGTCATTCCGCACCCGGCAGGAGCGCACGCTGGAGCTGACGAGCGCGCCGCACGACTACCCGAAGAAGGGCCGGTACAAGATCGGCGTCAAGGTCATCGATATTTTCGGCAATGACACGACCAAGGTCGTCGAGGTTTCGCTGTGAAGGCCGGCCCTATCGAAATCGGGCGGCTCCTGCAAAACCGCCAGCGTTTCTGCGTTCCCATCTACCAGCGCCATTATGTCTGGACGCGGCAGAAGCAATGGGAGCCGTTCTGGAACGATGTCCGCACCAAGGCGATTGAGTGCCTGAGCGGGCGCGAACGCCGCTTCTCGCATTTCATGGGCGCCGTCGTGCTGGAAGCGCGCGGCGGATTTTCGGCCGGGCGCGTGCCGTCTTTCCAGGTCGTGGACGGCCAGCAGCGTCTCACGACCTTCCAGATATTTCTTGCGGCGGCGCGGGACTATGCCCGTGCGGTGGGTTTCGAGAAAAGCGCCGAGAAGATCGCCGACTACATCCTGAACGACAAGCCGCACCTGATGGAGGACCGGGAGGTCGAAATCTATAAAGTGTGGCCGACGCAGTACGACCGCGCGCTATTCATCGACATCATCTCCGGTGATCGCGAGACGCTCCGCAAGAAATACGGCAGGCATTTTTATGCCAAGCGGGACAAGATTTACGACTACAACACCGTGCCGCGACTGCTGTCCGCGTATGGCTATTTCTACGACAAGATCAAGCATTCGGTAGAGAGCGACGACCTGGAGGACGAGTTCGCGCCGTCGCCGGAGGCGCCGGACGAGGACACCGAAGAGGCCGCTGCCGCCGATTCCGGCGCGCCGGACGAGGTCAAGCTGGATTCGCTTTGGCAAGCACTTGTCGAGGAATTCAAGGTCGTCGAGATCGTCCTCGAAGAAGGGGACGACGCGCAGGTCATCTTTGAAACGCTGAACGAGCGCGGGGAGCCGCTTCTTGCCTCGGACCTGGTACGCAACAACATCTTTCACCGGGCCGACGCCTTGGGCGAGAAGGCGGAACGGCTTTTCGCGACGCACTGGAAAGCGTTCGAAGATCCGTTCTGGAGCGTGGAGGAAAAGCAGGGGCGCTACAAGAAACCCCGCATCGAGTTCTTTCTGTCGAATTTCATCGCTGGAAAGATTGCCGGCGAAGTCAATCTCTCGAAGCTTTTCAGCGAATACAAGGCCTTCCTGAAACCCCGCAAGGCCAAGGAGCCGCGCTACGCGACAGTGGCGGCGGAGTTGCAGGAACTGGAGCGGTTTGGTGCCGTCTACCGCGAGCTGGTCGAGCGCACCGCGGATTCGGCACTCGCCGCATTCTCCCGCCGCCTGCTGCCGTGGGATGTAACGACCGTCTATCCGCTGGCAATGCGCCTGTGGGCCAGCGACATCGAGGATGCGGACAAGGCCGCCGCGCTCGACATGCTGCTGTCCTTGATTGTCCGGCGCGGCGTCTGCGAACTGACCACCAAAAACTACAACAAGTTCTTCCTGACGGTGATCGCGCACCTGGACGACAAGGGCTGGAGCGCGGCCAATCTCGCGGCGTTTCTCCTGGCGCAGAAATCCGAGACGGGCCGCTTCCCGCGCGACGAAGAGTTTGAGCGGAAATGGCTCGACGCCCGCGCCTATGTCGTCTTGCAGCCGGCACGGGCACGGGCGATCCTTCAGGAAATCGAGATCGCCAAGCGCACCAAATTCCACGAGACAACCACGCTCGCCCCGTCCCTCACGGTTGAACACGTGATGCCGCAGCAATGGACCGCGCATTGGCCGATGGCGGACGGCACCAGGCCCAATGCGGACCAGGCCCACGCCGCGCTCTTCAACAGCATCGAAGACGATACGCCCGTCGGTCGGATCGTGCGGCGGAACCGGCTCCGGGAAAGTTTCGGCAATCTCACATTGCTGACGCAGCCGCTGAATGCGGCTGTCAGCAACGGGCCGTACCAGGATTGGGTCAATGAGAAGGGCGAGGCGGTCAAAGGGAAGCGCACCGCCTTGCAGGATCATTCCCTGCTGGTCATGAATCGCGAAATCACAACCTGCGATACATGGGACGAGGACGCGATCATTGCGCGGGGCCGGAACCTGTTCGCGCTGGCAAGAGCAATATGGACGTTGCCCGCGGTGAACGCGGCGGAAGCCTGACGGGGGGAACGACGTGGCGCTGCATCCTGATTTTCCGACGGACCCCTATGCGGTGCTGCTCCCGGATGTACGCTGGTATCCCGGCGACGAAATGCTTGGCGGCATGGGCTATGAAATGTTGCTGCCGCCCCTCGTGTATAAGGTCCGCAAGGCCGTGGCGGCATGGCGAGCGTCCGGCTACGAGGGGGCTTCCCCGACCACGGCGGCGTTGCTCAATCACTGGTTCCGCGACGAGCATATGATGCCGCAGGCCGACGGGACCGTGCGGCCGTTTCAATGGTACTTCGCGCAGCGCGAGGCGGTGGAATCGGCCATCTGGCTTTACGAAATCGAGCGGGCGCGCGACCCGTATGCGCTAATGAAATTCGATTCCTCCGGGCGGGTGTCCAAGGGCATGTTCGCCGAGGACTGGACCCGTTATGTGCTGAAACTCGCGACCGGCGCGGGGAAGACCAAGGTCATGAGTCTTCTCATGACGTGGTGTTATTTCCACAAGCTCTATGAGCCGGATTCCGATCTTTCGACGAATTTCCTGCTGATCGCGCCCAACATCATCGTGCTTGATCGGCTGCGTACCGATTTCGACGGCGCCCGGATTTTCTACGAAGACCCGCTGCTCCCGGACAACGGTTATGAGGGGCAGAACTGGCAGGACGATTTCCAGATGACCGTCCACATCCAGGACGAAATCGGGTTGGTCGCACCGCAGGGCAACCTGTTCCTGACCAATATTCATCGCGTCTATGAATCCGGGTCCGCCCCGGCCTTCGAGGATCAGAATGCGACGGACTATTTCCTCGGAAAAAAGCCGGTCGGCAAGGCGACGGACAGCCAGGTCGATCTCGGCATGATCGTGCGCGAGGTGCCCGATCTCGTCGTTCTGAACGACGAAGCGCACCACCTGCATGACGCGCAGAGCGCGTGGTTCAAATCCATCGAGGACATATCGTTGCGCCTGCGCCAGAAGGGGACGCAGCTCTCGGCGCAATTCGACCTCTCCGCCACGCCCAAGCACAATAACGGCGCGATCTTCGTGCAGACGGTCAGCGATTATCCGCTGGTCGAGGCGATCCGTCAGGGCGTGGTCAAGACACCGGTGCTGCCGGACGGGCCGTCGCGCGCCAAGCTCCAGGAAAAAAAGAGCGCACAGTTTACCGAGCAATATGAAGACTATCTTCATCTCGGCTATCTCGAATGGAAGAAGGTCTATGACGAGCTTCTCCCGACAGGGAAGAAGTCCGTGCTGTTCGTCATGACCGACGACACGCGCAATTGCGACGAAGTGGCCGAATATCTGGAAAGCCGCTACCCCGAGCTGAAAGGCGGCGTGCTGGTTATCCATACCAAGCGCAACGGCGAGATTTCCGAAGCGTCCTCCGGCAAGAGCAAGGAGGAACTGGACAAGCTGCGCGAAGCCAGCAAATCCATCGACGATCCTGCCAGCCCCTACAAAGCCATCGTCTCCGTCATGGTGCTGCGCGAAGGCTGGGATGTGCAGAACGTCGTCTCGATCGTCGGCCTGCGGCCCTACACCAGCGCGGCGCGCATCCTGCCGGAACAGACCCTTGGCCGCGGGCTGCGGCGCATGTTCCGCGGCGAAGACGTGCAGGAAAAGGTCAGCGTCATCGGCACGGACGCCTTCATGGACTTTGTCGAAGGGATCAAGGTCGAGGGCGTCGAACTCGAATACCAGCCGATGGGCGAGCGAACCGGCCCCAAATCGCCGGTCGTCATCGAGGTCGATCAGGACAACAAGGCCAAGGATATCGACAAGCTCGACATCGACCTGCCGCTCCTCGCGCCCCGTATCCAGCGCGAGTACAAGAATCTCGCCGATCTTGATGTGGCCGCGCTGGGCCACAAGCGCGTCGCCTATCGCCTGTTCACGGAGGAAGAGCAGCGCGAGATCGTCTTCCGCGACATGAACACCGACCAGCAAAGCCACGTCACGGCGATGGACACGGCCTTCACGCCCAACTACCAGAACATGATCGGGTTCTTTGCGCGCTCCATTATGCGCGACCTGCGGCTTGTCGGCGGATTCGATGTCCTCTTCGGCAAGATCAAGGCGTTCGTGGAGTCATATCTCTTCGATCGTGCCGTGGACCTGGATGACCTCAACACGCTGCGAAATCTGTCCGAGATCGAGGCCACGCGCACACTGGTCGAAACCATAAAAGGTGCCGTCAACGCGCTCACGGTGCAGGATACCGGCACGACCGAGGTGCGCGGCTCCATCCGGCTGGCCAAAACCCGGCCGTTCCTCGTGAAGGAGCAGCCTTTCCTCGTACCGAAGAAATCGATCTTCAACAAGGTCGTCGGCGACTCGCATTTCGAGCTGGAATTCGCGGCGTTTCTTGACGGCTGCCCCGACATCGTCTCGTTTGTGAAGAACAGCCAGAGTACGTCCTTCCGCATTGAATACCAGAACGCCGACGGCAGTATCGCCAACTACATCCCCGACTTCATCGTAAAGCAGACCGACAGCGATGTCTGGATCGTCGAAACCAAAGGCCGCGAAGACCTCGACGATCCGCTCAAGTGGGACCGTCTTCAGCAGTGGTGCGCCGATGCCACCGCGCACGACGAAGCCGGGCGTACCTTCAGCCCTCTGTTCGTCCGGCAAGAGGACTGGGAGCAGTACAAGCCGGCCCGTTTCCACGATGCGATCGCCGCTCATCGGTAAAGTCCGCCGGTTCCTGTTCCTTTCCGTCGTCGGCTCAATCCATGACGCCATTGCGGCCGGGCGCGCCGCCCGGTCAACGGCCTGCCCGCGCCACCCCGGCGCTGCCGGGCCGTGTTGACCGTAGCCGCGTGCCGCGGTGACCGCGCGTCTCTCCGCCCGTCCTTTCTCCCTGGCGTCTTGAGCCAACCGACAACAAAGGAGAAAGTCATGACCGAGACGCACAATATCCCTCTGAACAAGCTGATCCAGTGGGACGGCAATGTCCGTCGTACAGGCGCCGATGACGGCATCGAAGAACTTGCCGCCTCCATAGGGGCGCACGGCCTGTTGCAGGCGCTGATCGTCCGCAAGGCGAAGGGCGGCCAATTCGCCGTTGTCGCCGGGCAACGGCGCCTGAAGGCGCTGAAGCTGCTGGCCTCACGGAAGACGTTGACCGCATCCGCACCCATCCGGTGCGAACTCGTATCGGAAGAGACCGATGCCGGGGAATTGTCCCTCGCGGAAAACGTCATGCGCGTCGCCATGCATCCGGCAGATCAGTTTGAGGCCTTCCGGGACCTGGTCGATCGCGGACTCGATATCGCGGCAGTGGCGCGGCGCTTCGGTATAAGCGAGACTTTGGTCGTGAAACGGCTGAAGCTGGGCCGGCTGAGCCCTGTCATTCTCGATGCCTATCGCAACGGCGACATTGACCTCGAAGAGACTCAGGCATTTGCGATCACAGACGACCATGCGGCCCAAGAGCGGGTTCTGGCCGATTTGCCGGAATGGAACCGTTCGGCAGCGCTCATCCGCCGCCATCTGACTGAAGATGAAATTTCCGCTACCGACAAGCGGGTGTGCTTCATCGGCCTCGATGCCTACGAGCAGGCGGGCGGCGCGGTGCGGCGCGACCTGTTCGACGACGCGCACAGCGGAACTATCCTTGATCCGGCATTGCTGGACCGGCTGGTTGACGCGAAGCTGACCGCCTTTGCGGAAGGTGTGCGCGCGGAAGGCTGGGCTTGGGTCGATCTGGCCGGCATGCTGGATCGTTCGGTCATGGCCGGCTACCGCCGCGTTTGCCCGGAACAGGTGCCTCTCACCGACGCGCAACAGGCCGAACTTGAAGCGTTGTCCGCAGAGTATGACACGCTTGCTGACTCGCCGGGGGCCGACGCTGGCGAGGAGGCGGTTCTGGCGCGGCTAGATTTCATCCAGCACCGTCTGGACGAGCTTGACGCCGCACAAGAGCGCTGGAGCGCCGAAACGCTGTCATCCGCCGGAGCCATAGTCGGCATCGGCTGGGACGGGGCCGCTGTGATCGAGCGTGGGCTCGCCCGGCGCGACGCGGTGCCGGACATCGACATCGGTGACGACGAGAAACCTGTCCGGACTGCGGCGGGGATTTCAGCGACGCTCGTCACCGAGTTGACGGCCCGGAAGACCGTGGCGTTGCGGAAGGTGGCCGCTGACAACGTGCCGGTCATGCTGGCGGCCGTGGTCCATGCGCTGGCCCTGCCGTGCTTCTATAGCGGCGCGCAGAGCCGGTCCTGCCTGCAACTCTCGCTCCGGGAAGCATGCCCGGAGCGGCATTTGCGCGACCAGGAACCGATGGAGACCGCGCAGGCCTTCGGTACAGCAGAAGCGCGCTGGACGGCGCTTCTGCCCGAAGACCCTTCCGCCCTCTGGACGTGGTGCCTGGCGCAGCCGCAGGACACATTGCTGGCGCTGCTAGCCCATATCGGCGCGCGTGCCATCGACGCCGTGCGTCTCAAGGCCGACCGGCCCGAAGCCGGGCGGTTCGTTCATGCGGAACAGCTCGCTCAAACGGTTGGTTTCGACATGGCGGCGCACTTCACGCCCGATTGTGACAGCTATTTCGGGCGCGTTACCGGCACGCAGATCATCGCGGCGCTGTGCGAGGCAAAGGGCGTATCGCCCGCCCCCGCATGGACGCGAATGAAGAAATCGGACCTTGCGACCTTCGCGGCCCGCGAGCTTGCCGGCACCGGCTGGTTGCCGGCGGTCCTGCGCTGTCAAGACGAGGTCGAACCTCTCGCGGACGCCGCCTGAGCGGCCGTCTTCGCCGGCCGCGTTCGCAAGGGCGCGGCCGGTTTTCCTTGCTGACCCGGCATGCGGCTTTTGCGAATGGATCAACCCGATGCGCCAGCGCTTCTAGCGCCGGAAGCGGGGCGTCCAGCTCTCAATGAGGCTGTCTTCGTCGTCTTCCCTGTCATCGGGGTCGTCGTCCTGGCCGAGGCTGTTCGATGACAGGACTGTCAGGACCTTGCCGTAGCGCCCCAGGCCGACGGATTCCTCAGCGATTGCGGCGCGCGTCGTGCCGCCAAGCCAGTCCCGCAGATCGGTCTCGTTACCCAGTCGGTCCCCGGCCGCGATACGTTCCGCATCGGCGGCGAGCTTTGCCGTGGCGGTGCCCGCCGGCAGCGGCATGCCTTTGCGAATCCAGTCCAGTTTCGGCAGCGACTTCATGGCGTCCGACATGAAGCAGTAATCAATGATGCCTCCCGTGCTGACGATGACGGCGACCGCGGCGTCGGACAGCTCCGCGAACCGAATGGCGGTCGCCGTGCGCGAGGTCACGCACATGTCGGCCATCTGCTCGATTGCATCGAGGCCCGGATCGAACCGTTCCATCGCCTTGCGAAAAGGCGCTTCCGGCATCAGCAGACCGGCGGCGAAATGATCGGCCTCCAGCTCATAGGGGTCGTCGGTCACAAACCCCGCGCGGGAGACGTGCACGCCGTCCTTGATGACTTGGTCGATATGCCCCGGCAGGAAATAATGGCCGAGTTCATGGCTGACGCTGAACCGTTGAAAGCCAGGGCTGGGGATATGGGTGGCAAAGACGATGCCGAAATCGTTGCCGTGCCGCAGCAGCATCCCGGATACGCCGTCATGCTCCTCCGGTTTGCCCTGAACCACGATGTCACGGCTCTCCGCGATCGCGAATGGGTCGACCGGAAGCCCTGAAATACCGTCATCCCGCAGGAGCGCTTCCGCCGTCTGCCGGGCGAGTTTCAGGCTGAATATCCGGCTCACGGGCCTTTGTCCTTCTTCGCGCTGCGCCTGGCGAGTATCTCCAGAAAGTCCTTCGCGATCTCGCGGTCGCTGCCGGTCAATTTGCCTATGTCGCGGAAAAGGGGGTCGCCCGCCTGCGCGAGTTCAGGGCTGTCCACGCGCCCGAGCAGGTAGTCCGTGGTAATCTCCAGCGCATTGGCGAGTCGCCGCAGCGAATCGAAGGACGGCTTACGTCCTGTTTCGAAATGGGCAATGGAGCTGGCCGGCATGCCGGCACGCGCGCCCAGCTGCTCCTGACTGTAACCCCTTAATTCTCTGGCACTTTTCAGCCTTTCGCGGAAAATGTCGCTGGGGCTTTCATTGTCGGTCATGTCTTCTCCGTCATGGAAAACTTGACGCTGATTTTCCAGCGCCATATTTTATAGACATGTATCTCATGTCGCCAAAGACATGGGCAAGCTAAATCCCGGTGGCCGCGCCACTCCAGAGGAACTTAAAGACATGTCCGCACCGGACCCTTTTCATAAGACTGACGCCCTCGACGAGGTGCTTCTCGATGTAGCGGCGCTGATCGAACTCAGCCCGCACGACCGCAAGGTCGCCGAAAACCGCTATCGCCGCCTCAAGACTCATCTTGAGCGCCGCGGCAGCCCCCTCGCGCCTTACCTGATTGACGGGATCAGCCTGATCTATGCCCAGGGCTCGATCGCCACGAGTACGACCATCCTCAGCGGGACGGATGACGACCGCTTCGACGTTGACGCCATTGTCGAGATCGAGGTGCCCGCCGACTGGGACAACAGCCGGGCGCTCGACCTTCTGGAGGAGTCGTTGCAGGGATTTCCGGGCGCGAGCAAGATCGTGCGCTGCACCCGTTGCGTGCAGCTCCAGTTTCCCTTCATGCACATGGACGTCACGATTCTCGACCGGCGGCAGCGCCTCGCGGTGGAGAGGGCCGGCGAGATTTTCCATTCACCCGACACCGGCCCGGCGTCGCGGGTGCCGTCCAACCCGTGGGGGTTCACCAACTGGTTTCGCGGCCAGGTCGGCATCGGCCAGGAACTCTTCGCGGAAGCCCTGCGGCGCCACCGCGGCGCGGTTTCCCGGAACCGCCTGCGCTATCTCGACGAGCAGGAGCGGCTGGTTGTCGCCGAGGCCGAGCAGCACGAATTGCCGCCCGTCATACCCAGCGCGATCGACGCGCAAGAGGCCGTCGCGCTCAAGCTGCTGAAGCGGTACCTCAACCTGCGCTACGACAATCTGCCCCTTTCGCGCCCGCCCTCCATCTATTTGACGAAGCGCGCCGGAAGCCTGGGATACGTCCCGCTTGGGCTTACCGCCCAGCTTTACGCCCTTGCCGATGACACGGCGAAGGTCATGCGCCAGCACCTTGCGGATGGCACCCGCCCGCGGGAAGAAAACCCGTCCTATCCGCCCGACCGCATCAATGACCGCTGGCCGCGGCCCGATGCCGCCGGTCTCGCCGATATGACGGCGCTGGCCGAAGCGCTGGAGCATCTTGCGTCACGGCTGGAATTCATGGCGACGGCGTCGCTGACGGATATCGCCAACACCATCGACGAATTGTTCGGCGAGCGGATCGGCCGGGAGCAGCGCGCGATCCTGATGGAGCGCTACGACCGGCGGGATCGGGTGGAGTCGGTGCTGTCCGCGCCGCGCACCGGCGGCATTTATGCCCCGGCCGTCGCCGCCGCGCCGGAGCGTTTGCGCGAGGTGCCGCGCCACAACTTCCATCCCTTCATCCTCCGCGCGCCGACGGACGACGCGGATGAAGACTGACGGCGCGCGCTCGCCCGACGCCCAGCTCAAGGCGATGGCCACCCAGTGGCCGGACTTCCTGGGAAAGAGGCTGGGGGACGGCACATTGGTTTGGCGGGGGCCGCTGCGGCCGAAGGCCAGGCTGTATGAAGTATTCCTCTTCTGGAAGCCCAGCGCGATGACGCTGCCCTACGTGATGGTCATCGACCCGCCGCTGGAGCCGCGCCCCGGCGGCACCTTCGCCGAAATCCCGCACCTGATCTATGACGCGAGCAATCCGTCCAGCTCTGGCCTGTGTCTGTTTGATCCCCAAGGCGGCGAGTGGTCCGCCGCGCGTTTGATCGCGGAAACGACGATTCCCTGGACCGCCGAATGGCTTGCCTATTACGAGCTATGGCACCTGACCGGCCAATGGCTCGCGCCCGGCGTCGGTTATGAGAGCGTGGCGCGCATGCACGCGGCGGACGAGGAGATCATCCGGATGGTGAAAGCCGATGTTCACTGACCGCCGTGCGAACAGCCTGCCAACCCGCCGCGTGCGCCAACCCTGGCCGGCGGACAGGCCCTTCAAAATCCTCTCGCTCGACGGCGGGGGGATCAGGGGCATCTACACCGCTGAAATCCTGCGGCGTTGTGAAGAGAGTTTTTGCGGCGGCGCGCCTGTGGCGCAGCATTTCGACATGATCGCCGGCACATCGACCGGCGGCATCATCGCCCTCGGATTGGGCCTGGGCATACCGACCGCCGAGATAACCGGCTTCTATCACGATGATGGCCGGAAGATATTTCCGCCGCTGCCGGATGGATGGATCGGCCGGGTCCGCCGATTCCTGCGGTCCCTCACCGGGCCGAAGCTGATTCACGAAGAGCTGGAAGAGGCTCTGAAGCGCCGGTTCACCGACCATCTTCTCGGCGACTCCATGACCCGGCTGGTCATTCCGGCCTTCATGATGCCGAAGACTGAAATCGCCGTCTTCAAGACCGATCATCACGCGGATTTCCGGAACGATCACGCGACCCCGATGTGGAAGGTGGCGCGGGCGACCTCGGCCGCGCCGACCTATCTCAAGGGGCTTGAACACGAACCGAGCGGCCGGATTTTCATCGACGGCGGCGTATGGGCCAACAATCCGGTCATGGTCGCGCTCGTCGATGCCATCACCGCCTACGATATCAGTTTCGACCAGGTGGAAATTCTCAGCATCGGGACCGGCAATGCGCCCTTCGCCCTGCGTAAGCCCGCCGTATTCCGGGGTCTGATCGCGTGGCGGGAAGCAATTAAAGCGGCGATGTTCCTGACCACCGACAACGCGACAGCGCAGGCAAAGCTGCTGCTCGGGCCAGAGCGCTGCCTGCGTATCGAGCCCGCCGAAGCGGATGCGGGCATCGAGATGGACGACTATGACGAGGCGTTTGCGCGCCTGCCGGACCGCGCAGCGGAACATTTCGAGGGCCGGCGCACCGAGATTTCCACGTTCTTCGGGCAGAAGGTGTTGCCACGCGAGCGGCAGTACTCCGGCAAGTAGGTCGTCCGTCTGATCGAGCCCCCGCGGCCACAGGATTCGAACGACCGAAAGGCCTGCCGGATCGCGGCGGAAAAAGCGATGGCTGCGTTTTGAGGTTCACGGCGCACCCTTGCGGGCCGGGCTCTAGGCGTTGCCCCGAGCCCCGGCAAAGCCGGGTCTCGTCCCTTGCGGGTGACGATCCCTTGCGGAAGAAGGAGGCTCAGGAACACACCACCAAAGCAGGGCTGCTTGTCCGGAGCGCCATCGCCCTCATCTGGTGAGGCGACGGACGGCTCCAGACGAAGCAGGGCGAGATATCGGCACCTTCAATCGACTGAGCCTTCGTCACGGACCTAGCGTCTTTAGGCAGCACGGCGCCGCCTGCACTTTATTCACGCTTCCGGCCCTGGAGAACTCGTCCCGAGCGGGACGAATTCCTGTGAAAACCGTTCGCCCGCTCTGCCAGCATCCCGATCGGTTCTTTTTCGGGATTTTGAGGTGTCCAGGGCCCGCGATGCCTTTCTCAGGCGGCAGCCGGTGCTTTACGACAGATTGTCGATGCGCTCCCTGACAAGGCGCTGCATTTCGGTGACCGCTTCAACCGCCACCGGAGAGTTTGTCAGCAGCGCCGGAAGGGTGGCGGCGTCGAGAGTAGCCCCGAGCGCGCGGGTCATCTCGTCGATGGCCTCGTCGGCCGCCGCCGCCTTAACGCCGGCTGTCGCCGCAAAGGCCCTGAATTCGGATCGGCGCAGGCGGTCGTCCTTGCCGGCGAGCTTGAGCGCCATGCGGTCGCGCGCCAGCCGCGGGAATACGCGCGTTGTCACCGCGTCGTAAAGCGGGGCCATGCGGACGCTTGTAAAATGGTCGCTTCCGGGTTCGGCGATCTTTAGGAGCGCCAGATTTTTGAGATGCATGTCGCCGTCGGCGATCAGCCACGCGAACAGAGCGCGCCGGAAGACGATGAGCAGGTCTTCGTCAGGTGCGGTTGACAGCGGCCGCACGGCGCGGGCGACGCGCTCCATGGTCCCGTCATACTTGGCTTCGGTGGGCAGGCCGAGGACCGAGCAGAAATCCTCCAGCGCCAGCAGGCGCGTGTCGTTGGCGCCGCTCCTGATGTCGAAACGCTCGACGAGCAGCGCCGGGGGCATGCCGTCCGGCATGGGGACAAGCGCCATGGCCGGCGTCTCGAAGCCCGCCGCCGCGCCGAGGGCGAGCGCCTGCCATTCGACCACGGGGAGGATTTCAAAGCCACTGGTGCCGGCGGGTTTGAGAATATGCGTGAAGGGCTCTTTTGTGCTGGCCGTCAGGGTGCCGTCCGGGCCGAGGAACATCGGGGCTTTAATCTGGATGCCCGAAAGGCGCGGCGTTTCGCTGCTTGCGAAAATCGCGGCCAGATTGCGTTCGAAGCTCTCTTCGATCGGGCCGCGTCCGGGGCCGGCGTACCGCCCGGTGAAGACGCCGTCCTCTGAATAGCGCGCCAGCGGCGTTGTCAGGACGTCAGCCGGCAGGCTGGCAAGCTCGCTGGGGCGCTCGGCGATCGTGATATTCGACATGTAGCGCCTGCCGGATTTCAGGAGCGCGCGTTCGTCGCGGTCGTGAAGCACGGACTCAAGCCAGCCTTCCGGCAGCAGGGAGACGATAAAGGGCGGCAGCTTGCCGGGGGTCGTCTGCCGGATCAGGGGTGGACCGTGCCAGTCCTCATCGCGCCAGCGCCACTCGAAGCCGTCATGGGTCAGTTGCCCGACCGGCGCGCCGTGCCATGCGACCGTAAGATCGAGCGCAGCCTCGTTCCGCACCGGCGCGGCGGCTGGCCGGCGCAGGAGAAATCGTTCGGCGTGTTCGCCTTCGCGGTACCATTGATTCTCGCGGGCAAGAGTCCAAACCGCGTCGGCAGCGCCCTGCGGCGTTCCATATTCCTCGATCAGACGCTGCGCGATTTGCTCCCGCATCGTTTCGTCGAGCGCCGCGGCATGCTCGCTCCTGATCCGGAAAGCCTCCAGGAAACGCTGCCTGATCGAGGACACGTCGATCCGGAATTCGCCCATACCGTCATCGATAATGGCGGGCGCGACCGAAGGATGTTCAGGCGCAGCATTCTGGATGATTTCCAGCGACCGCAGACGGGTGCGCTGGATGCGTCGCCCGCTCAGGAAAAGGCGGCCATCGCGGGTCGGGCCGAGCAGCACGGCGCTTGCGCCGGACAGGTAGGCTCGTGGATAGAGATAGTGGGCAATGCGGACAGCGTGCCGCGTGACTGTCGCGTCAGCATCATCCCCGGCATCGACATAGATACCGCGCATGAGCTGCACCAGCCGGCCTGTCTCGGCCAGGTAGTGGCTCCGGGTCTTGTCGATGGTCTCGCCTACGAGGTGAAGGGGCAAAATTCTAACTTTCGCGTATGTCACATACGATAAAGTTAGCAGATTTAATGCGTGAATGTCAAGGAATTATAACTTTCCCGTATTTCAAATATGGGAAAGTTAGAAAGCGGGAATGAATCGGTCCCGGGGGCCTTTTCGGCAATCACGGCTCGTCAAGCGCTAATCTAAATATTATACAGCAAAAACAATCAGATAGTGGTGCCCAGTTTCATCCTCCCCGGCGCACCATTTCAACTAATAGTTGTCTTGGCATTTGGGTGGGGGACGCCCGTTTTTGTCCTCGCGCTGAAAGCTGATTTGCCGCCTTGGCAGGGTTGTAAAGCGGCTCTCACTGCATACGAATCCCGTCTTCTCCAAAATTCGACAGCGTATGAGACGCTCGGCTTGGCGCCCCTGGCTCCCTCGGCCTCTGGCGTGCCACGAGGTCGGTAGCCCCCATGCCTCGCTGCGGCGATTAGGCCTTCCTTTCCAAGCGCCGGGACAGCTCCCGTCTTTCATCCTGCCGCCGATCCCTCGCTTTCACTTCCCGCTCGTTGGCAACCGATCTGAACATGCCCTGCGACGGACGCGTCGTGCGATGGTGGCGCTATCTCACCGTTCTGAACCAGGGCACAGCAGCCGCAGCAGGCGCCGTATCTCCGCTTCCAACGGGACTGTGCTTCAGGGTTTATCGAGCCAAACAATCGGGCCGGGGTACCCCTGTTCGCAAAGGCAAAAGATGACCGATTCCGTTGAAAAACCCTCCGCTGGGTGCGCGGCGAGATCGGTCTTTTTGCACGCAGAACGAGCCTCTCTCCTCAGGCCGCAGCCGCTCGTGCTCCACGCGGCATGAGCTTGGCGAGCTTCCTGAGGTTCTGGGCAGTGGCGGCGAGGTGGAACTCGTCCCGGGCGCCATTCGGGCCCCGCAGGCGGAGCCGGTCGAGCTTCAGGATGCGCTTGAGGTGGGCGAACAGCATCTCCACCTTCTTGCGCTGCCGCCGTGACGTGACGTAGGCCTCGGTGGCGGCGATGTCCCGCGCCATGTCTCGGGCCCCTTCATGGATCGACCGCAAGACCTTGCGTGGCGGTTCGGCTGGGCAACACTGCGATTTCAACGCACAGGCACCGCAGTCGGACTTGGCCGCGCGGTAGCGCATGAAGCCGTGTGGATCGACGCTGTCGCGGGTCACACTGAAGTGGCGACGATACCGGCGCAGCTCCTTGCCGCCCGGACAGGTGTAGAGGTCCCGAACATGATCGTAGGCGAAGTCGGTGCGGCTGAATGTGCCGTCGCGGCGCGCCGACTTATCGAACACCGGGACGTGCGGCTCGATGCCGTGCTCGTGCACGAGCCAGGCGAGCATCTCGGCGGAGCCATAGGCGCTGTCGCCCATCAGCCGTGCCGGATAAAGATCGAAACGCTCCATCGACCGTTCGATCATGCGTTTCGCCGCCAGGACCTCGGCCTGTCGGATCGCGGTGGTGGCCTCGACGTCGACGATGATCGCGTTGTCCACGTCGATCAGATAATTGGTGGAATAGGCGAAGAAGGCTTGGCCGCCGTGCGCTCCGGTCCAGCGGGCGGCCGGATCCGCCGGCGAGAGGAACTTCGGGGTGACCTCGGTGGCCGCGCCGAAGGCCGCATCGTCGAGGACGGCGAGATATTCCTCAACCGCGCGGCCGGCCGCCTCGGGCGACAGCCCGGCTTTGCCATCGACACCCTTCTGCCGGCTGGCCTCGGCCTTGATCAGGCTGGCATCGACGGCGAAGCCTTCCCCGCCGACCAGCCCCTCAGCGATGCAACGCTGCAGCACCGTCTCGAACAGGTGCCTCAACAGGTCGCTGTCGCGGAAGCGGCCGTGCCGGTTCTTGGAGAAGGTGGAGTGGTCCGGCACGCGGCCGTCGAGGCCAAGCCGACAGAACCATCGATAGGCCAGGTTGAGGTGGACCTCCTCGCACAGCCGCCGCTCCGAGCGGATGCCGAAGCAATAGCCGACGAGCAGCATCCGGATCATCAGCTCGGGGTCGATCGAGGGCCGGCCGGTCTCGCTGTAGAAGGGCTTGAGGTGCGCCCGGATGCCGGCGAGGTCGACGAACCTATCGATGGCGCGCACGAGGTGGCCGGCAGGAACGTGGCGCTCGAGGCTGAACTGGTAGAACAGCGCCTCCTGCGCCCCCGTCCGCTCGCCCATCATCGGCCTGCCCTCCATCCATGAGGACAACTGAATCAGGACTTCGAGCCCGCAGCAACACCGACTTTTTCAACGGAATCGACCCTCTGCAGACATTGAGAATGTCTGCTTCGGAGCGGGCAAGGCCGAACGACTGGGCCAGTGAGAAGGTCTGACCCTTCGCGGCCTTCGGAGCGTCCGCCGGCCAAGCCGGGGGTGCAGCGGCGCCGGTCAACTAGAGACTACGGACAAGTACAGCAATTCGTCGCTTATCTTCAGGACTTCTGACGTGTAGTGCTGTTTTCTGCCCGAAAACTCCCCGATCGCGGCACCTCCTGGGGACCAACATAGCCACTCCTCCTTGTCCACGAGAAAAAATTGGTAGAGCCTTACGGCGGATGTTCCACCTCACTTATGAACGGTGCAGTTCACTCTGGACGCCTGGTGCGGGGGCGTGGCCAAATCCTACCTACGAATCGTTGGGAGGAGGGGGAGAAATGTCGAGACAGCTAAAACTAACGAAGTTTGCAAATCTCTCGATATCCGACCCTTTTTTCGACAGCCTGAAGGAGGGATATGAGGAGTTCCCGGATTGGTTCGCAAGCAAGCGCGATGAGGATGTATATATAGTGCACGATGGTTCTGAGTTATCCGGAATGGTATACTTAAAACTAGAGGTCGGAGCGGTAAACGACGTCGTACCGAGTTTGCCCCCGAAGAGATGGCTGAAGGTGGGGACGCTGAAAATTATAGGTCGGGGGACAAAGTTAGGGGAGCGTGTTTTAAAGAAAATATTCGATACGGCATTATCTGTTGACGCGGACGGAATTTACGTCACCGTTTTCGAGCTGCACGCCACATTGATTGAACTTTTTACAAATTATGGATTCGTTGAAGTAGGCTTAAAGGCCACCAGAAATGGCGTAGAACGGGTCTTTGCGCGGGACCTAAATAGCATATCTGGAGATCTGAAAGCAGATTATCCCTTTATAAATTTGCACAATCAGAGTGCATGGTTATTGGCTATCTATCCGGAATTTCATACTCGCCTTCTTCCCGATTCGATTTTGAATAATGAGCCCCTACAAATCATTCAGGACGTATCGCACAGCAATACGATACATAAAGTGTACATTGCTCGCTTGGCTCTGACGCGAATGCGCCGAGGAGATGTGGTTATATTTTACCGCACGACCGATCACGTGGCACCGGCGCGTTTCCGTTCAGTTGTAACGTCTGTCTGTGTGGTGGAGGAAGTGCGCCCGAAGCGAAGCTTCGCTTCGCTTGACGAGTTCCTTGCCTATACGCGGCCCAGAAGCGTGTTCGCCGACGACGAGCTACGTGATTGGTATGCCGAGCGGAGAATGGCAGTGGCAAAGTTGACATACAACGCAGCTTTTAATAGGCGCATCACGCGTGGACAGCTCATCGATGATGGGTTGATCTCAGAGCAGCCGAGGTGGGATCTCCGCGCTCTGACACATAGCCAACTGAGAGATATCCTGAGCCTTGGCGGGGTAAATGCGCGCCTAATTGTCGATTAAATCGGTATACGTCGAGCGTATACTCGATGGAACGAAGCGTTTCGAATTTCATAGGCGGACTTTTAGGAGAACAGATGTCAAGTCTGTAGTGATATATGCCACCAATCCTGTTGGAAAGATCGTAACGGAGTTTGATATCGATGTGATTATAGCGTGTAGCCCGCTAAATTATGAGAGGAGACATGCAACTTTTCAGGAACCAGCAGGGATGTATTCGACGAGTATTCGAGGGTAGGGCACGGGGTTCGCCCTTCAAATTCCCGCGCTTGGTTGTCTTCCCGACCCAGTATCTCCCCGAGATCTTATCTCTGATTTTACGGCGCCGCAGTCATATATGTATATGGAGAGATATTCTTATGCCAGCAGCCGACTTGACCAACTTTTTGAGGTGCAATAGCGTTTGTATTTTGGTATTTGGCATATCCGGATCAGGGAAAACGACCGCCTGCAGAAACGCTATGAGTGCTGTGGCGGGTTTGGAATACGTCAGCGCCAGTGAGCTCCTCCGAGGCGCCTCTAGGGCCTCGAGTGAGAGCTTTGGTGGCCGATCTGCGCGGGATGTGGCGGCAGACCAGTTCCTGCTCGCCGAGCTTTTGGCCGAGTTCCGGAGTGAGCACGGCGGAAAGTCCATAATCATCGATGCTCACGCCACGATACCCAACCGGGAAGGGCTGCTGACCGTTCCCCTTGAAGTTATAGCTGCGCTCAAGCCCAGCGCGATAGCCTTGATCGAAAAAGACGCATTTCAGGTTCTCGCGCAGCGTAAAGGCGATGCGACACGGCAGAGACCCTCAATATCCCTGCAGCAGGTAGTCGCAGAAATGGCGGCTGAACGGTTCGCTGCTGAAAGTTATGCACACTCCCTGAACGTCCCGTTCGGCCTTGTGCGAACGGGCGCCCACGAGTCTCTATTAGACTTTATTGAAACTGCGCTGGCAGTATAAAACACCCTGCGCTAAAATATTGGAAGGACTCTCGTTGTATCCCAATTCAGACATATACGGAGTGTAAACTCCAAATTTTTCAGAAGTCATTTCAAACCCGTAGTACTCAAATATCCGTTCAAACTGCGGGAGTTTGTCCTTGGAAACCGTTAGGTGAGGCTTGTCTACGTCGAGCCAGCGCAGCAGTCCATCAAAAAGGCGAACACCGATTCCTCGGCCATGGTGAGTGGGGGAGACACGAACAGTGCAGATCTTCCGTTCACCCAGCTCATTTTTGGCGATACCAAGCCCAACAAGGCGTCCATCACGTTCCGCGCGGATGATATGTCGCGTGCCGTTGTGCAATCCGGGCACAACCCGCCGACGATACCAGTTCATGATATCAGGATAATCGTTGGAAAGGGGCAGGAGAAATTCCAGTGCTTCAGAATGCGCCACATGCGTCGAAGCTTCGACCGGAGCCGACAGCCGGGCTCGTTTTAAGGCGAAGTCACTGCTTGGCATCACCGGCCCCTTCCGTGGGTGCAGCGGACCGCCTCGGCGACTGAGCATTTGATTCCTCTACGTGCCTTTGAGTATCTTGACTGCTCGAAAGCATATACTGCAACCCTGAAGCAGTCAAATTCCCGACCACTCCAAAAAGGAATGCAATAGCAAGATAGACAGCCAAAATTTTGAAGCCAGTTCTACGCGTCTGAATGCGGACAAACGCAGAGAAATCCAGTATTTCGGAAACGTCATTTTTCTTCCAATGATACACCAGCATTCCACTTGGAATTCCTTCTTGTACATAATTATTCCATATATGATTCTCGAGAATTCGAAATTTGTGAAATTGCGCACTAGAAGTAGACAATTGAGATCGTATTGGAATGGCAGTGAGAAATGCAACGGTAGTAAGCTTCACTTGTCCGCTGCCATTTCTGCCGTGCTTCATCATCCGTTCGACGGCATCGGGTAGCGTTCGTGCTTCGTTAAGTCGGAAATCAACATACTCTATTTCCTCGAATCCGCTTTGAAAAAACCTTTCTGGAGTTTCTATCGTTTGGATGAATGGATTGGATGGTGGAATAATAAAACGCAATCGAAAGTACACGGGTACTGGAGGCCTGCTTTCATCGACGCAGGTGTCTCTCACCGCACTTTCTGAGATTTTGAATAATGTTCCCTCATTCTCTGATGTTATCGTGAGTTCGGAACTGTGGATTCGTTCGCCATCTAACACAAATGTGTGTACACGGCAGAATGGCTCGTTGGTAGTTGCGTGTTGCAACTCAATGCAGCGTGGGCCTCCAACGTCGGGGGCAATCGATCGCAAGGGCATGTTGAAGATACCCTGGCAAATTGCTGTATTTTTAAAATATTTTGAACAATCTGAAACCGATTTTATGTTTAGATTCGCAGGAATGTATATGTTGACCGTTTCTACTAATTGAGGCGATTCGAGCATAACTCCCACTTCAACGAAGTCGTTTTCTGCCCGTTTATTCGTGGATGTACGCTCGCCCGAAAGGCGCCAATAATTAAAGTGTGCCTCCATTGAGGAGTTAGCGGCAGACTGTTGTCCAACACACCAGACAGCCATACTAACATTAGCGGCCATCACTCCCCCCGCGATGATGCTCATCTCCCAGACGGAAGGTGATATCTCCATTTGTGATGCGCGTCCAGACGAAGGGGATTGGCGCCGTAACCAGCTACGAAAGCTCGTCATCCGAATGTTGCATCAGGCCAGCCCGGTGTTGCAATCGGCCATCGATGGAGAGGTGGTGATTGAACCGTTTGTCGGCTGCGGCATTGATCCTGATCGTCCGCTCGCGCAGCCTGCAGCTGGGCGACCGCCACACCTTCGATCAGCTGGGACGCGATTGTCTCGGTCGGCAGCGCGATATCGAGATCGAATGAGGCGGCAATAGCCATCGACAGTCGGCCTCAAGGCCCCGACCCTGCTGCGCTAAATCGTCTTTCATTCAAGCCGGAAGTTGCGGCCACCCGCGGGTATTTCCCCTGGCTGGCCAAACTCACGCTGTATCCAACTAGGCAGCTCAGAATGGTGGATCACGGGCCAACCACCGGCCTCAGCCTGTCGCATTTGCACCGTGCTCAGCGACCTGTTTGTCACGACGATATCGACTTCCTGACAGACGTTGCGGTCTCGCCGCAGGATCGCGTCGAGCCGCACGGATGTGTCTGCCACCAGCATTGAGATCACGCCGCCCTGCTCTTCGAACAGCATCGCTTCGCCGTCACCTCCACGCAGATCCCAACCCCATGCTGCCATGACCGTAGCGACATAGTCAGCATAGGCTTCGACTCCCGGGTGGGCTGCGCTTACACCAAAGGCCAAGCAGCGAACATCGGCGCGTGCGCTGGACCGTTCAAGCCCGATCATCTCGATCGAATATTGACAGCTGCCGAGCCGCACATGTTGGGACGATCCTTGAGGGAGAGGATGTGGCCAGAGACAGACAAGCTTCGCGTTGTCAGTGAATGTCCATTCCGGGCTTAGCATTGAATATATGACGCGAATGAGCAGTGAACCGCCCCTAGATTCCTGGACGCCTTCTTCCCTAAATTTTTAGGCAAGGAGGCCCCGATGGGCAAAGCGAACTTCACCGAGGACTTTAAGCGCGACGCCGTCGTTCAGATCACCGAACGGGGCTATCCGGTTGCGGAGGTGGCGGCCCGGCTGGGGATCAGCAAGTACTCGCTCTACGAGTGGAGGAAACGGTACGGCAAGCCTGCTGCCGTGGCCCGCGATGACGATCAGGCCGCTGAGGTTCGCAGGCTGAAGCGCGAGTTGCAGCGCGTGACGGAGGAGCGCGACATCCTAAAAAAAGCGGCCGCGTACTTCGCCAAGGATGCAAAGTGAAGTACGCGTTCATCGCCGAGCATCGCCTTCTGTTTTCGATCCGTGCCATGTGTCGGTGCCTGCGTGTCCAGCCTAGCGGCTTCTACGCTTGGCTGAAGGACCCGCTGAGCAAGCGCGCGCAGGAAGACCAGCGACAGACCGAGCTGATCCGCGCGGCATGGAGCGAGAGCGGCAAGGTCTATGGCTATCGCAAGCTTCACGACGATCTGGCGGACATGGGCGAGAGCTGCTGCCCCAACCGGGTTGCGCGGCTGACGCGGCTTGCCGGCATCCGGGCGCAGATCGGCTACAGGCGGCGCCCCGGCCAATATGGAGGCAAGCCATCCCTGGCGGTCGACAACACGCTCGATCGCCGGTTTGACGCGGAGGCGCCTGACAAGGCCTGGGTGACCGACATCACCTACATCCGCACCCACGAAGGCTTCGCCTATCTGGCGGTCGTGATCGACCTCTTCTCCCGCCGCGTCGTCGGCTGGTCCATGCAGGCCCGGCAGACGACCAACGTCGTGCTTCAGGCGCTGCTGGCCGCCGTCTGGCGACGCAAGCCGAAGGGCCGTGTGCTGGTGCATTCGGATCAGGGGAGCCAGTTCACCAGCATGGAGTGGGCTTCGTTCCTGAAACACCACGATCTGCAGCCCTCGATGAGCCGTCGCGGGAACTGCCATGACAACGCTGTGGCCGAGAGCTTCTTCAACCTGCTCAAGCGCGAGCGCATCCGCCGCAAGGTCTACCGCACGCGAGACGAGGCACGCCGGGACGTGTTCGATTACATCGAGATGTTCTACAACCCCACCCGCAAACACGCACGCAACGGGATGCTGTCGCCCATCGAGTTCGAACGGCAGCACAAAGCGACCCCCGAAGGCGTCTAGAAAACTCGGGGCGGTTCACAGATCCTTTACGCTCATCTCTTTCAGATACCGGGTGGCGCCCACTAGACCCATAGCATGCGCGCCCGCTGTGTCCTGCAGGAGCGTTCGTCCGCGGGATGAACAACACAGGTCGGCAAGAGCGGATACGCTAGCGCGTGCGAACCGGCTGGCGGCGTCCGAGCGGGCAAGACCAATGTAATGCTTCCCAAATCGCATCGGTCTATGGTTGGCGATCACCCAGACATAATCGGGACCATGCCTGTCTTCGACGATGACCTGGGCTGGGACCGCTTGGCGGCGTTCCGGATCGCTGCCAAGGGGCCGGATGTTGACGAGATGCCGGATCACTCCATCCCGCTTATCGCCGAAGAGACGGCGGCCCGCCTCGATATCCTTTTGGGCACTGCCATGGATGACGACGTGCAGTTGCGGCGGCGCGGGGCTATCCCGCAGCTCGGCGCTAGGGATTGTCAATTGCCCTTCAAGGGCGTTGCTCTCGGAGCGCACCCGAACATCGGCATTGACGAGTGGTCCGACCGCGTTCCAGATGCGGCGCACAGTCCAGCGTCCGACGCCGCCATCGCCGGTGACCGTCCAGGTGCGGACGCGCTTCTTCACCTGGGAGCCAGATGCCTGCAGCGGATGAAGTCTGAAGGCGGTGATGCCCCATGCCGATGCGATTTTCGCGGTTGGAGATAGGTCAGGCTCACCCCTGCTGAGAAGCGGCGCCGGGCAAAATATATGGCAGGTCTCACCAACGCTCCGGGTCCAAATATCAGAAAGCATCTGCCGGTTCGCCGGACGGTCCAAACGACGTCCGAAATGCTGGCGGATCAGCGGCAGAAGCATATCGGTGTCGCGCCAGATGGCCGCGCCTGCCCCGATTTGCTTCGTCATCGCCGTATAGATCTCCTGAGTCTTTTCAAACAGCACGTCTTCCAACTCACAAAGCCGAAGGAGATCCGCCGCACTAGCTGGCCACATCTCGATCAGATCAGAAGACAGAAGCACCGGCGCACTGCGGCGCAACTCCTGCTTGGTGCCGACATGGATATCGCCAGCAGCGTCAAGAAATGCCCAGATCGCCGGATCACCAACTTCGGCGGTCACAGGCCGGTCTGCTTGTCGCTCCAGCCGCGGTTCCCGAGCAATGTCTTCGAAGCCTTCGATGCGCCAGAAGCCGTCCAGCAGTTGGACCTGACACAAATTTGCACCCGGGTGCCGGCTGAACAGCGGAACGACGAAACCGACAGCCGTGCCGGCTGGACAGGCGAAACGTTCAAGAAGTGGCATCGATCTCGCCCGATTCGAACAGCCCAATCTCGACATAGTAGCGATAGCAGAGGTCGGTGATCGTGGTCACATATTCGCTGGGGCGGGTCCGACCATGGACCATGTAGGGAAGCGGCTGGATACCGAGCCCCTTGAGCTTTGCGCCAGTGGTTCCTTTGTCGATGAAGGGCGCAGGCAAAATGACCGCCCGCACATGATCGATCAGCGACACGGGAGACGCCGTCTGGAGCTCGATCGCGGCCCCTCTGCTATCCAGCGAGTTGGCGTCGCGCGCGGCGATGATCGACTTGTAACTTATCGCCTCCATTTGCTCCGGTGGCACATCCCGCGATGCGGCAGGCTCTGCACGCAGATAGGCGACGGGATCGCCGAAAAAGGCAGAGATCAATTTGCCCGGGGTGCTGGTCCTCACATCCAATCCAAAGTCACCGATCGTCATTTGGTGGTGGAGATGCGTCGAATAGAAGCCGCGACTGAAGGCTCCGGAGTCGAAGGGAAACATTCGCCGAACCAAGCCTGCCAGATCGGTCTTGAGGATAAGCAGAATCGGCAAATAGTGCGCGAGCGATGTCGGCTCGGCATCCGCATTGGCGCGGTAGGAAGGCCGGCCATAGAAGAAATAAAGTAGAGACTCGCCAGTGAAGATATCGCAAGGATGCGGCTTTAGCTCGCCATCCTCGATTGCATTCAGCAACTTGAATGCGTCCGAGCCGTGAACCAAAGGCAACGCCGGCTTTGCCTCCAATGCGCCCGCGACCAACTCACGGAACCTAGTGCGTCCGACATCCAGCTTATGCACGCTCGCTCTCCCCGCCCCGCGTCAACGCTTTGGTGCGATGAGAGGACTTAGCCTGGAGTATATGCATAAGGAAACCCCCTTTTGAGCTGCACAAGGCCGTCGAAGGTAATGAGTGAGGGTCCCTGGAGGTCATCCGATCAGCTCTAGTATCCGATCGATCCTGCTGTCCGCGACATAGATAAATGGGCGTTCGATATCTTTGGCTATGCGCCGGGCCGCCGCCTCGGCTATCTCTTGATGGCCCTGCAAGGTTGCGACATCGCGATACGGTCTTTCTCGCCCAACATCGGCTCGACGCCTCTTCGCCACTTGATAAGGATCGGCTGCTAGAAAGCAGATTGCATCGAGTTCAAGGGCGCCGAAGACCGAAGACGGGATCTCGATGAGCCCGTCGCGTCCGTCAATGACGCTGTGTCCGTCGAAGACAATTGGAAGATCTGTCATCGCCGCCTCCCGCTGGAAGGCAGCGATCATGAGGGCCTGATTGTCAATCACGGCCCCAGTGCGCAGCGCCTCCGAACTGTCCGGATTCTGCGCCCTGTAGGCTTGCTCAGCCTTAATCAGGCTACTCGCCTGAAGGTGAATCAGCGGTAGGGTCTCACGGATCCTGCCGATGAGTGTGGACTTCCCCACACCAGAAAGACCAAGGACGGCTATTCGCCTGCTCATACCGTGAATCCGAAGGCACCCTGCCGCAGGACCGACATTTGCTGAGCCGGCAGAAGACTCTTGATGGACTGGGGCGGACGCGCTGCGAAGACGCCGCTGCTTGTGAGTGCAGCCAGGGACATAGGAGGCTCCAGATGCCCAGCAAGAAGAAAGTTTATCACTTTGACCGGGTTGCTCGCGGTCGCGGCCATGTGCCTAAGCTGCGTGTCGCTGTAGACGGATCGGCCACCAGCAAGTTGACGCAGCTCTTCAGTAGAGTGCGCGAGCTTCATCTCCTCGAACACTCCAACCGTCGTAATGGCCTGCGAGGGTTGAATCTCAGACTTGCCCTTGTAAAACAACAGCAGTGCGCCAGGTTGTGAAATGTTTGCAGGCGCCCGACACAGATAGACTTTACGGATCGTGTTGCCGGGCCTAAGGAACCCGGTATCGCCGAACAGGCTAAGCTGGGTGCGGCTCATTAGTTCCGGGAATAGGATTTCATGAAATTCCTCCTGGATCGGGATCGCGTAAGCGGCGACACCATCGCCGGTTGCGAACCTTGGATAGTTTTCACGCGCAAGGTCGAATAGCGAGATGCCGGGAACCGGCATGAGCCGTCCGCGACTGATTGCCTTTTCGTAAACCCGCTCACCATTCGACTTGTCATAGGTATGGCGGAAACCATAGTAATCTAGGAGCGCTATCAGAGTCTCTTGCCCAGAAAACGTCGTGATATAGACAACATCATGGCTATTTGATTGAGCATACCACAAAACCTGTTTGAGCAGGAGTTCTCCGAGCTTCACACCCCGACTTTCGGCACGCACCTTAAAGGTGCAGATCTTGAGGATCTTTTTTCCTGGGAGCGTGGCGTCAGTGTCGGCCGGCTTTTCATCCTTGCGTACGACAAGGCCGGCGATCCGACCCTCGTCCATCACAACCCAGCACTTTCTCATCGGCTTGACACATTTCTCGCGCCACCAGTCGTCGAAGGGTGGATAGTTTCTGCGTAGGGTCACAAAAATAGGGTCATCCTGCGAGATGGTGTTTGCCTCCACCTCCTCCACAGCCGGGAAGACGACGGCAACCGCTTCGTAAGTTGTCAGCAGGAAGGAGACGGCATCAGCAACGTATAGAACGCGAGCGCCGAACGTCGAAGAGATCCGTTGCGCGCGTTCATGAAGGCCTTGATCCTCGGTCACGAGGAAGTCGGCTACGCCGATCTCCAGAGCATGGAGCAACGTCGCGTCGACGAGATCATTGGGGCGGCGGATACGACCGTACTTGGCTTCGAGCACGGCCTGATCGATCCCCGCCATCTTCTTCACAACCGGGAATTTGTGAATCTTGCTCAGCGAGACGCGGCGACGTGCCTCGTCCTTGTCCCGCCGGATGTCGTCGATCGCCGCCTCATGCACGAAAATCTCAACGCCGTGCCGCCCCGCAAGCTGTTGTAGGGAAGCAAAGTGCGGCGCCACCTCGGCATGGTCTTCCAGGCAGATGAAGACATTGGTGTCAATCAGGAGTCTGGGCGCGCTCATACAGAAGGGCTTCCTGCATCTTGGGCGTCGCGTAGAGGAAGGATTGCGGTGGTTCGAAGCTAAATCGATCTCTGAGTTCGCTGAGGCCCAAAGGACGAGGCAGTGGCCTGCCACGCCTTAGCTCGATGGCGAAAGCGCGGTCAACGCCGCCAAAATAGGCGTCGAAATGTTTTCGGGTAATGCATGCGCGATCGCCAAAGGCCTTCCATATCTCCAGCGGCGTCCGCTGGTGCACTTCGCCAATCTCGGCGATGCCCGACAGGGCGCGCGTCGGGCTCGTCTCATAGATGAGGGCCGTCGTGCCGGCGGGCACCGACATGGGGAAGCGGCGACGCAACTCGACCGTTTTCTCTCCGCTTGCGATCTTCCGGCTGTATTCCGGTTTGACACTGAAAACGACGTCCGGGTGGGGTGGAAGCAGGTTGTCGCCGATAATCGGTAGCAGAAGCTGCTTCTCGTCGATATTATCGAAGAGATAGCCAGCCTCGCGCAGGCTGTTGATCATCGTAGCCGCGCAGTCGAACTGAGCGTGAATTCGCAGCGTCGCGCCCATTGCGCCTAGGTAGTCGCGAAGCGTCGACACGTGGATGTCCTTGCGGCTTTCAAGCCGAGTCACCGCGGATTGAACGATTTGAAGGCGCTCAGCGACTTGGGCTTGGGTCAGTCCCGCTAGTTTCCGGATCTCACGAAGGCGATGACCAATGTGACCATCCGTGGCATCGGGGCCGCCCGTGAGCGGTTCAAATACCTTGCCAACGACCTTCATTTTTCCTCGCACGCATATGAAACTGCGAATCTATAATATTACACTAAAGGCATATGCGTCCATGGATTTTGTGCGCCGCACGATAGATCACCTCTCCCGACGTGATATGCGGGAGAAGCCTACCTCGAGCGAGAGCATGGACCTACGTGTGCTCCAGCGAATGATAGGATTCGCGATTAGTTGTTGATCCATCGAGCGATGACAAAGGGGTGCGAGGCAATATGTCCGCTATCGAGCAACAAGCCAGCTTCTGCTCTTGGCGCACTCCAGAGGTAATGGTAGCGTCGCCTCCTCTTGGGTCAATGCGGCGGGATACCATCCATCGGAGCGAGAAGTTCATCGGGATTCCGGTGGTATTCCGTCCGCGCGATCGAGAGTGAGAGGTTGGACCAGATTTCCGTGACGGGTTGAGGGCAGGGAGAGAGGCTCCCGGCGCCCGTCGTGGAGTTTGGTCCCATGACTGAGGTTGAGGTTTTAGATGCGGGCCGGGAAGCGGCCGGCGGTTACAAGGTGGATGCGAGCCGCGGCGAGCGGAACGGCCGTGTGTCCTCCGAGTGGTTTTCCCGGCCGGCGGACGAGCGTTATCTGTCCCTGTCTGAGCTGTATGGCGCGGTGCGCGGTCGGTCCGACCGGAGCCGGACGCGCACCGTGGAGAGCGCCGCCATCCGCGTCGAGGCGAGCCGCGAGGTGCCAGACCGGCTGACGCTCACGCTGCCCGGGGCGGAGGCTCCGGTTGCGCCGACCCACTGGAGCTTCGGCCAGCTTGCGAGCCTCATCGGCGCGCCGGCCTCCTATCTGCGCCAGCTTCCGGCGCCGCTCGCCGGCATCAACCTGCAGCACGGCCTGCTCACGCACCGCGCCGAACAGGTGAAGACACTGGAGGTGGAGGACGGCCGCGTCGAGCTCCGGGCTGTGACCGGCCCCGACTATGGCCGCATCTATGACCATGAGCTGGTGGACGCCGTGCGCCGTATCGCCGGCAACGGCACCGGGGACACCCGTTGGAAAGTGCCTGGCGTGCTCGACTGGTCGACCGGCATCTACAATCCCCGCGTCGATATCACGAAGGACACGACCACGCTCTACGCCTCCGACCGGGACGTCTTCCTCTTCCTGGTGGACGATCTCAACCCCATCGAGGCCGGGCGGCTCCCGGACGGCTCCCCCGACCTGTTCTTCCGCGGCTTCTATTGCTGGAACTCAGAGGTGGGCGCCAAGACGTTGGGCATCGCGAGCTTCTATCTCAGGGCGGTCTGCCAGAACCGGAACCTGTGGGGCGTGGAGGATTTCGAGGAGATCACCATCCGCCACTCGAAGTATGCCGCATCCCGCTTCGCCCATCAGGCCGCGCCGGCCCTGGAGCGCTTTGCCAACTCCTCCCCCATGCCCTTCGTCAACGGCATCAGGGCGGCCCGCGAGCGCATCGTAGCGCGCAGCGACGAGGACCGCACCAAGTTCCTGCGCCGCAAGGGCTTCTCCAAGGCGGAGACGCAGAAGGTGATCGAGACCGTGCTCGCCGAGGAGGGGCGCAAGCCCGAGAGCATCTTCGACTTCGTGCAGGGCATCACCGCCGTGGCGCGGGACAAGCCGCACCAGGACGCCCGTCTCGATCTGGAGGCGCGGGCGAAGAAGCTCCTCGATCGCGCTCCCTGAGATCCGCAAAGCCGGAGATGGGGATTGCCGTGTCTCCGGCTTTGCGTTGTTCCGGATCATCGGCTTTGCGGCGCTGCCCTCAGAGGAAGAGGGTGGCGCCGTGCTTCGTGACGGGTTCGAGGTTGAGAGAGAGGTTCTCCGGCCGCCCGTCGCGGAGAAGCATCCCATGGCCACGTCCGTTCAGAAGATCACCCTTTCGTCCTCGCGGGACATCCCCTTCAACAAGCTGGTGCTCAGCCAGTCCAACGTCCGCCGGGTGAAGGCCGGCGTCTCCATCGAGGAACTCGCCGAGGACATCGCCCGGCGCGGCCTGCTCCAGGGCCTCAATGTCCGCACCGTGATCGATGCTGATGGCGTCGAGACCGGCATGTACGAGATCCCGGCCGGCGGCCGGCGCTACCGGGCGCTGGAGTTGCTGGTGAAGCGCAAGCGCCTCGCCCGGACGGCTCCCGTGCCCTGCATCCTGCGCGAAGGCGGCATTGCCGAGGAGGATTCCCTTGCCGAGAATGTCCAGCGCGCACCGCTGCACCCGCTCGACCAGTTCAGGGCGTTCCTTGCGTTGCGGGAGAAGGGCCAGTCCGAGGAGGAGATCGCGGCCGCCTTCTTCGTCTCGGTCGCAGTGGTGAAGCAGCGGTTGAAGCTCGCCTCCGTCTCGCCGAAGCTGCTCGACGTCTATGCCGAGGATGGCCTCACCCTCGACCAGCTCATGGCCTTCACCGTGTCGGGTGATCATGAGCGGCAGGAGCAGGTGCTGGAGCGTCTCGCCCAGGCTTACGACAAGCAACCCCATGCGATCCGGCGCATGATGACGGAGGGTGCGGTGCGGGCATCCGACAAGCGGGCCCGCTTCATCGGCATCGGGGCCTATGAGACGGCTGGCGGCACCGTGCTGCGCGACCTGTTCCAGGGGGACGACGGCGGCTGGCTGCAGGATGTCACCCTCGTCGATCGCATGGTGGCGGCAAAGCTCGCCATTGAGGCCGACGGGATCCGCGGCGAAGGCTGGAAGTGGATCGAGGTGGCGCCGGACTTTGCCTATGGCCACACCTACGGCCTGCGCCAGCTGCGGGGTGAGCCGACGCCCCTGACCGAGGAGGAGGAGGCAGCTCGGGCGAGGGCCCAGGCCGCATATGATCGCCTCTCCGAAGAATATGCCGATGCCGACGAGCTTCCCGAGGAGGTCGATGCGCGGCTCGGTGAGCTCGAGGCGGTGCTGGAGGCCTTTGAGACGCGCCCCCTCGCGTTCGATCCGGCGGAGGTCGGCCGCGCCGGCGCCTTCGTCAGCATCGCCCAGGACGGCAAGCTCCGGGTGGAGCGGGGATATGTCTGCCCGGAGGACGAGGTGCCGGTCGTGCAGGACGATGAAGCTCCCGCCGGGACCGATGGAGAAGACCATGCGGCCTCGGCCCCTCGTCAGGAAGCAGCCGTAGGTGATGCACCTGCGGAGCCCGAGGAAGAAGACGGCCTCGCGCCGATCTCCGATCGGCTACTTACGGAGCTGACCACCCATCGCACCCTCGGCCTGCGCCATGCCCTGGGCGAGCAGCCCGATGTCGCCTTCCTCGCTGCGGTCCACGCTCTGACGCTGAAGGCCTTCTACGTCTACGGCTCGGACAGCTGCCTTGAGCTCGACCTCAAGAGCGTGTCCTTCAACGCCCAGGCGCCGGGCCTCAACGACAGCGTTTCGGCCGAGGCCATTCGTGTCCGGCACGAAAACTGGGCCAAGGCTCTGCCCAAGGAGCCGGGCACGCTCTGGGACACCTTGAGCGGGTGGGAGCGTGACAGCCAGGCCGCCTTGTTCGCCCATGTGGTGAGCCTCTCGGTCAATGCGGTGCATGAAGCATGGAACCGCCGTCCCCGCGCCTTCGCCCATGCCGACCGGTTGGCGCAGGCGGTAGGGCTCGACATGGCGGCGGCGGGATGGAGGCCCACTGTTGACACCTTCCTCGGCCGGGTCACCAAGGCCCGCATCCTGCAGGCGGTGACCGAGGCGAAGGGGGAACGTGCAGCTGAGCGGATCGCCCACCTCAAGAAGGGCGACATGGCACGGGAGGCAGAAGCCCTCCTTGCCGACAGCGGCTGGCTCCCGGAGGCGCTGCGGAACCAGCCCTCCGACACCGCCGGCGAAGAGACGGCGGAGACCGACGGCGAAACGGCCATGGGCGAAGGGGAAGACCTCGCCGACACTGAGGAGCCCGAAGTGATCTCCTCCTCGATTGCTGCCGAATAATCCTCCCCGGGCAACCTGGCCCGCCGTCCGTGGCTCCGCGATCCCCCCATCGCGTGGCCGGACGGCGGGCTTTTCTCTTGGAGCGTCCCTATGACGGATGCTGCGCACGATCTCGCACGGCGGCTGGGGCGGCAGGCGGAGGCAGTTTGCCGCCATTATCTCTCCGCGGGTCGGCGGCAGGGGCACTATTGGCAGGTGGGCGATGCTCGCAACTCGCCCGGCCGCTCCATGTTCGTGCGGCTGACGGACAGCGTGAAAGGCCATGCCGGCAAATGGACCGATGCGGCGACGGGAGAACACGGCGATCTCCTCGACGTCATCCGGGAAAGCCGAGGTCTGCCCAACTTCAGCGACGTGGTGGCCGAGGCTCAAGCCTTTCTGCACATGCCCCGATCCTGGCAGGTCGCGGAAGCTCCCGTGTTCAGGACGAACAGCCCTTCACGTGACCCTGTCACCTCGGCATGTCGTCTCTTTGCGGCCGCAAAGCCGATTCCGGGCACAATCGTGGAGACGTATCTGCGGAAGCGCGGCATCACGGCTCTGCACGAAACCGGAAGCATGCGCTTTCACCCGCGCTGCTATTACCGCCCGGATCCACGCGAGCCCATTCAACCCCGGCCGGCCATGATCGCCGCCGTCACCGATCTCAGACAACGAGTCATGGGCATCCACCGGACATGGCTCGCTCCCGACGGATCGGACAAGGCAAGCATCGCCACGCCCCGACGTGCCATGGGCCACCTGCTGGAACATGCCGTTCGCTTCGGCAGGCCTGACAACGTTCTGGCCACCGGCGAGGGCATCGAGACCATCCTTTCCGTGCGGACCGTGCTGCCCAGCCTCCCGATGGCAGCGGCGCTCTCGGCCGCTCACCTTGCCGTCGTCGCATTCCCACCCGACCTGCGGCGGCTCTACATCGTCCGCGACAACGATCCTGCCGGCGACAGGGCACGGGACAGCCTTATCGCACGAGCGGCTTCTGCCGGGATCGAGGCCATCGTGCTCTCACCAGCTCTCGGAGACTTCAACGAGGATCTGCGCGCCTTTGGCGTCGACGCGTTGCGAGCGGGACTCCGATGTCAGCTTGCACCTGATGACGTCGGCCGCTTCATGGTGCTGAGCCCGTGAGCTGGAGCGACAGGGAGCGGGAATGCTCTGACGTCACGCTCTGATGCCCACCGTTGCTAGAGGATCCGCAGCCAGGCCTTCCAGAGGGCGATCGGCCGGCAGTCGTTCCGGACCGGCAATGGCTCCGGCCGGTGATTTTCCGGCGGCGGTGTTTCCCCACGACGCAAGCGTCGCGGGTCCCGACACACGCCTTTCCATCGCGAAGCAAAATCGCCGGCCTCCGCCATCCTCCGCTGCCGCTCCGGCCCCGCGTTTCCCGCGGGGTGCAGGTCCGTCCCGCCCGCCGGCTTCGTCGCCATGAAGGCCGCAAGGCTGCGGTCCAATCGACGGAGCCTCCCATGAGCACCGAGCACGACGAACCCCACGCCTCTTCTCCCACTGATCACCTGCTGCAGGAACTTCAGCTCTACGGCTACCGTCCCTTCGGGGACGAGCCCGATTCCCGGCCGCTTCCCGAAACTGACCGTATCACCGGCGCAATCGCCGATATCTTCGATGCGCTGATCGCGACACTGCAGGACACCCGCCTGGAGCCCGACCTTCCCGACCTCCTTTGGTCGACCGTCCATCTCTTCCACCGTGCCGCCGGCCGCATCTCCGGTACCCTCGACGACAATGAGCAGGGCCAGCGCCGTAGCCAGCAGGAGCAGGACGGCAGCGAGGTGCGCTCGGTGGAACTGGAACGTCTGATCGTCGAGGGGCAGAGCCTCATGGAGCGCCGCGATGCCTTCGAGCTGATGCGGGATGAAGCCGCCGATGCCTTCGAGCGGCACACCGGCTCAGCCTGGCGCCCACGCGCCGGATCCCTAGTGAACCATCGGCACCTGACCTCAGCTCTTATCGACAGCCGCGACTTCCTCGCCGCCCGCAGGCGGGCGCAGACCGAGGTGCTGATGCCCGCAGGTCCGAAGATCGCCTTCTCCGGCGGCGACACGGTGGACCACAGGCTCATCTGGACCAAGCTCGACCAGATCCACGCCAAGCACCCGGACATGGTGCTGCTGCACGGCGGTTCGGCCAAAGGTACCGAGCGGATCGCCGCCTGCTGGGCCGATGCGCGAAAGGTGCCGCAGGTCGCCTTCAAGCCCGACTGGACACGGCACGCTAAGGCCGCCCCCTTCAAGCGCAACGACCAGATGCTCTCGGTCATGCCCATCGGGGTCATCATCTTCCCCGGCACCGGCATCCAGGACAATCTCGCCGACAAGGCCCGCAAGCTCGGCATCCCGGTCTATCGCTTCGGGGCGGGTGGCGCATGAGCGCTGCCTTCCTCCACCTTCGGAATCGGATTTCACGGTGCGTCGCCGCTTTTCACGAGATTGCGGTTCCCATCATCGATTTTCCGCGGACAGGCGAGCGGGACCAGCACTCATCACGGGTGGAGCTCAACGCGCCTTCCCGAGCCTGACCATGCAGGCAAATGGCTGCACCCGGTGCTCTTCGAGCAAGAGACCACCCCCGCTTTCCTGCGCAGATCCTTTGGTGCCGGCCGAGGGCCTGGTGCTATCAACCCGCAAGGGGTCGGCTACGCACAGCGTGCCGCCACTCCCGCTTTGCCGCCACGGTGATTGCGGCCCGCGGCCGGACCCATCGGGCGCCTGTCAGCGGGGGATGGTCCTCCGCTTCGAGCAGGAGCCGGACCCCATGTCGTCCACCGATGCACAGGCCTTCGCCCTCAGCCTCGCCAAGACCTTGATGGTCGTCATCGTGATCTTCCGTGCGCGCGACGGCACCCTGTCCGTCGTGCCTGCCGACGAGTTCGACGGCGACGCCTCCCAGATCATCCGTGAGATCGACCCCTTCGGGTCCTAACAGGAGTGAAACGAGACGCCTCAATCTACTTGGTTCAGGGCTTCCAACTGGCCGATGATGAAATCAGCGCGGTCCGCAACCGATACCCTGGGCAGGATCGTCACCTCATAGCCGAGCTTCGGATAGGCCGCGATCAGGCGCTCATATTCGGCAATCGCCGCCGACAAATCGTGCTGGCGCGCGTCATCGCCGCTGAAGATCTCTGGCCATGGGGGTGTCATAAAGACAGTGCGATTGTAGCGATGGGCATTGCAGAGCGTCTCGGAAATGGGCTCCCCGGTTGCGTATTCAAGCGCAACGGCCGCATCGACAAGCCCGCGGTCAAAAAAGACCCATCCGCTCTGGGCAAAAGCCGTGGACCTGTCGTCCAGCGCCATGGCGATCGCACGTCGCGCAAAAGCGGCCAGATCCACCCAAGGCAGATCCGATCCGCCGCTGCGGATCTGCTCGGCGACAATGCGCCGCCCTGGCTCCTCGACCGCGGCAAAGCCACGGCGTGCAAGCTCGGCGATCAGTGTCGACTTGCCCCCGCCGGAGCAACCCGAAATGACGACATAACGATCCATACCCACCATCTCATTCATCTCGGGAGCGCGGCGTTTGAACTGACCCGCGGCGCACACGATCTCGGCCTTCGATCCTTGCCTCATGGGGACATCAGGCTGGCCAGTGCAGCCTCGCCATACGCTCTGTCCAGCCCCTGACGCGGGGCTCGGATCGACACGACCCGATCAGGCAAGAGCAAATCAGCGGGGCGACATTTCCCATGTCGTCGAGGATGCGATGGCGACCGTGAGAGGATCGAGTCACGAGGCCCCGATTGTGCGAGCATGGCAGGGCTTGGTGACAAGCTTCGCGCGGTTGCGCGCGAATCCTCGCATGGCCGGTGAGGAAAGCGTTCCACCCGTTGGTCCTGTCAGTTCGACGCACACGCAATGGCCGGAAAATGAAGAGGTCAACACCGGTGAAGGTTGGGCCGCCTTCGTGCAGGGCCCGTGAGAAATCACCATCATCTCCTTATCTCCAACCGTTGATCGCGCGCACCAGCTGGCCTCTTCCATGGCCTGATCTGGCCGAAGGCCGGCTGCGCCTCGACCGCCTCTGCCGCAATGGCGGCGTCGGGCTTTCTTCCCCTGGGCGTTCCGCCCATTCCTCGCGCGACAAGAAAGTCCTCCTTGGCCATCAAGCCCCGGCCGGGGTGCGGCGGCAGTCGCCTTCGGCCCTTCGATCGCCATCGAGGCCGCAACGGGGCGGGCTCGGAAACGGAAGACGGAGATCGACAATGGCCACCATCGGTACTTTCAAGAAGACCGGCACGAACGAATTCACCGGCGAGATCGTCACCCTCAGCGTCCAGGCCAAAGGCGTGCGCATCGTCCCCGACCTGCGCGCCAATGGCGAGAACGCCCCCAGCCACCGGGTCCTGGTGGGCCGGATCGAGATCGGCGCCGCTTGGTCCAAGCGCTCCAGCGAGGGCCGCGACTATCTGGGCCTCAAGCTCGACGATCCGAGCTTCAACGCCCCCATCTACGCCAACCTCTTCGACGACGAGGATGCCGACACCTTCTCGCTGATCTGGTCCCGCCCCAGCGGGCGACGCGGCGAGTGAGGCGCTCAAGGCCCCGGCCGGCTCCGGCCGGGGCTCTCACTTCGAAGTCAGCAGTTGCCAGCCGGTCCCGCGCTTCACTCGACCGTGTTTTCGGGTCCGCTCGGCACGTCCGCGGCGGGTCTCTTCAGCAAGGCGGCGGCGTCGAGCTCAAGGGCGCAGGCCAAGCGATCTACGACATCGATGCTGGCGTTGTAGACGCTGCGCTCCAACGAGCTGATATAGGTGCGGTCGATCCCGGCGCGATGGGCGAGCTCTTCCTGCGACAGGCCTTTGGCGAGCCTCGCAGCCTTCAAATTCCGGGCGAACACCTCTCGGATCTCCATGGTCGAGAGAGCATCGCCTTGATGAGTATTTCACCACGGAGTATTCTCTACAAACGCGACCGTGGCAGTGGTGTCATTGGAAGTCGTGTAGGATTTAGGGAAGAACCCGATCTTGAGAGAAGTGGCAGGCAGACATGGTGACTGCGGCGTTCGAGGACACTGCACCGACGGGTCCCGAACTGACGGACTATGACCGGGCGCACATCAGGCTCTATGCCCGCCTGCTTGATGCAACGGCGGATGGCGCCGGCTGGGAGGAGATCGCCGCGGTGCTGTTCGGCATCGACGCGGCTCGAGAGCCCGAACGCGCCCGTCATGTCCATGACAGCCATCTTGCCCGCGCCCGTTGGATGGCCGCCGGCGGCTATAAAGACCTTCTCCGCCGCCCCGCCTGAGTCGACAGGGGTGATGCCGCAAGCGCATCACGCGATGCCTTTTAGCCGGCTTCTCACGCCCCTCTCAATCCCCGATTGTCTTTGCTCAATGCGCACGCCTCTGATGCGGAGACGAGTGAATGAAGCCGGACACATCGCGCTGGCGGGATAACGCCAGCTACGATTACTTCGACGACCTGTCGGTCGAAGGCCTCGCCTGGGAATGCCTGCGCCGGGACGAAGCCTATCAAGGTCATTACCAGTCCATCGTGACCACCGGCGCCGACGCCGAGCCGCTCCCCCGGGAGGTGGAGCAGCGATGGGGGCTGCGATTTCGCAGCACGCCCTTCCATGAGCGCCGTCGAGCAGACCGTTTTGTGGTCCCCCATCGTCGACCCGGCCGTCGTGCTTCTTGGTCCATCTCCGGATTTCTTGGCCGGCGCACGCATGAACGTCCTCGACAGCGCTTCCGTGGTGCAAAGTAGCCCTGAGGGGAAGCTTGCCATCCTTGGCTTTGCCGCGCGTTCGTCCCAACTCCTTTCCTTGCCGGGTTCTGATCCTGACGCGCCTATCGCTGCAATCATTCCGTTGGACACCGATATCGTGGGCCGCGTGGAAGCTTTATCCCGCTTTTGGCGCACCATCGAAGGTCGCCCGGCGCTCCCCGACACGCGGATGACCACACAGCAGCGGCGGCGCCTGCGCGCCATGATGCTGGCAGCCGACGGCCGCGCTGACGGCGCCAGCTATCGCGACATCGCATTCGCGCTCTATGGCCAGAGGCGCATCGCCGCCGAGCCTTGGAAGACCTCGTCGCTGCGGGATCGCGTCATCGGTCTCGTCAAGGGTGGCCGAGCGCTGATCGCCGGCGGCTATCTCAAGCTTCTGCGTCATCGCCGGCGACCATAACCGCATCGCCGAGACGTTCGGGGTGGGCATTTTACGCCCCTCAACTTCCCCATCCCCCACGACGGCCGCCCTTCGCCACCGTGATCGCCATCCGCCGCTGATGATCAGTGGCCCGATAGCGCCCACGGAGGTTCGATCCATGCGCCCCGATGCTGTCCCGCTGCCGCCGCGCTATCTGCGCACCAAGGAAGCCGCGGTCTTCCTCAGCCTCTCGCCCCGAACGCTCGAGAAGCACCGCACCTACGGAACTGGTCCCGCCTATCGCAAGCTCGGCGGACGGGTCGTCTATTCCGTCGAGGATTTGCAGGCCTGGGTGGCCCGAGGCGCCGTCACCTCCACCTCCGATCCGCGCGGCTCCATCCTGCCGGCCAAGCGTCATTCCATGCCTGGCGTCCTGCCGGGCAGCCCCGCGCGCTGAGCGGCCATTTCATCATGGCAGCACAGCACCGCTCTCCGCAACCCGGCAGACAGCTTGAGCTGTTCCGCGCGCTCCCTGGCGCATTCGCGCCCCGCGATGCGCAGGATCTCATGGCCTATCCCTTCTTCTCCCTCGCCAAAACCCACCGTGTCGCCCCCATCGATTTTATCTCCGGCGACATCGCGATCCGGGTCGAGGCGGTGCCCGACCATGGCATGGCCACCATCTGGGATGCGGATATCCTGATCTGGGCGGCCAGCCAGATCGTCGAGGCCCGTGATGCGGGACTGCGCACCTCCCGCTTCATGGCGGCAACGCCCTATGAGATCCTCCGGTTCGTGGGCCGGGGCACCTCGCTCAGGGACTATCAGCGCCTGAAGGCCGCCCTGGACCGCCTGCAGTCCACCACGGTCTCCACATCCATCCGCCAGAGAACGGAGGGCCGGCGCCACCGCTTCTCCTGGATCAATGAATGGAAGGAGCGCACGGACCGGGATGGCAAGCCCGCCGGGATCGAGCTCATCGTCCCCGACTGGTTCTATTGCGCCATCGTCGAGGACGCGCTCGTCCTCACCATCGACCGGGCGTATTTCGACCTCACGGGCGGGCTGGAGCGCTGGCTCTACCGGATTGTGCGCAAGCATGGCGGGCGGCAGCGCCGGGGCTGGCGCTTCGATTTCCGCCACCTCCACCTTAAATCCGGCAGCCTCTCGCCCTTCAAGCGCTTCGCCTTCGAACTGCGCGACATCGTCCGCCGTCAGCCGTTGCCGGGCTACACCCTGTTCACGGAGGTGGAGATTGGCGGGCGGGTGCTTCTCACCTTCGAGCCGTCGGCGTCCTGTGGAAAAGCTGTGAAAGCCTTCGTGCCATCCGGAACCCGGACTGGCGTGCCATCGGGAACGGGCCTCCCGTGCCATCGGGAACCGAAACAGGTCTCAAGCCCAGGTGATGAAAATGAAAATTGCGCCCCTAACTTAGAATCTAACATAGAGTCTAACCTTAAAAGGCGCGCAGGCGATGTGGATAACTGCCATCTCCCGTACACTTCTCAAGATGATGGTCTTCCGTCTTTCCGTAAAGACGGATTTCACGCTCCCGATCCTTTGACAGCAGGCGAAACGATGCCTGCCGACACATCGGGAGCATCCCGATGATCGTCGCGCTGCTCAACCAGAAGGGCGGCGTCGGCAAGACGACGCTCGCCCTTCATCTCGCCGGCGCGTGGGCGAGCCGCGGCCAACGTGTCACGCTCATTGACGCGGACCCGCAGGGCTCGGCCCTGGACTGGTCGCAGCAGCGCAGCCGCGAGGGTCTTCCGCGCCTGTTCGGCGTCGTCGGCCTCGCCCGCGATACGCTGCACCGGGAAGCACCCGAGCTGGCACGCGATGCCGACATGGTCGTCATCGACGGACCGCCCCGCGTCGCCGGCCTGATGCGCTCAGCCTTGCTCGCCGCCGATCTGGTCCTGATCCCGGTTCAGCCATCACCGCTCGATGGATGGGCGTCCGCGGAGATGCTCGCCCTCCTGAACGAGGCGCGCATCTATCGACCAGAGCTTGTCGCGCGCTTCGTGCTGAATCGATGCGGCGCCCGCACCGTGCTCGCCCGCGAGACCGCCGAGACGCTGGCGGATCACGATCCGCCCGTGCTCGCGAGCACTGTCGGCCAGCGCGTCGCCTTCGCCATGTCCGCCCAGTCCGGACGGCTCGTCGGCGAGTTCGACGAGGGTGGGCCAGCAGCGCGGGAGATCATTGCGCTCTCCGCCGAGATCGCCGGCCTCGCCGGTTCGAGATCTACGCCATGACCCGGCAACGAACACGCAAGGGCTTTGCCGCGCGTCCGGCCGATCCAGAGCACTGGATCAAGGCGGCCGACACGAGGCCGGTTGGCCATGGATCAGCCGAAGCCTTCACCGCGCGGCTCACCATCGACATCACGGCCGACCTGCGCGGGCGCATCAAGATCGCCGCCTTCGGACGCGGCCAGACCGTCGCGGACATGCTCCGCGAGCTCCTCACCCGTGAATTTCCTCCCACCTCAGGAGAGGCGTCATGATCAGTTCGTCGGTGTCACCCTCCATTGCGAAGCAGGTCGCTCCGTCACCGGCCGCGCCGACCGCAGATCCGCTCACCCATGTGGAGCTGACCTGGATCGAGAAACGGATCGAGAACTGGATCCGCTTCGGCCGGCCGGTCCATGCGCAGACCCTCGACCGCAGCCGCCGCATCGTTTCCTTCGCTCCAGGCGCCATCTTCGCGTTCGTCCGATGGGCGGCGAACGACTTCGGCACCGTGGTGTCGCGCATCGACATCGTGCGGGCCGTGGCGCCGGGCGAGGCCTATCAGACGCTGCCCTTCGTGCGCCCCGGCGGGGAGATCCTGTTGCGCGCCGATGGCTGGCTGAAGGTCGAGAAGGTGCTCCAGCACATGGATGCCGTCGATGCCCTCGGCATCCATGGGGCCGACGTGGCCCCGGATCACTGGCGGCATGTCCACAATCGCGTGGCGGCCGGCCACGCGCTCCGAACCTACACGGTCGAGCGCCATCAGGCCTGGCTCAAGCGGCGGGAGTGCGAACAATGACCCGCTTCGGCACTGTGATGGTGACGTATTTCTCCGTGATGGGGGTCGCGGCGGCCTCCTTCGTTCCGACACCGCTGAAGCTGGTGTGGAACGTCTCCGCCAGCGCACCCATCGGGCTCTATGCCATCGAGCCGGCGCGCAGGCTCGAGGTCACGGATCTCCTCGCCATTACGCCCCCGGCGGCACTCGACCGCTTCCTGGTGGCGCGCGGCTATGTGGGGGCTGGTGTGCCGCTGATGAAGCGCGTGGCGGCGCTTCCCGGCCAGGAGGTCTGCCGCACAAACCGCACCATCACGGTCGATGGCGTCGCCTATGGCGAAGCGGTGGAGCGCGACCGCATGGGACGACCCCTACCAGTCTGGCGCGGCTGCCGGCGCATCGCCGCAGGCGAGCTCTTCCTCATGAATTTCAACGTGCCCGACAGCCTCGACGGACGCTACTTCGGGCCGCTGCCGGCCAGCACCGTGATCGGCCACGCTGTGCCGCTCTACACCGATGAGGCCGGAGACGGACACTTCGTCTGGCGCGCACCGACGCGCTGAGCGCGGCCGAGCAAAACCACCATCAGCTTCGAGAGGCCATCATGCTGCAGGCGGATTTGTTCCTGCGTGTCCGTCCCCCGACGGACAAATCAAAAAGAGCGCGCGCCCACCGCGGCGCGATCGTCTTTATTCTCCTTTCCGGAATGCCTTTCGGCTGGGCGAGTGCTGCCCTGTCGGCAGAGGCTTCGGCAACACACAAGCTGCCGGTACCGAGCGAACCCTACGCGGATCTCATCGCGGAAGCGGCGGAGCGCTTCGACATTCCCTCCGTCTGGATCCGAAGCGTGATGCGCGCGGAAAGCGATGGCGCTGCGCGCGCGACATCGCCGAAGGGCGCCATGGGGCTGATGCAGATCATGCCCGAGACCTGGGCCGAACTGCGCATTCATTACGGCCTCGGCGACGATCCCTATGACCCGTACGACAACATAATGGCCGGTGCGGCTCATCTGCGGGAGCTGTTCGACCGCTACGGCAACCCCGGCTTCCTCGCCGCCTACAATGCCGGGGCAGGACGCTATGATGCAGCTCGGAAGGAGCGACCCCTGCCGGTGGAGACGCGCGCCTATGTCGACAAGCTGGCGTCGGACATCGCGCACCGTGAAACCGAGCACGACGCGCGGAAGCTGTCCGCTCCTCCGGCGGTCGAAGCGGCATCCTGGGCCCGGTCTTCGATCTTCGCCGTGCCGCCGATCCGGGTGCCGGCTGCCGATCCGGTGTCACCCGATCGTGCACAGCCGGTGCCTGACGTGCGCGATGTCTCAGCCATCGTTCCGCAGTCTGATGGGCTGTTCGTCGCTCGCGGCGGCACGGGAGGCACGCCATGACGACGATCGGGCGTATTCGCACCCTGTCGGGCTCTCTCGTGGTCGGTCGCAGGTCCGGAGGGGAGACGCAGGAAACAACCGATCGATTGCCGCCCGTAATCGGCAGGACGGTTCCCCGCCGAAGAGCGCGCCACCAACAGCTTCGCCGCCCGGTAAAATCTCCCGCGTTACGCAACGCAGGAGGCGGGTGATGGACTTCTTTTGCGGGCTGGACGTGGCCATCGAGGAGACGGCGGTGTGCGTCGTCGATGATCGCGGTGAAGTACATCTGACGGTGAAGGTGGCGACCGAGCCGGAGGCGTTGCTGGCGGTGCTGAAGCCCTTCGTTGGGCGATTGAAGCGTGTCGGCCACGAGGCCGGCTCGCTGTCGCCCTGGCTCCATCCCGAGCTCAAGAAGCTCGGCCTGCCGGCGATCTGCCTGGAGACGCAGCATGTGCGGGCCGCGATGTCGGCCCAGCGCAACAAGACCGACGCAGCGGACGCCCTCGGGATCGCCCACATCATGCGCACAGGCTGGTTCCGCCAGGCGCACGTGAAGACGGAAAGCTGCTACCGGATGCGCCTGCTGCTGACGCATCGACGCAACCTGAAGCGCAAGTTCCTCGATCTCGAGAACGCCATCCGCCACTCGCTGAAGAGCTTCGGGATCAAGCTCGGTGGCACCTCGCGCGGCAAGTTCGACCAGGCGGTGCGGGAGGCGGTGGCCGACGATCCGCTGTCCTGCGAGCTCATGGACGCCATGCTGTCGGCGCGCGCCGCGCTGTGGAAGGAGTATTGCCGGCTGCACGATCTCGTCGTGAAGCTGGTGGCGCAAAGCGAGCTGTGCCGGCGCTTCATGGCGATCCCAGGCGTCGGGCCGGTGACGGCGCTCAGCTTCATGACGGCGATCGACGACCCGTCCCGCTTCCGCCGCTCGCGCGACGTTGCCGCCTATTTCGGGCTGACGTCCAGGCGATGGCAGTCGGGCACATCGATCGACGTGCAGGGGCGTATCTCAAAGGCTGGGGACTCTGATGTGCGCCGCGCGCTCTACGAGGCGGCATCGGGACTGCTGACCCGCTTCAAGGGCAAGGACAAGGTGAAGGCCTGGGGCCAGGAGATCGCCAAGCGCTCCTGCCATCGCAAGGCGTGCGTCGCCGTGGCCCGCAAACTGGCCGTCATCATGCACGCCATGTGGAGCGACGGCACCTTCTATCTCGGCGATCCGGCAGCGAGCACTGCCGACGCCGCGCAGCGGGCGCACACCAAGGATCGCAAGCTCCTGGGAGCCCACCGATGAGCAACTTGCTGACACGAGACATGCAGCGCGCCCGCAACTGACGGACGCCATTCTGAACATGGAGATCCGCCCTCGGCGGATGAGGACCGATGCAGACCAGGACCGACGGAACGCACGTTATCTTGCCTGCGGCTGTGCCGATCGGAAGACGGCCGGACCGCGCTCGATTGCCTGTGACGATGCTCCGTCAATCCGATGGAAAAGTGCGCCGCGACGGTTCGAGCGCTGCCGACGTGCAGCCGGAACACCCCGTCGCAGAGCGCGGAGGAGTGCAAGGCGCATCGGAACTCGAAGCCCGCGAGCGGAGGCGTGCCGTGGCGAACAGCATAGTATATTCTCGCATCGGGAAGGATGAACGACGATGTCCGCAAGAGCAGTGGAAATACGACCGATTAGGAGGGCGAGATAAAAGGGCGCAGGGTGCGCTGCGGTCGGGCGGTTGTTTTTGCGCGGGAATTTTCAGCCAAACGCACCTTGCGCCGCTGCTTGGCAATGTGCGCAGAACACTCAAGCCCTTGGTCCTGTTTGCCTTTTCGCACCCTACAGGGGCGCGCCATGGCCGATGACCGGGAATTCCGCGTCCGACCGGGTCGTATCCGCTCGACCCGCGCCCAGCGCGCCCGCCCCTTCATCGCCCAGGCCCTCGCGGCGGCCCAGAAGGCCGGCGGGCACGTGTCTCGATCCGGCCGCATCTCCTCCGGTGCCCGCTCGCGATTCGGCCGGGGCAGGGCGGCGAGCATCGTCGCCAATCGCCTGCTCACTGGGCGCTCACGCGTCGTCGTCATCAAGACCCGCGTGGTTCGGCACACGGCGCGGGCAGCACCGCTGACCGCGCACCTCAGCTACCTGCGCCGGGAGGGCGTGACCCGGGACGGGGAGAAGGCGCGCCTGTTCGGGCCGGGCACCGAGGAGGGGGACGGCCGCGCCTTCGCCGAGCGATGCGCCGACGATCGGCACCACTTCCGCTTCATCGTGTCTCCCGAGGATGCGGCGGACATGGCCGACCTCCGGTCCTTCGCCGACGACCTCGTGGGGCGGATGGAGAAGGACCTCGGCACGAAGCTGGATTGGGTCGGGGTCGACCACTGGAACACGGATAATCCCCACCTCCACATATTGGTGCGGGGCCGGACCGATGACGGCCAGGACCTCGTCATCTCCCGTGACTACATCAAGGAGGGCATGCGCGCCCGTGCGCAGGCTCTCGTCACCCAGGAGCTGGGGCCGCGCACCGACCTCGACATCCACCGCGCCGTCGAGCGGCAGGTGGAGGCGGAGGGCTGGACCCAGCTCGACCGCCAATTGCTCCGGGACCAGCGCGAGGCCGGCATCATCGACGTGGCGCGCGACGCCGATGGCGGGCCGGACGCTTTCCTGCCGATGAAGGTGGGCCGGCTGCGCAAGCTCGAGACCCTCGGCCTCGCGGACGAGATCGGCCCCGGCCAATGGGTCATCGACGAGAAGGCTGAGGCGACACTGCGCGCTCTTGACGACCGCGGCGACATCATCAAGCGGATACACCGGGCTCTCACCGCCCAGGGGATCGAGCGGGGCCCCGCAAGCTATGTGCTTGCCGGCGAGAGCCTGGATGCTCCCGTCATCGGCCGTCTCGTCGATCGCGGCCTCGATGATGAGTTGAAGGGCACGGCCTATGCCGTCGTCGACGGCGTGGATGGGCGTACCCACCACATCCGGCTGCCCGACCTCGATGCGGCAGGCGACGGCGCGCCCGGCGCCATCGTGGAGCTTCGGCGGTTCGAGGACGGGCGCGGCCAGCAGCGGGTCGCGCTGGCCGTCCGCTCCGACCTTGACATCGAACGCCAGGTCACGGCTTCGGGCGCCACCTGGCTCGACCGGCAGGCGCTCAGCCGCGCGCCGGCATCGCTCTCCGAAGGCGGCTTCGGCGCCGAGGTGCGTGAGGCTATGGAACGCCGCGCCGACCATCTGGTCCGGGAGGGGTTGGCCGAGCGCCACGGCCAGCGTGTCACCTTCGCCCGGGACCTGATCGAGACTTTGCGCCGGCGGGAAGTGGACGCGCTGGGCGAGAAGCTCTCCGGGGAGACGGGGCAGCCTTTCAACCGATCAGGATCGGGACACTATGTCTCCGGCACCTATCGCCAGCGCTTCGCGCTCGCCTCTGGCCGCTTCGCCATGATCGACGACGGCCTCGGCTTCCAGCTCGTGCCCTGGACGCCGTCCCTCGAGAAGCAGCTCGGCAAGCACATCTCCGGCGTCGCCCGCTCAGACGGCGGCATCGACTGGTCCTTCGGCCGCAAGCGCGGCCTCGGCCTCTAACTTGCTAATCACTGGAGCACCGCATGTCCGCGACCAAGATCCTTTGGGGCCAGATCCTCCTTGTCCTCGCCATCGTGCTCGCCACCACCTGGGGCGCCACGCAGGTCGTGGCCTGGCGGCTGGGCTTCCAGGACCAACTGGGACCGCCCTGGTTCCTGATGGGGCCCTGGGCCGTCTACCCTCCGCCCGCTTTCTTCTGGTGGTGGTATTTTTACGACGCCTATGCGCCGGCCATCTTCGTTGAGGGGGCGATCATCGCCGCCTCGGGTGGGTTCCTGTCCATCGCCGCCGCCATCGGGCTTTCGGTGTGGCGGGCGCGGGAAGCGAAGCGCGTCGAGACCTATGGCTCCGCCCGCTGGGCCGAGCCGGACGAGATCCGGTCAGCCGGACTGCTCGGGCCCGATGGCGTGGTGCTGGGGCGCCATGGTCGGGACTATCTGCGCCATGACGGACCGGAGCACGTTTTGTGCTTCGCACCGACCCGGTCGGGCAAGGGCGTCGGCCTCGTCGTACCCTCGCTGCTCACCTGGCCCGGCTCGGCCATCGTCCACGACATCAAGGGCGAGAACTGGCAGCTCACCGCAGGCTTCCGGGCGCGGCACGGGCGGGTGTTGCTGTTCGACCCCACCAATGTGCGGTCCTCCGCCTACAATCCCCTGCTGGAGGTCCGCCGCGGGGAATGGGAGGTGCGGGACGTCCAGAACATTGCCGACATCCTGGTGGACCCGGAAGGCTCCCTGGAAAAGCGCAACCACTGGGAGAAGACCAGCCACGCCCTCCTCGTGGGCGCCATCCTCCATGTGCTCTATGCCGAGCGGGACAAGACCCTGGCCGGTGTCGCCGCCTTCCTCTCCGATCCCCGGCGGCCCATCGAGACGACGCTCGCGGCCATGATGACGACGGCGCACCTCGGGGAGGCGGGTCCCCATCCGGTGATCGCCAGCGCCGCCCGCGAGCTGCTCAACAAGTCCGAGAACGAGCGGTCCGGCGTGCTCTCCACCGCCATGTCCTTCCTCGGGCTTTATCGTGATCCCGTGGTCGCGGAGGTGACCCGATGCTGCGACTGGCGTATCACCGACCTTGTGGCAGGTGCCCGGCCGACCACACTCTACCTCGTCGTGCCGCCGTCTGACATCAACCGGACCAAGCCGCTTATTCGGCTGATCCTGAACCAGGTTGGTCGCCGCCTCACTGAGGACCTGCAGGCGAAGGCCGGTCGCCACCGGCTTCTCCTGATGCTGGACGAGTTCCCCGCGCTCGGGCGGCTCGACTTCTTCGAGAGCGCGCTCGCCTTCATGGCGGGCTACGGGCTGAAGAGCTTCCTCATCGCCCAATCTCTGAACCAGATCGAGAAGGCCTACGGGCCGAACAACTCCATCCTCGACAACTGCCATGTGCGGGTGAGCTTCGCCACCAATGACGAGCGCACCGCCAAGCGCGTCTCCGATGCCCTCGGCACTGCCACCGAAATGAAGGCCATGAAGAACTATGCTGGCCACCGACTCTCCCCCTGGCTTGGTCACCTCATGGTCTCCCGCTCGGAGACAGCCCGTCCGCTTCTGACGCCGGGCGAAGTGATGCAGCTTCCGCCCGCCGACGAGATCGTCATGGTGGCCGGCACGCCGCCGATCCGGGCGAAGAAGGCGCGCTACTATGAGGATGAGCGGTTCAGGGAGCGGGTACTGCATCCGCCGGAGCTCTCGGCTCCTTGCGATCGCCAGACCGACGACTGGACGGTACTTCCGTTGCCCGCGCCATCGCAACTGAGCCTGATGGTCGAGGAAAGTGACGATGAGGACACAACCGGCTCGGAGCAACGGCGCCAGCCGGAGCTTGCACGAGTAGAGACGGTGGAGACGTCGCAGCAAGTGCGGAACGAGTTCGAGATCGATCTGGTCGATGAGACTGAAGACGACGTGGCCCGGACCAGTCGCATGACGGGCGTCATGCAGGGCGTCGCGCGTCAGGTCTCGCTCGATCCCAATGATGGCATGGAGCTGTGATAGCGATGACCCCACGCAAGAAGAAGGCTCAGATCTCGGTCTATCTGGATCCCGCGACGATGGGGCTGCTGGCCGACTATGCCGCGCGGCGCGGCCAGCCTCAGTCCCTGATCGCCGAGGCAGCCATCGCGTCCTTCCTGTCGCCGGACGCCGCGGAGCAGCGGGAAGCTGCAATCGCCAAGCGCCTCGATCAGTTGGACCGACGGATGGCCCGGCTGGAGCGGGACCTCGGCATCTCGGTCGAGACGCTGGCAGTGTTCGTGCGGTTCTGGCTGGCCACCACGCCGGCATTGCCGGAGCCGGCGGCCCAGGCAGCCCGAGCCAAGGCGGGGGAGCGATATGAGGCGTTCGTCGCGGCGCTGGGGCGCCGGCTCGCGAAGGGGCCGAGGCTGGCGCATGAGGTTTCTGAGGACAGCGGCGCTTATAAAACGTGAGAAAGGGGCCATCCGCCAGATACAGACATTGGCAAGGTGTTCGCAGCCGGACGTTGTGGGTCGATCCAATCGAGCGCAACCGCACGTTCGTCCACGCTCCGGTCAGATCGCAGGCCACTATCGCAATTCGCTTAATCGATCAGTGGATCAATGACTTGAAGGGCTTTCGCGAACGATCTCCGTTGTCGAGAAATGCTGCCCGATCCGTGCCATCCTATTGCGTTTTCGGCGCCAAGGAGGAGAAAGTCGCCCCCTTCGTTCCACAATGCACTTCGGCCCCGTGGGTCGCGTGAGCCATAGGACGGCTTTCTATAAATCAGATATTTGCTAATATGCGAGCTATAGAGAGGGACTCTATCGCTCATGGCATGGAATTGGACGCAGCCTCATTGGCCGCATTTGACATATGATCCGGCCGCCCTTGAACCGCTGGAGCGGCACTTCCTGCTGCTCTCCGGAGAGGTGATCGGCGCGGTCCGCCACGTGGGCGACGATGACCGCGACCTGCTGCGGATCGAGCTCCTCAGCGAAGAGGCGGTCAAGACCAGCGCGATCGAGGGTGAGGCCCTGGATCGCCTGAGCGTGCAATCTTCCCTGCGCCGGCAATTCGGCCTCGACACCGACGATCGCACCGTGAAGCCGAGGGAACGCGGCATCGCGGAGATGATGGCTGATCTATACCGGAGTTGGGCGGATCCGCTGGACGACGATACCCTGTTCCGCTGGCACCGCATGCTCATGGCGGATAGCCGGCATCTGGAGACGATCGGCGGCTACCGTCGTCATGAAGCCGCGATGCAGATCGTATCCGGCCGCTACGATCGACCGACAGTGCATTTCGAGGCGCCGCCTTCGTCCCAGGTCCCCAAGGAGATGACGGCCTATCTCACTTGGTTCAACGGCTCGGCACCGAACGGCAGCACGCCGCTACCCGCCCTCACTCGTGCCGGGATGGGACATCTCTATTTCGAGAGCATCCACCCCTTCGAGGATGGCAACGGTCGGATCGGTCGCGCCGTCGCGGAAAAGTCCCTCGCGCAGAACATCGGACAACCGACGCTGATCGCACTCGCCCATACCATCGAGCAGCACCGCAAGGCCTATTATGAACAGCTGGAGGTCTATCAGCGGACGCTCGAGATCACCGGCTGGTTGATCTACTTCGCCGAAACGATCATCGCGGCTCAGCAGACGACGCTGGGCCGCGTCGCCTTCCATATCGCTAAGACGCACTTCTACGATCGTTTCCGCGACAAGATGAACGAACGCCAGGAGAAGGTGATCACCCGGCTATTTCGTGAAGGCCCGGGCGGATTCACGGGTGGCCTGAGTGCAGAGAATTACATCGCGATCACCGGCACCTCGCGTCCGACCGCCACGCGTGACCTCCACGATTTGGTCGCGAAAGGCGCCCTGATGCGAACCGGTGAGCGCCGCTACACGCGCTACCACCTGAATCTGCCGGGAACCGCTTCGAAGCCATAGCGCCAATTCGGCTCACGCCACTCACGCGATCCAGGCATAGGCTGGCTCTTTGCTGTGCCGAGCCAGAAGCAGAAGCTCGCTGCGACCACGACGAATGGCCGGTCTGGGGCCGGTACCGGACTATCAGCTAATGGGGACTTCAAACGAGAAGCGGACATATCGCCGATCAATGTCCGGCCGAAACTGACCCAACGCGGAAGTTTCGAAGGCTCGCTCTCCGCTAGGGTGCCGCCACACAGGGAATGACAGGGGGCAAGCGAGGGACATTGAACAGCCTTGTCTTGACTCGACAGGGCGGATGTTGAGCGAGAAGAGGCCGTCCGGCGGGCCATGGTCAGCACCAGAAGACCGGTAAGGGCGCAACGCGATACCTCGCGGGGCGTAAGCGATTTCAGCGGCATGAGGTGGCACCTCGGCCGGCTCACCGAGCCGGCCGTTCCAGCGTGAGCACCTGGGCGGATGCCAGAGCATATGACTCACGGAAGCTTCTCGAAGTCGCCCGGCGTCCAGCTGTAGTTGATGGCGGCCTCCGTCGGTCCATAGAGGCGCAGTATGGCGAAGAAGCCGCGCTCCGGCGCCGTCGGCAGCCAGTTCGCCTCCTTGCCTTCCGGAGCCCTCGGGCCGACGTAGAGGTCTGTCGAGCCGTCCGCGTTCTGCACCGGCTTGTCGCGCGAGCCCAGTGAGGGGAAGCGCCGCTGCTCGGTGGCGAGCCCCGACGCATTCGCCGCCTCGTACAGCGTCACGGACCAGAACATCTCTGCCGGGATATCGGCCGGCAGGGTGAGCTTGTAGGTGTCCTTGCCGATCAGCGGTTTGCCCATGGCATCATTGAAAGCGATAGCGTAGGCCGCGCCGCGTCCCGGAATCTGGGATACCATGCCGGGGCTGATCGAATAGTAGTTGGTGAAGAACCAGAAGCGCGGTTCGAAGGCATAGTAGCCTTTGGCCTTATTGCGAAAGTCGAGATCAAGAGACTTTTCGGCACCCGGCTCCGACATGTTGTTGACCGGGTTGATCCACTGGCGGTCCTTCCAGACGTGATAATTCACGCCATCGAGACCCGGCAGGAAGCCGATGGTGCGGCTCATGTCGTACCCCGTCTTCGCCGCGGCGTTCAGCAGGGCACGGCGTTCCGCATCGGGCTTGAAGGGCTTACCGGCGACGAGGCCGACGCTGGCGAGGATACCCAGCCCGTTCGGGCCGGCGAGAGTCTTCCCTTCCTTGTCGATCAGCCATTTGAGCTGGTCGAACGCCTTGATATCGGTGCGCGGCAGCATGTTCGCCGGCACGCCGGAGGCGTCCGGGAACTGCATCGGCTTGCGTTCGGCCTCTGGCAGGTTGAGCGGGTAGATTCTGGTTTTTTCCAGGCGCTCGACCGCAGGCGTGAGATTGTTCGGGTCTTCATAGAAGCCGCGCAGGAAGATGAAGAGGTTGTTGGTGCCGGAGCGGTAGACGTAGTAGCCGTCCGGTACCCCACCGTCATAGCCGGGAGGCAGGACGAGAAACTTTCCGCCCTTGCCTTGATCCGGGCCGGGCATGCCGACATCACCGAAATACTTGCCGCCATCGACAGGGATTGGACGCTGCCAGAAGTCGAGCAGGATGCCCTGAAGGCCGGGAGGCGCGTCCATCACGATCGGCCCAGTCTCGCTCATGTCGATATAGCTCATCGCATAGAGCACGTCGGAATTGGGCGTCGTGACCAGCGTCTTCGGGTCGAGCCGCTGCTTCCAGATCGGCAGCACGTTGTAGCCGGTGCCGAACTCCTTGTCGGAACCGAACTTCATGCCAAGCGTGTTGATCAGCGGCATGGCCCACAGATAGGCCTGCGTCGCCTGCTGGAAGGCAAGCGCCTCCTTCAGCGTCTTCGCCGTTTCGGGCGTCGGGCGATTGAACGCGAAGGGAAGATCGGCGAGCTCATCGAACCGCGCCTGCTGCGCGAAGGCCGGGCTGAAAGCGCCCAGCACGACAGCAAGGGCGGCCGCCGATGAAAGAAACGTGTTGCGGAGCATGAGAGCCTCTTCTTCTGGAAATGTCGCCTCGGATATAGGCGCAGACGGAGGCGACACGGCCGGAAAGACCGTGTCGCACTTCGTCACTTCGCGACTTCGAAATCGGAGAGCGTGAAGGATTTGTCGAAGAACTCCTTCTTCGGCGCATAGAGGCGGAAGTAAACGAACCAGCCCTCGCCGGGGACGGACTTCAGGTAGTTGGCATTCTTGTCGGCCGGTGCCTCCGGTCCGATGATGATGTCGATGCTGCCGTCAGTGTTGAAGTTGAGGCCCTTCATCCGGCTGTCGATGCTGGCATCACGGGGCTCGGTCCCACCATTGTCGTAGGTCGTGCGGGTATCCTCACTGTAGAGCGTGAGCGACCAGAACTGCTCGACCGGCACATTGGCGGGCACATGCAGCTTGTAGGTGCGGTCGCCGCGGACGGTGTTGCCGTCCTTGTCATGCTTGGTGGTCATGTAGACTTGGCCCGAGCCGACCTCGGGATCGACCATGCCCTTGCTAGTGGCCACCGCCTCGTAGAACCAGGTTGCTCGCTGGTCGATCTGCTGGATGTCCGCCGTCTCCTGCGGAATGACGAAATCGACGCTCTTGAACCAGTTGGTGCCTGGCCAATAGGGCTCGGTGTAGCGCGGATAGACCTGGAGGTTGCGCGCCATCAGCTCGCCCATGGCGCCGCCCTTGAGGAGGATGCCAGTCAGGCGCTCGTCAGGCTTGAACTCCTTGCCCTTGGCGATACCCAGCGGTTCGATGAGTGCCATCCAGGCCTTGTCGATCTCACGTACCGGCTCGTCCTGAATGACCTCCGAAAGCGTCTTCCAATAATCGAGGCCGTTCGGCGGTGTCGCCAGCCACTTCACGTCCTTGCCTTTGATGAAGCGGCTCGGTTTCATTTCACCGCCAGCGGGACCCATGCGGAACTCGGAGGTGAACGTGTCGAAGTAGCCCGGCTCCTCGCTCAGGATCCGCACGCCGATGAAGATGTTGTTGGTCGCGCTCTGCACAACATACACGCCATCTTTCTGGTACTTGGCTGGATCGTCCTGCGGGCCGACCACGATATAGGTGGCACCCTTGCCCTGATCCGGGCCGGTAAGGCCGAGGTCGGTGATCGGGCGCTGCCAGAAGTCGAGGATGCCGCTCGCTGTCTGGCCCGGCGGGTAATAGATTTCGAGCGCGCCGTCCTTCAGGTTACTGAAGTTGAAGATATAGGGTGTGGTCAGGTTCGGCGTCAGGATGCCGCTCTTCTCGCGCACGGTCTCAAGAACGACGAAGTCCGTCGGGCTGTCGACCCCGAATGCGGCATCCTGCGTGTCGCGCCACGTCTGCGAACTGACAAGCGGCAGGCTCCAGATATAGGCCTGTGCCGCGCGCTGATAGTCCATCTCGTCGAACAGCCGTTTGGAAGTGGCTGCATCGAAATAGGTGTCGGTCAGCGTGATCTCGCCGATCGGCGTCTTGATCACCTCGTTGCCGTGAAGTGTGGCGTCCTTGAGCGTAACCGGCCCGGCAAGGGCGGTCGAACTCAGCAGGGTGGTCAGAAGGAGCGGGGCAAAGCTCCGGAGTACGGTTTTGGTAGCCACTTGGCGCCTCCCTGAAGATTCAGCTGCTTGAAGAAGCAGCGGGTGCTTCCAATTTCAGCGCCGCATGATCTTCAAGCGACCTGTGGATGGCTATGCGATTCCTGCCAAATCAGTGCAGCCTCGGGGGATCGCCTTCCCGCGCAAGCCGTCTACGCGTCTGCGAGGGCAATTCCCCGAATAGTTCACGATACCAGCCCGACAGCCGGCCCAGTTCGCTGATTCCCCAATGGTTTGCGATGGTAGCGAGAGTGGTTGTCCGCTCGGTGTCTGAGATGACGTCGTAACGTATGCGATGGAGCCGGAGCTTCAGGACGTAGGAATAGGGTGTTTCGTCCAGCAGCATCTGGAACGCGCGGTGCAGGGTGCGCGGCGAAGTGGCGGCGGCGGTCGCGATACGTTCTACCGACAGCGGCGATCCGAGGTTCTCGTGGATGAATGCACGCGCGCGCCTGACGATACGCTCATGGCCGCGAGGATCCAGAACGCCGATCGATGCTCGTGGCGGGCGGCCGACATGTTCGACGAGAGCGTTGAGGAAATACGCTGCCGGATCCATTCGGGAGACGGCGCCGTCGCCTAGCGGGGCATGGATCGACTGGAACAGATTTTTGATGAGAGCAAGTTGGGAAGCCGCCAGCCGTTGGCCATGAATGCCGCTGCCACCCAGTTCTTTGGGCGTAAGGACAAGCTCGCGTTGGGCTGCTTCCTCCTCAAGCACGTCGCCGCTGAGAGAAAGAACCGCGTAGAGCGATCCCGGCGCATAAAGAGCGTCGTGTTCGTCCCCCGGCATAAACACGCCAACATTGCCGGAGGTCACATCGTTGAGCCAGTGACGCGTTCCAGGGGGCAGGTCGATGCCGAGGCCCAAAGTAATCATATCTTCTGATAGCGGTCCGCTGAGCGACACCTGGTTGTCGATGATCCCAGTCGTGAATCGGATGCTGCGCCTCTCGGTGAAGGCCAGGCTGGCGGTAACCGGCGTTGCGGACAACTGTACGGCATTGAGGCCGGCACCGTGCACCGCCTCGCTCAGATTCTCGATGCCCGACAGACGAAGGACGGACCATTGCGATGCGTGGAAAAGCGTCAACTCGTCGAGTCCATTGCAGCGTCGATGGGGTAGCTTCGGGAGGCTATAACACCGTCACCCTCCTTCCAAATGCCTCTAACGGAATCTGCCGATGACATTGATGGCCAGCTTGTTGGAAGCGATCGATGGGCGGCGACTGGAACAAAAGTGTCTACATTCCCCACCTCGCGAATGTCCACTTTTGGGCCGCGGCCGTTGCCAGATCAATGACCGCAATGGGGGCGCAAAGCGGACGTCTCTGAAAGGGCAGTCGAGGGTTGGCAAAGGGTCAACGGCGCCGATTTCTGGTAGCCGCGAGATCTGAGCGAATCGCCGTTCTCCTGTCTTTGCACGCCACACTGCGATAACTCATTCCCCTTGTTGAAACTCCTCCGTTTCCCCCTTCTTTAATCATCTCCGTCCGGGAAGCCCCTGCATCCTTCCCGGTGTGAGCGGGGATGATATGGCGGGTTCAGTTCACAATCCGGAGGGCCTGACGCGCGGCGTACGTATGTTGCGCACCGCGCTCGGCCCGGTGATTTCCCGCCTTCTCGATGAGCCGGCCGTCGTCGAGGTCATGCTCAACCCCGATGGCCGCCTCTGGGTCGACCGGCTGTCCGAAGGCCTCTCAAGCACGGGCGAGCGGCTGGCGGCTGGAGACGGCGAGCGGATCATCCGCCTCGTCGCGCACCATATCGGCGCCGAGGTCCATGCCGGTGCCCCGCGGCTCTCCGCCGAGCTTCCTGGGACCGGTGAGCGCTTCGAAGGTCTTCTCCCGCCCGTCGTCGCAGCTCCGACCTTTGCGATCCGCAAGCCCGCCGTCGCGGTGTTCACGCTCGACGACTATGTGGCCTCGGGCATCATGTTGGCAGCGCAGGCCGACGCCCTGCGCGAGGGCGTCGCTTCCCGCGCCAACATTCTGGTGGCCGGCGGCACCTCCACCGGCAAGACCACCCTCACCAATGCCCTCCTCGCCGAAATCACTAAGACCTCCGAGCGGGTCATCCTGATCGAGGACACCCGCGAGCTCCAGTGCGCCGCGCCCAATCTCGTGGCCTTGCGCACCAAGGACGGCATCGCCTCGCTCTCAAACCTCGTACGTTCTTCGCTCCGCCTGCGGCCCGACCGCATCCCGATCGGCGAGGTGCGCGGCGCGGAGGCCCTTGACCTCCTGAAAGCGTGGGGGACGGGCCACCCTGGCGGCATCAGCACCATCCACGCCGGCAGCGCCATGGGCGCCCTGCGACGCCTGGAGCAGCTCATCCAGGAAGCCGTCGTCACCGTCCCACGCGCTCTGATCGCCGAGACCATCGACCTGATCGCTGTGCTCTCCGGTCGTGGCACCGCCCGCCGGCTAACCGAACTCGCCCGCGTCGAAGGCCTCGGTCCCGACGGCGACTACCGGATCTCTCCCGCTGTCCCTCCTGCTGAAGAAGGAACCTCCCCGTGACTCCGAACCGCGTTTCCTTTGATCGCCGCCTGCTGCGAACCGCTGCTGCAATCGCCGCCTTCGCCTGCGCTGTGTCTGCCGCCCACGCCTCCGGCTCCTCCATGCCCTGGGAGACGCCGCTGCAGTCCATCCTGGAGTCCATCCAGGGGCCCGTCGCCAAGATCATCGCGGTGATCGTCATCATCTCGACCGGCCTCGCGCTCGCCTTCGGCGACACGTCGGGTGGGTTCCGGCGGCTGATCCAGATCGTGTTCGGCCTCTCCATCGCCTTCGCCGCCTCCAGCTTCTTCCTCTCCTTCTTCTCCTTCAGCGGCGGAGCGCTGGTCTGATGGCGGGCGATGCCGGCGAGGTGCCGGGCTTCTCCGTCCCGATCCATCGGGTTCTGAGCGAACCGATCCTGCTCGGCGGGGCGCCGCGGGCGCTCGCCATCTTCAACGGCACGCTCGCCGGTGCTGTCGGGCTGGGCCTGAGGCTGTGGCTCGTGGGCCTGGCGCTCTGGGCGATTGGTCATCTCACCGCCGTCTGGGCGGCCAAGCGCGATCCGCTCTTCGTCGACGTGGTGCGTCGGCATCTGCGCATCTCCTCCCACCTATCGGTCTGAGGGGCGCGCAATATGATGAACCTCGCCGAGTATCGCCGACACGGGAGCCGGCTCGCGGACTATTTGCCGTGGGCGGCCCTGGTCGGTCCTGGCCTCGTCCTCAACAAGGATGGCAGCTTCCAGCGCACCGCGTGCTTCCGTGGGCCAGACCTCGAATCCGCGGTGCCAGCTGAGCTGGTGGCGGTGGCGGGTCGCCTCAACAGCACCTTCCGCCGCCTCGGCTCCGGCTGGGCACTGTTCGTGGAAGCCCAGCGGCACGAGGCGGGAGCCTATCCCGAGAGCCTGTTTCCCGATCCTGCTTCCGCGTTGGTGGATGCCGAGCGGAAGGCCGGGTTCGCCGAGGCGGGCAGTCATTTCGAGTCGAGCTATTTCCTCACCTTCTGTTGGCTCCCCCCAGCGGAGGATGCCGCACGGGCGGAGAGCTGGCTCTATGAGGGGCGTGGGCGCGAGGGTGTCGATCCTCATGAAGCATTGGATGGCTTCGCCGATCGGACAGACCGGGTGCTTCGGCTGGTCGAGAGCTTCATGCCGGAGTGCCACTGGCTCGATGACGCCGAGACCCTGACCTATCTCCACGGCTGCGTCTCGATCCGGCGCCAGCGGGTCCGTGTCCCCGAGACGCCCATGTATCTCGATGCGCTCCTCGCCGACCAGCCGCTCACCGGCGGGCTGGAGCCGATGCTCGGGGACCAGCACCTGCGCGTGCTGACCATCGTGGGCTTTCCCACGGCAACGACGCCGGGGATCCTCGACGATCTCAACCGGCTGGCGTTTCCCTATCGCTGGTCGACCCGCGCCATCCTCCTCGACAAGACCGACGCCACCCGGCTCCTCACGAAGATCCGCCGGCAGTGGTTCGCCAAGCGCAAGTCCATTGCCGCCATCCTCAAGGAGGTGATGACCAACGAAGCTTCGGTGCTGGTGGATTCGGATGCCGACAACAAGGCGGAGGACGCCGACCTCGCCTTGCAGGAGCTCGGCGCCGACCATGCCGGCATCGCCTATATCACCGCCATGGTGACAGTCTGGGACGCCGATCCCCGCGTCGCCGACGAGAAGCTCCGGCTGGTGGAGAAGGTGATCCAGGGCCGGGACTTCACCGCCATGGCGGAGACCATCAATGCAGTGGATGCCTGGCTGGGCAGCCTGCCCGGGCACGTCTACGCCAATGTCCGCCAGCCTCCCGTCTCCACCCTGAACCTCGCGCACATGATCCCGCTCTCCGCGGTCTGGGCGGGCGATGCGCAGGACGCGCATTTTGCGGCGCCGCCCTTGTTCTACGGCAAGACGGAAGGCTCGACCCCGTTCCGCTTCACGCTCCACGTGGGGGATGTGGGGCACACGCTGGTGGTGGGGCCGACCGGTGCTGGCAAGTCCGTGCTGCTGGCGCTCATGGCCTTGCAGTTCCGGCGCTATGCCGGCTCGCAGGTGTTCGCCTTCGATTTCGGCGGCAGCATCCGGGCGGCGGCCCTCGCCATGGGTGGCGACTGGCACGATCTGGGCGGAAGCCTCGCCGAGGAGAGCATCGCGCTCCAGCCGCTTTCCCGTGTGGACGAACTGCCCGAGCGGACATGGGCTGCCGACTGGATCGTAACGATCCTGACCCGCGAAGGCCTCTCGGTTACGCCGGAGGTGAAGGAGCATGTCTGGTCAGCGCTCACCTCGCTGGCCTCGGCCCCGGTAGACGAGCGCACCCTGACCGGTCTCGCTGTCCTCCTCCAGTCTAATGCCCTCAAGCAGGCCCTGCGGCCCTATTGCATCGGTGGCGCCCATGGCCAGCTGCTCGACGCCGAGGCCGAGCATCTGGGGCAGGCGTCCGTCCAGGCCTTTGAGACCGAGGGGCTGATCGGCACTAGCGCCGCGCCGGCGGTGTTGTCCTATCTGTTCCACCGCATCGAGGACCGGCTCGACGGATCGCCGACCCTCCTCATCATCGACGAGGGATGGCTCGCCCTTGATGACCCGGGCTTCGCCGGACAGCTCCGGGAATGGCTCAAGACCCTGCGTAAGAAGAACGCCAGCGTGGTGTTCGCCACCCAGTCCCTCTCGGACATCGACGGCTCCGCCATCGCCCCCGCCATCATCGAGAGCTGCCAGACGCGGCTACTGCTCCCCAACGAGCGGGCCATCGAGCCCCAGATCACCGCTATCTACCGGCGCTTCGGCCTCAACGACCGGAAGATCGAGATCCTCGCACGGGCCACCCCGAAGCGGGACTATTACTGCCAGTCCCGACGCGGCAACCGCCTGTTCGAGCTCGGGCTCTCGCAGGTGGCGCTCGCCTTGTGCGCCGCCGGGTCCAAGACCGATCAGGCTGCGCTCTCGCAGATCCTCGCCGAGCATGGGCGCGACGGCTTCTTCGCCCCCTGGCTGCGGCATCGCGGCCTCGGCTGGGCCGCCGATCTCATCCTCACCCTCGACAATCTGGAGCCACGCTCATGATCCGCCGTTCATTGCGGGCGGTGCTCGTCGCCGCGCCGCTTCTTTTCTGCCCGTTCGCGCCGGCCGTGGCGCAGTACGTGGTCTACGACCCCTCCAACTATGCCCAGAACGTCCTTCAAGCTGCTCGGGCGCTACAGCAGGTCACCAACCAGATCACCTCGCTTCAGAACGAAGCGCAGATGCTGATCAATCAGACCCGCAATCTTGCGAACCTGCCTTATTCCTCTATCAGCGCATTCCAGCAGGCGGCCCAGCGCACCCAGCAATTGCTCGGTCAGGCCCAGAAGATCGCCTATGACGTCACCGCCATCGACCGGGCGTTTCAGGGCCAGTATGGCTCGGTCTCCCTGAGCAGTTCGGATGCCGCCCTTGTCACCCAGGCGAAGAGCCGCTGGGAGACCACGGTCGCCGGCCTCCAGGATGCGCTGCGGGTGCAGGCGGGCGTCGTCGGCAATCTCGACACCGGCCGCTCGCAGGCCTCGACACTGGTCGGCCAGAGCCAGGCGGCGAGCGGCGCGCTGCAGGCCATGCAGGCGGGCAACCAGCTTCAGGCGCTCCAGGCCCAGCAGCTCTCCGACCTCACCGCCGTGATCACGGCGAACGGCCGCGCACAGGCCCTGTCCGAAGCTGAGCGGGCGACGGCGGTGTCGGAAGGGCAGGAGCGCTACCGGCGCTTCTCCACCCGGTCGAGCTACCAGCCTGCCGCCGTCACCATGTTCCACGGCAAGTGAGGCGTGGCCGTGGACCGGGACACCACGCTTCGAACCCTCCTCGTCGCCGGCCTGGTGGGCACGGTGATCGCAGCCCTTGCCGTCTCCTCAGGCCGGGAAACGGAGGCGGTCACTGCGATCAGCGTGAAGGGAGGAAACGTCTCCTCGGTCGACCTGAAGAGCTGCGCCACGCTGGAGCAGGCCGATCCCATCGATTCGCATTGCGCGGCGCTCTGGGAGGCGAACCGCCGCCGCTTCTTCGGCAAGCCCACGGAAGGAGTGGCGCCGTGAACGACGTGGGCGTCATCGACACCTTCCTCAACACCTTCACCAGCTACATCGATTCCGGCTTCGGCCTGATCAAGGGCGAGGTGACGGGCCTCTCCTCCCTCCTGATCGCTCTCGACATCACGCTTGCCGGCCTGTTCTGGGCCTGGGGCGCCGACGAGGACGTGATGCGCCGGCTGGTGAGGAAGACGCTGGCCATCGGCTTCTTCGCCTGGATCATCGGCAACTTCAACGCGCTCGCCAAGATCGTATTCGAGAGCTTCGCTGGCCTCGGCCTCAAGGCCGGCGGGTCGACCATCAGCACGGCGGAGTTCCTGCGGCCGGGGCGCCTTGCAGAAGTCGGGCTCACCGCGGGCCAGCCGCTGCTCGATGCGGCGAGCCAGCTCACCGGGCCGGTAGCGCTCTTCGTCAATGCCGTGCAGATCGCCGTGCTGCTGGTCTCCTGGCTCCTGATCCTGATCGCCTTCTTCATCCTGGCGGTGCAGCTCTTCGTCACCCTCATCGAGTTCAAGCTGACGACGCTCGCCGGCTTTGTGCTCATCCCCTTCGCTTTCTTCGGCAAGACCGCCTTCCTCGCCGAGAAGGTGCTCGGCAACATCGTCGCGTCGGGCGTCAAGGTGATGGTCCTTGCCGTCATCGTCGGCATCGGCTCAGGGCTGTTCTCGCAATTCACCACCTCCTATGGCGATGCCCAGCCGACCATCAGCCAGGCCCTGTCCGCCGTGCTGGCGGCCCTGGCGCTCCTCGGCCTCGGTATCTTCGGGCCGGGGATCGCCACGGGACTGCTTACCGGTGCGCCACAGCTGGGTGCAGGCGCCGCCGTCGGGACCGGCCTTGCTGCGGGAGGTGTTGCGCTCGCGGGCGCCGGCGCCACTGGCCTCACGGTACGTGGGGCAGCTGCTGCGCTCGCCGGAACAGCCGCTGCGGCTCGTGCTGGCGTGAGCCTCGCCGGAGGAGCCGCATCCGCGTACAGCGCGGGAGCTGCCGGCCAATCCGGGGGGGCTGGCGTCGCGGGTGGACTTGGTGTTGTCGCGCGCGCCGGGGCCGCTGCCACCGCGTCGAGCGCCCCGGCTTCTTCTGGTGATGTTCCCGACTGGGCCCAACGCATGCGGCGCTCCCAGCAGGTCGCCCACGGCATCCAGACCGCGACCCACGCGGTGCGGTCCGGCGACAGCCATGGCGGCGGCTCCTCCATCTCCCTCTCCGAAAGCGATCGTCCATGACCCCGTTCAAGCGACCTGCGGTTCATTACGGCCGCGCACCCGAGCCCGAGACGCCGTATCATCGCGCGGCCCAGGTCTGGGACGATCGCATCGGCTCGGCCCGCGTCCAGGCGAAGAACTGGCGCCTCATGGCGTTCGGCTGCCTGGCGCTTTCGGCCGGCCTCTCCGGGGCCCTGGCCTGGCAGGCCCTGAGCGGCTCGGTGGTGCCGTGGGTCGTCCAGGTGGACAAGCTGGGGCTGGCGCAGGCCGTGGCACCTGCATCGTCAGATTATCGCCCCTCCGATCCCCAGATCGCCTTCCACCTCGCTCGCTTCATCGAGGAGGTGCGCAGCATCTCCGCCGATCCCGTCATCGTCCGGCAGAACTGGCTCAGGGCCTATGCCTACACGACGCAAGCCGGAGCGGTTGCCCTCAACGACTATGCCCGGGCCAACGATCCCTTCGCCCGGGTCGGCAAGCAGCAGGTGGCGGTGGAGGTCTCGAGCGTCATCCGTGCCTCGCCGGACTCCTTCCGCATCGCCTGGACCGAACGCCGCTACCAGGACGGCAGCCTCGCCGACAACGCACGCTGGAGCGCCATCCTCACCGTCGTGGTGCAGGCGCCGCGGGACGCCGAGCGCCTCCGGGCCAATCCCCTCGGGATCTACGTCAACGCCATCAACTGGTCGAAGGAGCTCGCACAATGACACCGGCCATCCGCACATCCGGGAGGCCGGCGCGCCGTGTCCTCGCCTTTCCAGCTTTACGGAAATCTGGCTTGCCGCTTCTGCTCATTTGCACCTCCACGCTCGCTGGCTGCGCCACCTTCGAGAAGCCGCCGGAGATCGAGTATGACGATGCACCGCCCGCCGTCTTCAAGGCCGAGCCGCCGGGGCCGGTGCGCATCGTCGAGCTGCCGAAGCCTTTGCCGCTGCCGGGCCAGCTGAAGCCGGTGGGCAAGGACGGCAAAGCTGAGCCCGAAGCCGCTGACCCTGCCTCTCGGGTGAACCAGGCCAATGCCGCAGCCCGGGTCCAGCCGGTGCGCAATGGCTTCATCAACTCCATGCAGGTCTACCCCTTCGTGGAAGGCGCCCTCTATCAGGTCTATGCCGCGCCCGGGCAGGTCACCGACATTGCGCTGCAGCCGGGTGAGCAACTGGTGGGCACGGGGCCCGTAGCCGCCGGCGACACGGTGCGCTGGATCATCGGTGATACCGAGAGTGGGGCCGGCGGAGCGAAGCAGGTCCACATCCTGGTGAAGCCCACGCGGCCCGACCTCATCACCAACCTCGTCATCAACACCAATCTGCGCACCTATCACATGGAGCTGCGCTCTACCGAGAAGACCTACATGGCCTCGGTTTCCTGGCAGTACCCGCAGGACCAGCTCATCGCCTTGCGGCGCCAGAATGCCGAGGCGCTGGCGGTGCAGCCGGTCGCCACAGGCGTCGACCTCACCAAGGTGAACTTCCGCTATGAGGTGACCGGTGACCGGACGCCGTGGCGACCGCTGCGCGCCTTCGACGATGGCCAGCAGGTGTTCATCGAGTTCCCCAGGGGCATCGCCCAGGGCGAGATGCCGCCGCTCTTTGTCGTAGGCCCGCAGGGCGACACCTCCGAGCTTGTGAACTATCGCGTGCGCGGCAGCTACATGATCGTGGACCGGCTGTTCGCGGCGGCCGAGCTGCGCTTCGGTGCCGACAAGGATCAGAAGCGCGTGCGCATCTCCCGCACCAACGGGAGGTCGGTCCTATGAACGGCATGGACCCCGGAAAGAAGAAAGGGCTGGGTTCGGCTGGCGATGGCGGCTCCCCGCCGCTGACGGGGGAGGCTACGGCGGCCATGCGGTTGCGGCCGGAGCCGCCCCGGGTGACACGCCTGTCGCGCAAGGTACTGGCCGGGCTGGGGCTCGTCGCTGGCCTCGGGATCGGCGGAGCGCTGATCTTCGCTCTCCAGACGCGAAAGGACCACGGTCTGGGCCAGGAACTCTACGCCACCGACATCAAGGCGACGCCGGACGGACTTGCCGGCTTGCCGAAGGACTATACCGGCATCCCTAAGCTCGGGCCTCCGCTGCCCGGCGACCTCGGCCGGCCCATCCTCAATGCGCAGACGGTAGCGCAGCCGCCACTGCCGTCAATGGCTGGCATGCCTAATCCCGCTCTGAGCCCTGAGGAGCAGCGCCAGCAGCAGGAGAGCGAGGCCGCGCGGACCGGGCGGCTGTTCGCCCAAACCATCACGCGGCCGGCAAGCTCTGTCGTGGCGCAACAGGTGGGCGCAGCGTCTATTACGACGGCGGCACCTGTCCCGGATCTGACTTCCCTCGGCCTCGCCCCGCCGGCGGCAACACCCACGGCCCAGGAGCGGCAGGTAGCCTTCCTCAACCTGGCCGTCGACCGCCGCACCGTGTCCCCTGACCGTGTGGCGGCGCCCGCTTCAGTCAACATCCTGCAGGCGGGCGCCGTCATCCCCGCTGCGCTGATCACCGGCATCCGCTCCGACCTACCGGGTCAAATCACCGCCCAGGTGACCGAGAATGTCCATGACAGCCCGACCGGCCGGATTCTCCTGATCCCCCAGGGCACGCGCATCATCGGTCAGTACGACAACGGCGTCGGCTTCGGGCAGCGACGGATTCTTCTGGTTTGGAACCGGCTGATCTTCCCCAATGGCCGCTCCATCGTGCTGGAGCGCCAGCCTGGAGCCGATGCCGAAGGCTATGCCGGTCTCGAAGATGGTGTCGACTATCACTGGGGCGAGCTCTTCAAGACCGCGGTGCTCTCCACCATCCTGAGCGTCGGGGCGAGCGCCGGTTCATCCGGCAGCAACAGCGACCTTGCGAGCGCTCTGCGGGAAGGGGCTTCCGACAGTATCAGCCAGACCGGACGCCAGATCGTCCAGCGTCAGCTCAACATCGCGCCGACGCTCACGATACGGCCGGGATACCCGGTGCGGGTCATCGTCACGCGCGACCTCGTTCTCGAACCCTATGGAGGCTGACATGCCGAAGCTGAAGCTCAGCGAGATCCTCGACGAGAAGCCGGTGAAGGTGACCGTCGAACTGCCGGCGAAGCTGCATCGCGATCTTGTCGCCTATGCACGGGTGCTGGGCGGAGAGACAGGAAGCCCAATCGCAGACCCGCTCAAGCTGATCGTGCCCATGCTGGAGCGCTTCATTGTGACGGACCGCGGCTTTATGAGAGTACGTCGCGCAGCCCGGTGAAGCATTGTGTTTTTCATTTCAGTCAGCTTCGATCCGAGTGCTGAGCCATGCTTCGAGCAAGACTGAGCAGCGCCCGAAATGCGGGATTGTCGTTTCGTCGCGAGAAGAGCACCGAGAAGGGTAGAGTTTCGCCCGCGATAGGACGGTAGACGACACCTGGGACCGAGATCACGGTTTCAGACTGGGTGGCGGGCGCCACCCCGCGCCCCGACGCCACAAGTCCCAACAAGCTGGAGCGGCCTATCCGTTGTGCATTGATGAGCGGGCGACGCCCGAGAACAGCTAAGCGCCTTCTGAGATATTCCCGCACCTCGCCCCCTGAACCTTCGATCCGCACAAGAAATCTCTCATCAACGAGATCCTGCCATGTGACCTCTTCATTGCGAGTCAATGGATGGCCTTCCGGAAAGGCGATAAAGACCGTCTCGGTCCAAAGATGAAGAGAGTCGCATTCCGCCCACTGGAATCGACCGATGACGAATGCCGCGTCGATGTCAAAGCTCCGAATGGAGGCAGCGTGTTCATTGGCCTCGGCGTCAACAAATTCGATATGTACGCTTGAATGATGTACATCATACGCGCGAAACAGATCTCCCATAAAACCAGAAGCCAGGGTTGAGAAAATGCCTATCCTTAAGATCCCGTTTTCCGAACGTCCAATTGCCGCGACCTCTTCCCAGCCTTTCTGAAGTTGCACAAGTGCCTGACGTGCGCGGTGAAGAAAGCATTGTCCTGCCAACGTAAGAGTCACACCACTGGGGTGCCGGAGAAATAACGAGGCCCCGAGCTGATCCTCCAGGTCTCGCACCGATCGGCTGACCGTCGATTCCTGCAAACCCAGCACCTCCGCAGCGCGCCGAAGGCTTCCTGCCTCTGCAGCGGTGATAAAATGACGTAAATGTCTCATGCTCCCGGAGGTTTTTGGCGGATTATTATTCATTGATCAGACATCCACAAAAATTACTATATAATATAATTTTACATATCCCTGTTTTCCACGCGATTCGCGTATAATTTTATCACTTTAATTATATTATTTCAATATTTGATATACGTATTCAGTCCACTGGATCGCTGTATCTCAACAGGCGCAAGGCATTGAATACGACCACAAGCGTGGAGCCTTCGTGCGCTGCGACGGCAGGTCCGATGCCCAGGCCGAAAATAGTTGCGGGAACCAGCAAGGCCACAACGCCGAGGCTGATGAACACGTTTTGCAGGATGATCGCGCGGGTGTGGCGGCTGAGCCCGACCGCAAAAGGCAGGTGCCTCAGATCATCGGCCATGAGCGCGACATCTGCTGTTTCCAAGGCTACGTCGGAGCCGGCGGCACCCATTGCGATACCGACTGTGGCATTGGCCATGGCCGGTGCGTCGTTCACTCCGTCGCCGACCATCGCGACCTTCGCCTCATCTCGCAGCGCCTGGACGGCCTTGACCTTGTCTTCGGGCATCAGGTCGCCCCAAGCTTCGTCCACGCCCACATCCCGGCCGATGGCTTGCGCCACCTTCTGGTGGTCGCCGGATATCATGATCATCCGCGTCATGCCGAGTTTGCGGAGACGCTTCAGCGCGAACTTTGCTTCAGGCCTCAGGGCATCCATCAGGCCGATAGCGCCCAGGTCCCGGTCTCCAAGCCGCACGATCATCGTGGTGCGGCCTTCTTCCCTTAGCTTCTCAATCGCCTGAGCCATCACGGGGCTCAGAGGTGCCACGCCTTCGCCCCCGAACATCTCCGCTTTGCCGATCCATGCGCGCTGGCCAGCGAACGTCGCGGTCACCCCACGTCCGATCAGGTTTTCGAGATCACTCGCCTCACCGATGTCACGCCCTTCGAGCCGCTTGCGCCCGTCGCGGGCGATGGCAGCGGCGAGAGGATGGTCGCTGAGAGCCTCTACTGCCACGGCCACAATGAGTAGGTCCTCAACGGAAACACCGGGGGCAGGGATCACGTCGGTGATCTGCGGTCTGCCTTCCGTCAATGTTCCGGTCTTGTCGAAAGCGATGGCTTGGAGGGAGCCGAGATTCTCCAACGGCGCGCCTCCCTTCACCAGCACGCCGCCGCGTGCGGCCCGTGCAACACCCGAGAGCACGGCACTCGGGGTGGCAATGGCGAGTGCGCAGGGGCTCGCCGCAACCAGGACAGCCATCGCACGGTAGAAGCTGGCACTGAAGGGTTCGTCCACCACCACCCACGCAAACAGCAGCAGGACGGCAAGTCCCAGGACTATTGGCACGAAGACCCGCTCAAACTTCTCGGTGAAGCGTTGTGTCGGGGATTTTTGGGTCTCCGCCTCACTCACCATTTTCACGACCTTGGCGAGCGCCGTGTCTTCCGACAGGCGAGTGACCTCTACCTCAATCGCTCCCGCGCCGTTGATTGTTCCAGCGAAGACGCGCGAGCTGGCCCCAACAGCATCCGGGCGCTCGCGTGCTTCCGCCACATCCTCTACCGGGCGCTTGTCCACGGGAATGCTCTCACCCGTGACCGGGGCCTGGTTGATGGCGGAGGAGCCCGTCACGACAAAGCCGTCGGCTGGCAACCGCGCGTTGGGTCGCACGATCACCACATCGCCGATCAGGAGATCCGCGACAGGCAGTTCGATGCTTCCCCCATCGCGCCGGACGATTGCGGTTCGCGGCGCAAGTTCCGCCAGCGCAGCGATGGCCTGCTTCGCGCGGCCCATGGCATAATGCTCCAGCGCATGGCCGAGACTGAACAGGAAGAGCAGCAGCGCACCTTCAGCAAATGCCCCGAGCGACGCCGCGCCTGCGGCTGCCACGAGCATGAGGGTATCGATCTCGAACTTGCGCAGGCGCAGGTTGTCCACAGCCTCCCGCACCGTGTAGAAGCCGCCGAAGACGTATGCTGCGATGAAACAGGCGTCGGGAAGCCAGCCCGGAGCAGCGGTAATCAGGTTTGCAATGGCAACACCGATCGCCAGCAGCGCGCCGCAGGCCAGGGAAAAGATCAACTCTGTATTGGGCCCGAGAAAGCCGCCATGAGCATGGTCATGCTCAGCCTCTGCGTCCCCATGCTTAGCGTTGGCATGCTCATGACTGCCTGCACCGTGTTCGTGGTCAGGGCGGGAATCCAGCTTTGCATGCTGGCTCCCCGCGGCAGGGTCTCCCACTACGGTGACTTCCATTTCAGCGAGGGCTTTTCTGATCTCATCCTCTGTTGCCGTCTCGCGGTCGAATTCAATACGCACGACGCCGGAAGCGCTCGCTTCCACTTCCAGCACGCCGGGCAGCCTGCGCAGGATTTCGGCAACGGTGCGCGCGCGCCGTTCGTGGGTAATCCCGTCCACCTGCCAGCTCGCGTGGCCGAACCGTGCGGTAAGGCGCGCTCCGGCACCTTCGGCCAATTCCCGAATGCGGGACAAAGCTATGACCGCCGCGTCGTAGTGAACGCAAAGCTGGGCCGGTTCTCCGGCAGCGACATGCACATACGCAATGCCCTCGCGTCCCTGCAGCTCGGAAATCAGCCGGGCCACACAAGCGTCGGCAGCATCGCGCACCTTCGGCAGCAGGATCGGAATGTCCAATCGAAGCTTTTCAGTCATGCTCTTGAGACCTCAGATTTTTCCGTATATATTTCATATCTCAAAGACAAGTAAGTGTCGCATCATATTTATTTTCATAATTTTATATAAATTCTTATTTTTCTGGTGAGATGGATTTTAAAAAATATAAATTAAAATGTTATTAAATAGTGGATCTGCCGTTACATTATGACGAATGCTCGTGAGCGATATCGTTATTCAGATTGATTGTGAAAATAATTGAATGTGGCGGATCGACGATCATTCTGCCGTTCTGAATATATATCGTATGTTGTAATACAGTTCACTCGCGTCTCGCGCGACCTCGCGAGGGCGGCTCGTATTGGTCCGTCAAGGGGGCGGTTATCGACGAAGCTCACTTCCCAAACCAAGTCCTCCAACACCGCGTCGAGTTCGTAGGAGAGCGTTTCCACGCTCTCCTGCTCGTTAAAGGTTGGCACGACGGCCCGCAGCTCCGGCGCCACATACGCCGGCAAGTGCTTGGAAATGCACGACAGGGCGCGTTGCCCACGCATCGTACGCTAATCGAAGAGGCGGCCAAGAAAACCACGCTTGTGCCCGCCGTGCTCGCGCGAACTGCCGTGTGAATCGTGACTCGAACCGTGATGCTTCGAACCGTGAGCGCCTGGGGCTGGCGAATAGCCGCCTGGGGTCTGCCCCCACGGCATCGGCGCGCTGGGCTGCCCGGCCGTCGAACTCGGAGGCGCATTGGTGGGCGTGCTCGACGTCACCGTCGCAATGCTTCTTTCTACAATCCTGTCCAATTCTCCACGATCAAGCCAGATTCCGCGGCATCTCGGGCAATAGTCGATCTCGACGTTCTGCCGCTCGGTCATGACAAGATCGGTGCGGCAGACAGGGCAAAGTAGCCCCTGAGCTGAAGGTTCAATCATTGTTACGCTCCGCAGTTTGTCTTCCGGTTTTCGGGGGGCGCCGGAGCCTGACCCATCTAGTTACTAGAGAGGCAAGACAGATCGTCGCCGAATTGAACCAATTCGCAGCGTCTTCGTGATGGGGTCCTCTGCTGGAGAAGAACTGCATCGTGAGTGTTTCGTGGAGAGGGAGAGGGAGTGGGAGTGGGAGAAATGAAGTCGTTGCGTCCCCGCGAGTCCCCGAGCCGTGGCGCTATCCAGGCGCAGATCGGATCGGCCAAGTTTTGCAAAGAGATCGGAATGTCCAGACGATGCCTCAGTGTCATCATCTGGGATCTCTCTCTCACGCTGCCCCTCCAAAGCGGAGCAGGCCTTTCCGGCGTGACGGGCGCGAAATCTCCAGCTCTTGACGTGTAGACGGTTAGAGCTTCCGAAGCGGATTGCGAGGCGGCGAAGCCACCCATAATCGAAGACACATCAAAAATCCTTCTCGATCAAAGGAATCGATCCCTTGAGCTGGCTGATCGCCATTTGCAGCTTTGATGTAATCGTCCTGAAAAACATTCCGCTCTGTCGGCACTTTTGGAAATTTTCTTCGGTTTTATGTTTCAGCGCCTCGCCAGTCGCCTGTCCGATGGAACTCATCTCGAGCCACGCCTGATCTATATCGATGCCGACCGAACGGGCGGAAGCGTCCGCCGCGCGCAGGACCTTCTGGGCTTCCGCGAAGCTGAGCGTCGGCTTAAATCTGGGGTCCGACTGCTCCTCAGCTGCCTCCGTGCAGGCCCGGATGGCAAAATACATTGCGTAGAGGAACTTCAGGTGCGCCGTGGCCTGCGCCCGTAGGTCCGCAGGAGCCGGCTGAGTGGCGGAACTGGCTGCCGCCCACGCCGGCGCCACGTCGGAAGCGCCTGCGGTGACCGCAAGGAGCGTGGCCAAGACCAAAAATATCCTCATGCTTTGATCTCGCAGCTGTTGGTCATCCAAGGGTGAGAGGGGCGGAGGACGCCCCTCTCGGTTCATGCCTTCGGCATTACTGCTGCGCGCCGGAGGCGGTGCTGATCGTCCTGCCCGTCGAGTTGCCCGTGGTGCTCTGGGCATCGGTTGGCTGAAGCCGCGGCGGCCTCACTCCGCTTTCGGCCCGTCCGCTTGGATAGTTGTTCTTCTGGCCGTCGAAGAATTCGTGCCGCTCCTGCTCCTCTGCGCTCAGCGTCGAGGAATAGGGCTCGGCCGAAGCCACGACCGGGAGAAGGGCGAAACCCAGGGCGATGACGTAACGCTTCATGATTGAACCTCGAATGTTGGATATCGTCTTGAACTGTTCATGTCGTTTCAACATTCAGGCTCGGGGTGGAGGCGGATCCACCTCCGGGGCGACGCCTCTCATCATGCGCTCCCCGCGCAACCACATGCCCCTCGAATCCCACCGGACCGGCCAGCTTGACGCCGCCGTCACGGCGAGATGCGGGCAGGCATGGCACTCGCACCGCACCAGCGCGCAGACCGGCTGCCCGGAGGACGAATCCCGTTCCTCGTGATGCGCAGAATCGGTCAGGCTCGCGCCGGCCACAGGCTGCGCATAAAGGCCATCGCCGATGCCGAGCGGCGCCAGGCACACCCCCACCGCGAGCAGGAGACGCAGCAGGGCAAGTCGTAGCAGCCTGCTCATCTGATCGCTCGAGCCAGCCGGTTGAGTGCTCGCGTCTTCATTGAGACGCGCCTCGTAGTGGACTCTGGTCGATCGGAGGCCGGCTGTCTTGCGCAGCCATGCTCGTACTGTCCTTGTTCCCATTCATGTCATTGCGACCAGCCGCGTTAGTGAGCGTGCTGCGACCGTGGGGAGCGGGATGGGACAGACCCAACTGCACGTCACGGAACTCGTGGCGCTGCTTCTCGCGGTAGGTCTTCGGCTGCGGGTCGAGCGCAAAGGCGGCGCTTGCCGGCAGCGTGAGAGCGGCGAGAGTGCTGAGCAGCACGATACGCTGCCGTAGGATGCGTGTTCCAGCCATGGGACCTCTCCTTAGTGGGTGGTGAACTTGGCCTGGCCGGATTTTCCGGCGGCGGTCTTGAGCACCAGCGTGACGGCGGTGCCGGCCGCGATGGGCGCGCCCGCCTCGCCGACGAGGGTCTCGCCCGCAGGCTTCAGCGCGACCGTCTGGCGCGCGCCGCCGAGGACCAGCATGGCCGAGCCGGTGAAGCCGGCGGTGTCCACGCCCTTTCCAGCGCCGTCGAGCACATGAACCGTCAGCGTCTTGCCCGAAACCTCGATTTCGGCGTGCACGCCCGCGATATCCTCCAGCGCGCCGCCGTGGGGTCCCTTCTGGGCGCCGTGGGCGTGGCCGCTTTCGGCGGGGGCCTGGGCGAGCGCGGGGGCCGCGGCCAGAAGGCTGGCCGCGATGATGAGAGGCTTCAACATGACTTGGTCTCCGTTCTTGAAGGTTCAGGAGGCTGGGTTTTCCGCCGCCGCCTGCGAGGTCTCGGCGGCCTTGGTCTCGCGCCGGAACAGCACGTAGAGCGCCGGCAGCACGAGCAAAGTGAGGATGGTGGAAGAGACGATGCCGCCGATGACCACGGTGGCAAGCGGCCGCTGCACCTCCGCGCCGGCACCCGTGGCGAGCGCCATGGGCACGAACCCAAGCGAGGCCACCATTGCGGTCATCAGCACCGGCCGGAGGCGGGTCAGGGCGCCTTCGCGCACGGCGGCGACGATCTCTCGCCCCTCCGCCCGCAGCTTCTGGATGAAGGCGATGATGACGAGGCCGTTCAGCACCGCCACGCCCGAGAGCGCGATGAAGCCGATGCCGGCGCTGATGGACAGAGGCAGCCCGCGCAGCAGCAGCGCGATGATGCCGCCGGTGAGTGCCAGCGGCACTCCCGAGAACACCAGCGCCGCATCCGCCACCGAGCCGAAGCTCATGAACAGCAGCAGGAAGATGAGCGCGAGCGCGATGGGCACCACGATGGCGAGCCGCTGGGTGGCGGAGACGAGCTGCTCGAACTGCCCGCCCCAGCCGATCCAATAGCCTTCCGGCAGCTTCACCTTCTCCGCCACCTGGCGCTGCGCTTCCGTCACGAACGAGCCGAGGTCGCGCTCGCGCACATTGGCGCTCACCACGATGCGGCGTTTGCCGTTTTCCCGGCTGATCTGGTTGGGGCCGGGGGAGATGGAGAGGCTGGCGATGGACGCGAGCGGCACATAGCGGATCTGGGCATTGGCGCCCGAGGCCCACACCGCGGCGCGCGGCTTGTCCGGGTCCGCTGCTGCCGGGGGCAGCGGCACGGGCAGGGCCCGCAGGGCCTCGATGTCGGTGCGCAACTCCTCCGGCAGGCGCACCATGATGTCGAAGCGGCGGTCGCCCTCGAACAGCACGCCAGCGGAGCGCCCGCCCACGGCGATCTCGATCAACTCCTGCACGTCCGCCACGCTCACGCCATAGCGCGCCATGGCCGGGCGATTGAGGGCGACGGTGAGCATGGGCAGGCCGGAGACCTGTTCGCTCTTCACATCGGCCGCGCCGGGAATGGCGCGCATCACCGCTTCCACCTGGCCCGCCACCTGCAGCAAGGTGTCGAGATCGTCGCCGAAGATCTTCACGCCCACATCCGAGCGGATGCCCGAGATGAGCTCGTTGAAGCGCAGCTGAATGGGCTGGGACAGCTCATAATTGCTGCCGGCCACGTCCTCTGAGGCCTCCTCAATATCTGCCATCACCTGCGCCTTGCTCTTGCGCGGGTCCGGCCACTCGGCGCGGGGCTTCAGGATGATGTAGCCGTCCGAGATAGACGGCGGCATGGGGTCGGTGGCCACCTCCGCCGTGCCGGTGCGGGCGAACACCTCCTTCACTTCGGGCACCTGCAGCAGGCGCTTTTCCAAGGCCTCCTGCATCTCCACCGATTGGGTGAGGCTGGTGCCGGGCACGCGCAGCGCCTGGATGGCGGCATCCCCCTCATCGAGGCTGGGGATGAACTCGCCGCCCATGCGTGAGGCCGCCACGCCCGTGGCCAGGATGAGCCCCACCGCCAGGAGCGCCACCACCGCACGATAGTTGATGGCGGCGTCGAGCAGCGGCGTGTAAATGCGCCGCGCCGTGCGCATGATGATGTTCTCGTGCTCGGAGACCTTGCCGGTGACGAGCAGCGCCACCGCCGCCGGCACGAATGTCATGGAGAACACCGCCGCCGCCGCCAGCGCCATCAGCACCGTGACCGCCATGGGCGTGAACATCTTGCCCTCCACCCCGGTCAGGGTGAGCACGGGCAGATACACCACGGCGATGATGAGGGTGCCGAACAGGCTCGGGCGGATGACTTCCTTCGATCCGGCGAGGATGGTCTGGAACCGCTCCGCGCGGGTCAGCAGCCGGCCGCGCTTGTGCTGCTCTTCCGCCAGCAGGCGCAGGCAGTTTTCCACGATGATGACGGCTCCATCGATGATGATGCCGAAATCGATGGCGCCGAGGCTCATGAGATTGGCGGAAACCTTGTTCTCCACCATGCCCGTGATGGTGAGCATCATGGACAGCGGGATCACGCAGGCGGTGACGAGCGCGGCTCGGAAATTGCCGAGCAGCACGAACAGCACCACCACCACGAACAGCGCGCCTTCCAGCAGGTTCTTTTCCACCGTGGCGATGGTGGCCTCCACCAGATGGGCGCGGTCATAAACGGCGCGGGCAACCACCCCCTCCGGCAGGGAGCGGGAGATGTCCTCCAGGCGCGCGGCCACCCTCTGGGCCACGGTGCGGCTGTTCTCGCCAATGAGCAGCATGGTGGTACCCAGCACCACTTCCCCGCCATTGAGCGTCGCCGCGCCGGTGCGCAGCTCGCGGCCCTCGCGCACCTCGCCAATGTCGCCGATGCGGATCGGCGTGCCATCGCGGCTGCCGATGACGATGTCGCGGATCTCCTCCAGGTTCGCCACCTGGCCCGGCGTGCGCACCAGATATTGCTCGCCATTGCGCTCGATATAGCCGGCGCCCACATTGGCATTGTTGGCGGCGAGCGCGGTCATCACGTCGCGGAACGAGATGTTGTAGGCCATCAGCCGCGCCGGGTCCGGCAGCACATGGAACTGCCGGGCGAAGCCGCCAATGGTGTTCACCTCCACCACGCCGGGCACGGTGCGCAGCTGGGGCTTGATGATCCAGTCCTGGATGGTCCGAAGCTCGGTGGGGGAATAAGGCGTGCCATCCGGCTTCTTCGCGCCGGGCTTGGCCTCCACCGTGTACATGTAGATTTCGCCGAGGCCGGTGGAGATCGGCCCGGGGGCCGTCTCCACCCCTTGGGGAAGCTGGTCCTTGGCCTGTTGGATGCGCTCATTCACCAGCTGGCGGGCGAAATAGATATCGGTGCCATCGGCAAACACCACGGTGACCTGGGACAGGCCATAGCGGGAGAGGGAGCGCGTATATTGCAGCCCCGGCAGGCCGCCCATGGCGGTTTCGATGGGGAAAGTGATGCGCTGCTCCACCTCCAGCGGCGAGAAACCGGGCGCGGACGTGTTGATCTGCACCTGGACATTGGTGATGTCCGGCACCGCATCGATGGGCAGGCGCGTGAAGTTCCACGCCCCGAACGCACCGACCATGAGGCACACCAGAACCACCAGCCAGCGCTGGCGGATGGAGAAGGCGAGAATGGCGTCGATCATCGCGCGCCCCCCTCGGTCTCGCTCGGCGCGCCCGCCTCGCGGATGCGGGCGAAGCTCTCCACGGGGGTGACGAACACCACGCCGTCGCCGCGCCGCCCGGTCCAGCCGGCGCGGGCGATGAGGCCGGATATGGCCTCCGTCTCGCTGGAGCGGCAGACGATCTCCAGCCGCAGATGGCGCTGGTAGACGAGGTCGTATTCGCTCGCCACATAGGTGCCGCCGACGCCGCGCCCGCGGCCCTGGCCGCGGACCTCCACCAGCGTGAAGCCGGGGAATTGCGGCAGCTCCTGCAGCGCCTGCACCACCCGTCCCTCAAGGTGGGGATGGATGAGCGCGGTCAAAAGCTTCAGATCCTCCTGGGGCGCAGGATCAATCCGGGGCGTGAGATCAATGCTCATGGCTGGCGCTCCCCTTGGCGAGCTCGGCCTTCACCACGAAGGAGTTCTTCGCGGCATAGACATCCCCCGGCATCAGGCCGAACAACACTTCGGCCCATTCGGCGTCGCGGTCGCCGATCTCCACGTCGCGCGGCTCGAAGGCGTCGCCGTTGCGCACGAACACCACCGTGCGCCCGTCGACGGCCTGCAGCGCGCCGGGGCGCACGGCGAGGTCCACAGGCTTCTCCGCAAGGGTGATGGTGCCCACCGCGAACAGGCCGGGGCGCAGGCGCAGGCCGTCATTGGGGATCACCACGCGGGCGAGCGCCGTCTGCGTGTCCGACGCGCCGATGGGCGAGACATAGGCCACTTCGCCGGCAATGGGGGCGCCGCCGTCGTCCGGGTCCACCTCCACCTTGTCGCCGACCCGCACCCGGGCGAAGTCGCGCCGGTAGACGGAGAGATCCACCCACAGGGTGGAGAGGTCCGCCACCACGAAGGCGGGCTTCTGCTCCGAGGCGTATTCGCCCAACGCCACCTGCCGGTCCACCACCGTGCCGGCGATGGGGGACTTCAGGTCATAGGTGGTCAGGCTTTGGTTGCTCTCGATGACGGCGAGCACGTCGCCCTTCTGCACCGTGTCGCCGATGCGCTTCCGGATCTCGCGGACGACGCCGGGAAAGCGCGGCGTCACCTGCACCACGGTCTCCTGGTTGGTCTGCACGAGACCGTTGAGCCGCAGCTTCTGCCGCAGCTTTTCCGGTCCCGCCGTCTCAAGGCCGATGCCGGCCGCTGCAAGCTTGGCGTTGTTCAGCTCCACGGCGCCCTCGCCGTGGGATTCGCCGCCCTCGCCTTGGCCCGGTTCGGCCCCATGTCCGGCTTCGGCGGCCACCGTGCCGGGCACCGGTGCCGTAGGCCCCTGAAAAGCATAGATGGCGCCCGCTCCGGCCATAAGGCCGACCACGAGCATCGCCAGGTCGCGTCGCGCCGTGCGGCTCATTTCGTCTTTCCCTTGCTGAGGTTCACCGGCCGGCCGATCAGGCCCTCGATGGTCGCGAGCGCGGTGTGGAAATTGACCAGGGCGTCGAGCTCGCGCAGCGACGCATCGGTGAGCGCGGACTGGGCGTCCAGCAGCTCGAGCAGCGTGTAGCGGCCCTCGCCGTAGCCACGCTCCACGCCCTCGAAGGCGCTGCGCGCGCCGGGAATGGTGCTGGTGCGCAGCAGGCTGACCTCGTCATAGGCCGCCTTCAGGGTGTCGTGGGCGCGCCCCAACTGGGCGATCAGCGCACCGCGGGCGATGGCCTCCTCCGCCTCCGCCCGGCGCAGGGATTCCTGTGCCTCGTAAATGCCGCCTTCATTGCGGTCGAAGATCGGGATCGGCACTGAGAGCGTCACCCGCATGCCGCTGTCGGCGGTCTCGTTGTAGTGGCGATAGCCGACCCCCAGGGTCACGTCGGGCACCGCTTTCGCCTGCGCGGCGCGCAGCTCGGCCCGCCGCTGCCCTTGGACGGCCGTGAAACGCGTGAGTTGGGGGTTGCCCTGAGCCTGCTTGATGAGGCTCGGCAGCGCTGGCGGCGCGCTGACTTTGAAAAGATTGCCCGTGGCGCGGCCGAACCGGGCCTCGTTCATGCCCATGAGCACGGCCAGGTCACGTCGCGCGGTCCCGAGAGACGCCTTGGCCCGGTCCAGCTCGACTTTCGCGAAATCTGCGGCGACACGGGCGCGCGAAATCTCCGCAGGAGAGGACGCGCCCGCATCCACCCGCGTCTGCAGCAGCGGCGCAAGGCGCGCAATCGCCGCCGCCTGCTGATCGAGGATGGAGACGCGCTGCTGCGCGCCCAGCACGGCGGAGAAAGCTGCGGTGGTTTCCGCCAGCACCTGCAGGCGGGTCGCCTCACGCTCCCAGCGCGCGACTGTGACACCCGCGCCGGCGGCGGCCATGCGCGCCTCGCGCTTGCTGCCCAGCTCCACCAGCTGGCTGATCTGCAGCGTCTGCTCGGCGAGGTCCAGCCCCTGGTAGGAGCCAGAGCCCATGGCGTTGTCTACCTCCAGCGACAAGGCCGGATTGGGCAGTGCGGCGGCCTGGGTGGAGCGGCCGGAGGCCATGCCGATGTCCCGTTCCGCCGCCGTGAGGCGGGGATTGGCGGCGAGCGCGCTCGCCATCGCACTGGTCAAGGCGAGAGGGCGCTCGGCTGAAGAACGCGCGGCTGCAGGGCGTGTGGATTGGGGACGCGCGGATTCGGCAAGCGTCGGCGACGCCGGAAGCAGCACAAGGGCTGCCACAAGCGCACGCGCAAGGGCACGAGGCGGCATGATCTGATCCGATGGCTGTGAGCTGAACGCAGGCGCAGGGCGCCCGCGCGCGGACAGGGGTCAGATCAGGCGCAGGGGGGACGGATTTCGGTGGGAACGGTACGGCTCGACGCGGTCGCCGGTTCAATCGCGACGCGAACGGGCGTCAGGCCGCCGAGCGGCGCGGTGGCCACCACGGGCAGCACGAACGCCACGCAGCCGTGACAGCTGTGATCGACCGTGGATGTGTCGGCCTGGGGGGAAGACTTGCCGTTGCTCTGAGACTGCGGCTCAGCATGCTCCGCGGCGAGGACGTCCGGCAAAACGCCACCGGGATCGGAAAAGCCCAGCGACAAACCGGCAATGGCCGCCTTCACCTCTTCAGCATGGCGGGTGGTGAGCGTGTTGAGCATCGGGCCCGCGACGAGACCCATGACGAGCGCCAGCACCACGCCCTGGCGGAAGGCCAGCGCACGGCACGCGATCATCATGCGGGTGAGGACACGAAGCATGTTTCTGAAGTGCTCCGGGACAATCCGCCTGTCAAGGGTATCCCAGACACAGCACATCATCTTTTCGCTGCTGTGGCGTCAGATAACCGAGATGCAAGCGTCTCACGTTTCTGTGACCGGAGACCATCGATCTTCAATCCTGATTGCGATGGATTGGAGGATCGTTCCAGCCTCGTTGTTCGGCATTCGCAGATAAATTCGCAAGGGCTGAGGGGGTGTTTGAGAAGGGCATCGGTTCATTGCCATCTGCGCAGCAGTGTGGCTGAAGCCGCGACGGTGATGAGGGTTTCAGCAACAGCGGTGATCTGCTCGTAGTCGCGGACGAGGCGGCGGTTCTTGAAGATCCAGGCGAAGGTGCGTTCCACCACCCATCGGCGCGGCAGGACCTCGAAGCCTTTGGCGCTGGTGCCACGGCGGATGATTTCGAGGGTGATGTGGGCCTTATCCGCCGCCCATGCCGCAAGCCGCCCGGCATAGCCGCCATCGGCGAGGACGCGGGCGACGAACGGGTAGCGCTGGCGCGAGGCCGTCAGCGGCAGCTTGCCGCCATCGCGGTCCTGGATATCGGCTGCGTGGAGACACACGCAGAGCAAGCGCCCGTCTGTGTCGGTCAGGATGCGCCGTTCGCGGCCGGTGATTTTCTTGCCGGCGTCGTAGCTCTTGGCGTCCCCTTTTGATCAGCGGTGCGCACCGACTGACTGTCGAGGATCGCCGCCGAGGGCGAGGCAGCCCTGCCGCTGCGCTCGCGGTCGGCCATGACCAGGGTGTGGTGAACTCGCTCCCAGACGCCCTCGCGTTGCCAGCGGCGCAGATAATAATAGACCGTCCGCCACGGCGGCAGGTCACGAGACAGAAGCTGCCATGCCGGCCCGCACGAAATAGAGGATGGTGTTTACTAGTTCGCGCGACGTCGCCTTCCTGGGGCGCCCGCCCGCCCGCCTGCGCTGCAGGGATCAGCGGCGCGATCAGATCCCGTTGTCCGTCCGTCCGGTCGGTCTCGTAGCGGCGCCGTCCGGGCGGGGTCTTGCGGGGCATGGAGCGTCGGCTCGTCTCGTGGATCCGACGCCCTATGATCACGCCCCCTTGGGAATCCTTGTCAAACACGCTCTCAGAACGGGGGAAGGGCGGCGCTGATGGTCGCTGCATGTTGCGCTCCGGGGGGCAACGGACGGCTATCGCCCGCGCTCCGGTAACGATTGACTATGATGAGGACCATTGAGCTTATGGCCCGACATGTTCCCCGGCGTTTTGACTGGTGCTCCGAGAGATCGAGGCTCCCTGTAGAAACTGGACCAGCGCCGCTTTCCGGGACCCACGATCGAGCGCATAGGCGGTCTGCTTGAACTCAATCCCGTCGAGCAGCCCCTGGATGTAGCCCGAAATGGTATCTGCGGCCATGATCAGAGCTGTGTCGAGCGTATGGATGTAGTTGCTGGTGACCGATCCCTTCGCATGGCCAACCAGGGCGGCGATGGTGACCTCGGTGAAACCCAGATCGTTCGCAACGCTGGCGAAGCTGTGGCGGAGGACGTGAGGGCTAATATCGGCCAGGGGTGAGTTTGCGAAGATCTTCCCCCAGTGATTGGGGAAGCTGCCGAACGCGTTCTCGCCGCCCCGGCCGGGGAAGACGTAATCTCCGATCGCCTCATTCCGGCGCCTCTCCAGATACTCCACCACGGGCAGCCCGATGGGCCGGATGGAGCTTCCCTCCTTGCTATCCTTCAGGCGCAGGCAACTGCAATCCGTATCGGCTTCATCCCATCGCAGCGTCACCATCTCCATGCGCCGGCAGCCGGTCAGGGCGATCTGGCGGATGATCTCCACCGACATCCTGTAGTTCTCGTTTTTGGAAGCCGTCTTGAGCAGGTCGCCGAGGACGCGATATTCGGCTTCGCTCAGTCGTCTGGCGCGGACATTGTCTTTCGGCCGCCGCACACCGTGCGCCGGGTTCGTCTCGATGATCCCCGCTTCGACAGCATAGGTGAGGATGCCGCCGAGCAGACCGATTGTCCGCGTAGCTGTGCCGGCGCCGCCTCTCACGATGGACCTGCCGCGCAGGTTCTTCGTCATGACGGAGATACGGGTCTTCCCTGCCATGATGTCCTTCATGGCCCTCGTGATGTCGGCCTTCGTCAGGTCCCTGACGCGACGCGAGCCGAGGAGGGGAACGATATGACGGTGGATGCGGCCGAGATCGGAGGCGATCGTGCCCGGCTTCTTGGGGCGGCCGCCTTTTCCGAGGATGAGACCCGCCTGCAGATCGGCGAGGTAGAGGTCACAGAGTTCCTTGACCGTGAGCGCTTTACGATCCAGCAACCGTTCTTCAGCCGGGTCGTCGCCTTGCGCGATCCGGCCCAATTGCGCTTTGGCTTCCTGGCGTGCGCGTTCCGGTGTCCACACTCCGTGCAGCCCGATCGTGAACCGGCGCGATCGGCCAGCCGACCGATACTGAAGGACGTAGCTTCGCTTTCCGGACGTGAAAACCCGGAGGCCAAAACCAGGGAGCTCATCGTCCCAGATGACGTAATCCTTGGCGCCGGCTTCCGCGGCATCGACAGCCCTTTTGGTGAGCTTAGCCATGGGGTTTCTCCGCCCTGATCGCTTCGCCTCGCGTAAGCGCCACGTAAGCAGCAGGAAGAAAGTGGTGGCGGAGAGAAGGATAGTCTCGGCTATGTCTGACTACAAATTGTTTTTCAATAACAGTATGATATCGCATTGCTTCGCGCTCCGTCGTGATTTCGACGGAGCTACCAGTAATCCCTCCGAAGGCAGAGGTCGCACGTTCGAATCGTGCCGGGTGCGCCATTGCAATCAGAGGTTGCTTTGGCATTTGCGCGGAAGTCGCGTTTTTCCGTCCTGGCGCTGGACGCTCATTGACCGCCTTGGCAAGACCGGGGTGCGGCTCCCGCCTGCATCTGAATCTCGCCTTCTCCAAAATTCGACGGTCTATGAGACGCGCGGCTCGGCGAGCCTGCTTCCACGGCAGCCTCTGAAGATCATGGGAGTCGGCAAACGCCCGATGCCTCCCCAGCAAGTACTCGCTCTACGAGTGGAGGAAACGGTACGGCAAGCCTGCCGCCGTGGCCCGCGATGACGATCAGGCCGCTGAGGTCTGCCGGCTGAAGCGCGAGTTACAGCGCGTGACGGAGGAGCGTGACATCCAAAAAAAGCGGCCACCCACTTCGCCAAGGATGCAAAGTGAAGTACGCGTTCATCGCCGAGCATCGCCTGCTGTTTTTGATCCGCGCCATGTGTCGATGCCCCCACACCTTCTTCTCTGCCATCCGCATCGCCGCGACCGTCAGCTTCTGGCTCTGATCAATGAGTCCTGAGCCTAGAAACGGGGAGCACGTCAGTCGAGCATGCCCCCCTTTGTGAAGATGAAGGAGACCGGTGGCGTTCAGCGCCACCTCGGGCCGCAGATGGGGGCAGGAGCGTCGCGGCCCCTTCAGGAGCCGATACCGAGGTCGGGCGAGCGATGCTTGATCTCATCGAGGATGATCTCGCGGATCGCCTTCTTGGAGAGCTTCCCGGTGGCGGTGTGAGGCAGCTCGGGCACGATCAACACGTCATCCGGCATGCACCACTTGGAGATCTTGCCTTCGTAATGGGCGCGCATGTCGGCGCGGGAGAAGGTGGCGCCCGGCTTCAGCACCGCCACCAGCACCGGCCGTTCGCCCCAGCGTGCATCGGGGCGCGCGACGATGGCGGCTTCCTGGATGGCCGGATGAGCCTGGGCGATGTTTTCGAGGTCGATGGAGGAGATCCATTCGCCGCCGGACTTCACCACATCCTTGGTGCGGTCGACGATCTGGATGAAGCCCTCCTGGTCCATGGTCACCACGTCGCCGGTATCGAACCAGCCGGGGTAGTCCGCATGGGCTGCGCTCGTCGGCGTATTGAAATAGGCCTGCGCCACCCAGGGGCCGCGGACCAGCATGGAGCCGAAGCTCCTGCCGTCGTGCGCCACCTCGCTGCCGCCGGACCCGGCCACGCGGAATTCCATGCCGAACAACGGCCGGCCCTGCTTGCACTCGAGGGCGAGGCGCTCTTCCGGCGGCAACGTCCTGTGCTTGGGCTTGAGCGCAGCGGAGAGACCCACCGGACTGGTCTCCGTCATGCCCCATGCCTGGCGCACTTCCACGCCCATGTTGTGGAACCGGCTGATCATGATGGGTGGGATGGCCGACCCGCCGATCACCACCCGCTTCAGCGCCGAGAAGCTGCGGGCGTGGGTGTCCATCCAGTCGAGCAGGCCGAGCCACACGGTGGGCACCCCGGCGGTGAAGGAGACGCCCTCGCCCTCGAACAAAGCGTGCAGGCTGGCGCCGTCGAGGTGGGCGCCGGGCAGCACCAGCTTTGCCCCCACCATGGGCGCGGCGAACGGCAGGCCCCAGGCGTTCACATGGAACATGGGCACGATGGGGCAGACCACGTCGCTGGCGGAGAGCCCCAGCGCGTCGGGCATGGCGATCGCCATGGCGTGCAGCACGCATGAGCGATGGGAATAGAGCACGCCCTTGGGGTCGCCCGTGGTGCCGGAGGTGTAGCACAGGCCGGAGGCGGTGTTCTCGCTGAAGGCCGGCCAGTCGAACGTATCCGGCTCGCCGGCGATGAGCGTCTCGTAGCACTGCAGACCCGGAAGGACCTGGGAGGCGGGCATGTGCGCCTCGTCGGTCATGGCCACCAGGGCCTTGAGCCCTTTCAGCTGGTCCGCCAGTTCTTCCACGATGGGCAGGAAGGTCAGGTCGAAGAACAGCACGCTGTCTTCGGCATGGGCGATGATGTAGGCGATCTGCTCGCGGAACAGGCGCGGATTGATGGTGTGGCACACGAAGCCGGAGCCGGAGACGCCGTAGTAGAGCTCCAGGTGGCAGTAGCCGTTCCAGGCCAGGGTGCCGACGCGGTCACCGGTTTTCAGGCCAAGGCGCGCCAGGGCGTTGGCGAGCTTGCGGCTGCGCTTCGACATCTCGCCGTAGGTGTAACGGTGAAGCCCGCCCTCCACCGTCGCCGAAACCACCTCGCTGTCGCTGTGGTAGGCCTCCGCATGCCGCAGGATCGAGGACAACAGCAGCGGGACATCCATCATCGTTCCGAGCATCGCTTCCCTCCGTCGTTGATTTTCTATTGGCCGTTGGTCGTGTGGCGTGTGGTGGGTCAAAAGGCGTCGGCGTGGAGCGCCATCAGCGAGGGCGCGCCGTGGGCGAGGGCGGCGTCGAGGCCGAGCGTCTGCGGCAGCATGCGCTCGACGAAGAAGCGCGCGAGAACCGCCTTGCGCTGCGCCACCGGAGTGGCGGCCTCGTCCGTCGCGGCGGCAGCCATGCGGACCCACATCCAGCCGAGGGCGACGAGGGCGAACAGGCGCAGGTAATCGGTGGCAGCCGCGCCGGCCTCGACGGCGCCGCCATTTGCGGCGAGGCGCGCCGTCGCGCCCTGAAGCCGGGCCAGGGCCTCGGCCACCGGCGTCACCAGCGCGGCGCCGGCGGAGGGCAGGGCGGCGTCGAGGTCGGCCTTGATGAGGTCGAAGAAGCGCTGCGGCAGCTTTCCGCCCTCCAGCCCGAGCTTGCGGCCCACGAGGTCCAGCGCCTGCACGCCGTTGGTGCCCTCGTAGATCTGGGCGATGCGCGCGTCGCGCACAAATTGCTCCATGCCCCATTCGCGGATGTAGCCGTGCCCGCCCAGCACCTGCTGGGACGCCACCGCCGTCTCGAAGCCGAAATCGGTGAAAGCGGCCTTGACCACCGGGGTCAGGAGCGCCACCAGCGCATCGGCCTCGCGGCGCACTGTGGCGTCGGGATGGCGGTCGGCGATGTCCATCTGGAGCGCCGTCCACACCGCGAGCGCCCGCGCGGCGTCGGCGAAAGCGCGTCCCGTGAGCAGCATCTTGCGCACGTCGGGATGGTTGATGATCGCGACCGGGCCCGGCGTGCCGTCGGCGCCGTGGCCCTGCAGGCGCTCACGGGCGTAGGCCACGGCCTTCTGGTTGGCCGCTTCGGCGATGCCGAGGCCCTGGATGCCGACGAACAGGCGTTCCGCGTTCATCATGGTGAACATGGCGTTGAGCCCGCGACCCGGCTCGCCCACCAGCCAGCCGGTGGCGCCATCATAGTTCATGACACAGGTGGGCTGGGCGTGAATCCCCATCTTGTGTTCCAGCGCGCCGACATTCACGCCGTTGCGAGCGCCGAGGCTGCCGTCCGCATGGACGAGGAACTTGGGGGCGAGGAAGAGGCTGATGCCCTTCACGCCCTTTGGCGCATCGGGCAGGCGCGCGAGCACCAGATGGATGACGTTGCCGCCGAAGTCCTGGTCGCCCGAGGAAATGAAGATCTTGGTGCCGGTGATGGCATAGCTGCCGTCGCCATTTGGCACGGCGCGGGTATTGAGCAGGCCGAGGTCAGTGCCGGCGGAGGCCTCGGTGAGGGCCATGGCGCCGGTCCACTCGCCGGAGATCATCTTCGGCAGGTAGGTGGCCTTCAGTTCCGCGCTGGCATGGTGGCCGATGGCCTCCACCGCGCCGCGGGTGAGGCCGGGGAACAGGCCGAAGGACAGATTGGCCGAGGACAGCATCTCGTCGAGGAGGATCTGCAGCACCCGGGGCAGGCCCTGCCCGCCATATTCGGGATTCCCGGAGAGCGAGCACCAGCCGGCGTCGGCGAAGGCGCGATACGCATCAGCAACGCCCTTGGGCGTGGTCACGAGGCCGTTCTCGAGGGTGCAGCCCTCCTCGTCGCCGGGACGGTTGAGGGGCTCCAGCACGCCGGCCGCGAACTTGCCGGCCTCCTCCAGCACGCTCACCGCCAGTTCGGCATTCACCTCCTCGAAGCCGGGCAGGCCGGCCATGGTGGCATCGAAGTCGAAAACGCGCGTCAGCAGGAAGCCGATGTCGTCGACGGGCGCGGTATAGGTGGCCATGGGTTTTGCCTCGAAATGGGTTTGCGTCGAAGATCAGTTGCGCAGGGGCTTGCCGGTCGCGAGCATGTGGCGGATGCGCTCCAGCGTGGCCGGCTCGCCAAGCAGGGCGATGAAGGCGGCGCGCTCCAGCGCCGTCACCGCGTCCTCGTCGACCGGCCGGGCGGGATCGGCATCGGGGCCGCCGGTAAGCACGCTCGCGAGGGCCTCGCCCACCACAAGGTCATGGGCGGTGAGGCGGCCAGCCATGGCCTCGGTGTCGAGCACGTTGCGCAGGGCCGAGGCGCCGGAGGGGCCGGACAGGGTGAGGCTCGGCGGGGCGGGCGGGGCGTAATCCTCCGCCAGCGCAAGGGCTTTCGCCTTGGCATCGGCGAGCAGGCGGTCGCGGTTCATGGTGATGCCATCGGTGGGGCGCAGAAAGCCGAGGCGGCGGGCCTCGAACGCGCTGCTGGAGACCTTTGCCGGCGCGATCACGCCGAAGGCGGCGAGCGCCGGTGCCACCGGGCCCTTCGCGCTCGCATGGCCTTCGGCGAAACGTAGCAGCATCTCCTTGCAGCCGCCCCAGCCGGGCACCACGCCGATGCGGGGCTCCACGAGGCCGATGGTCAGTTCCGCATGGGCCTGGATGGCCCGGCAGTGCAGCAGCAGCTCGCAGCCGCCGCCGAAGGCGAGGCCCGCGGCCGCGCCCACCACCGGGAAGGGGGCATATTTCACCGCCTTGAACAACCGGTGGCCGCGATCGATGGATGCGCCGAAGGCGGCAGGCCCACTCGTCTCCACGGTTTCAAGGAACACGCGGATGTCCGCGCCGGCGCTGAACAGCGGCGCATCGGAGCCGATGACGAGGCCCTTGAAGCTCTGCTGGACGCGGGCCAGCGTCGCCTCCAGCGCGTCCAGCACGGGAGCGCCGAAGGTATTCATCTTGCTGCGGATCTCGAAGCAGGCGATGCCGTCGCCCAGATCCCACAGCCGGGCCGTGCCCCAGTCCTCGACAGGCTTGGAGGCAAGCTGGACCGCGGCCAGGGTGATGACCCCATCGGCCTGCGCGACCTTGCGGCGGGTACCGTCTGGCAGCAGGCAGGTGCGCGCGCCGTTCTCGATGGCGTAGAAGCCGCCCGCAGCCGCCGCTTTGGCGAGAAAGTCGGGCACCGGAACGCCGCGTTTCTCAAGGCGCGCAACAAGCCAGCCGGCCCCCAGCTGATCGATCAGCTCAAACGGCCCTTTCGCCCAGCCATAGCCGCCGCGCATGGCCGTATCCACCGCATCCGGTCCGTCGGCGATCTCGGGCGTGACGCGGGCGGCATAGGCCAGCGCCTTTTCCATCACCGCCGAGGCATAACGCCCGGCGGCGCCGTCATGCTGCATCAGCGCGCGGGCGTCGCCTTTGGCGGCGTCGAGGGCGTCGCTCTCCACCTTCTTCTGCGGGCGATATGCGCCGGTGACGAGATCCGTCACCTCCCGGCTCTTGCGATCGGCCGAGAGCTTGACGAAGCCGGCGCCGCTTTTGCGGCCGAGGCGCTTCTCGCCGACCATGCGGGCGAGGAGCGCAGGCTCGACGGGATAGTCCTGCATGGGGTCGGACGGCGGCAGCGCGTCGTGCAGGGAGCGCAGCACCATCGACATGAGGTCGATCCCCACCAGGTCCATGAGCCCGAAAATACCGGTCTTCGGGATACCGAAGGGCTTCGAGATGGCTGCGTCCGCCACTTCCACGTCAAGTCCCAGGGCGATGGCCTCGTTTACCGCGGCGGCCATCCAGTAATTGCCGACGCGGTTGGCTATGAAGCCGGGCGTATCGCGGCAAACGACCACGCTCTTGCCGAGGACTCGGTCGCCGAAGTCGCGGATTGTTTCCAGCGCCTCGGGCCGGGTCCGGGGCCCCGCCACCAGCTCCAGCAGGGGCATGGTGCGTGGCGGGTTGAAGAAATGGGTGACGAGGAAGTCGGCGGCAAAGCCCTCTGGCAGGCCCTCCACCAGCGCCGACAGCGGGATGGTGGAGGTGTTCGAACTGACGATGGAGCCCGGCTTGCGCACCGCTTCGATGCGGCCATAGAGGCCCTGCTTCACGTCGAGCCGCTCCGCCACCGCCTCGATGATCAGGTCGGCGTCGGACAGCATCGGCATGTCGCTGCTCACCGAGCCGGTGACGACCCGCTCGGCGAAGGCGGCATCCATGAAGCCGCCGGCCTTCAGCTGCTTTGTCACCGCCGCGGCGGCGGTCGCCGCCTCCACGTCCAGCAGCACCACGTCGAGCCCGGCATTGGCGAGGTGGGCGGCGATGCCCGATCCCATGACGCCGGCGCCGATGACGCCGGTCTTGCGGATCTGGCCCATCACGCGGCCTCCAGCACGAGGGCGATGCCCTGCCCGCCGCCGATACACTGGGTGGCAAGGCCATAGCGCCCGCCGTCGCGCTTCAGGAGCTGCGCCGCCTTGCCCACCAGGCGCGCGCCGGTGGCGCCCAGCGGATGGCCCAGCGCGATGGCGCCACCGTCGCGATTGAGACGGGCGGGATCGATGTCGAGGTCAGCGCAGCAGGCCAGCACCTGGACCGCGAACGCCTCGTTCATCTCGATCACGTCGAGGTCGGCCGCCGTGATGTCGGCGCGGGCGAGGGCCTTGCGGGTGGCCTCCACCGGGCCGATACCCATGATCTCGGGCGCGCAGCCGGACACCGCATAGCCCGCCACCCGCGCCAGCGGCGCGAGATTGTGCCGGCGGGCGAAATCCTCGGAGACGATCAGGGTCGCCGAGGCGCCATCGGTCAGCGGAGAGGAATTGCCAGCCGTGACCGAGCCCCCCGCCTTGAACACCGCCTTGAGGGCCCCGAGCTTGTCGACGGTGGTGCCGCCGCGCACGCAGCCGTCCTTGTCCACCGCCCCGGCCGACGTCGCCACCGGTGCGATCTCGGCGGCGAGGCGCCCATCGGCCTGCGCTGTGGCGGCCTTGTCCTGGCTCGCGGCGGCATAGGTGTCCTGGGCCTCGCGGGAGATGGCGTAACGGTCAGCGAGATTTTCGGCGGTGAGGCCCATGTTCAGGAATGCGGCGCGCAGGGCATCGTCCCAGCGCGGATTGGGCATGGGGTTGAAGCCCATCATGGGCACCTTGGTCATGCTCTCGATGCCGCCGGCGATGAAGGCCTCGCCTGCTCCCATGGCGATGGCGCCCGTGGCCATCTGGACCGCCTGCATGGAGGAGCCGCACCAGCGGTTCACCGTGGAGCCACCGACGCTCAGCGGCAGGCCGGCGATGAGGCTGGCGCAGCGGGCGATATTGAGGCCCTGCTCCCCCTCCGCGAAGGCGCAGCCGAGGATAACGTCCTCGAGGGTCGCGGGATCGAGGCCCGAGCGGCCGACGACGGTGGAGATGACACCGGCGGCAAGGTCGTCCGGGCGGATGCCCGCGAGGGCGCCCTTGTAGGCCGGGGCGAAGGGGCTGCGCGCGTAATCGACGATGAAAGCGTGGGCCATGCTCGTTCCTTGGCCGGCCCGACGCCGGCACGGGTTCGCTGGAGGCAGTGCAGGACAAGAGGTCGTGTCGGCAGGGGAGGGGGGTGATCCGGTTCGACCGCAGCCGCACCTGATCACCCCCAGGGCTTGCCCTGATGCTCGCTATGTACCAAACGATTGGTACAACATGCAACCCAGCAGCGGCTACCACACGTCGCGTTGACGTGCTTTCCTCAAGGCGGAGGTCGCACTAAGACAGGACAAAGCGAAATCAGGGGCGCGGACCGGATGCCCCCGGTCGCGACAGGCCGCCAGAATCGGGACCGCAGGACCAGGTGAATGCCACGCAAGACCGCCGCCAGGAAGACCGCCGCCAAAGGCGAGGAGAGGCGGCAGAACAGGTTCGCCAGCGAACTGTTCCAGGGTGAACTCAGTCCCCGCCACCGGGACGTGCTGGAGGCGGCGGCAAGCCTGTTCGCGGAGCGCGGCTACGCGGCCACCTCGGTGCGCGAGATCGGCGAACGGGTCGGACTGCTCGGGGGCTCGCTCTACCACTACATCAAGTCGAAGGAAGCGCTGTTCGTGCGCATCCACGACATCGCGCTGGAAGTGGCGGGTGACCGCATTCGAGCCGCCGTCGAGGTGCAGACCGACCCCTGGGACCGGCTGGAGGCGGCATGCGTGACCATGCTGGAGATCCAGCTCGACCCCCATTCCATCACGATGCCACTCATGAACGACCTTCAGGCGGTCCCCGCCGAGGTGCGCGAGCAGCTTATCGCCCGGCGCGACAGCTTCGAGAAGATCTTCTCGGATCTTGTCGCTGATCTGCCCTTGAGTCCGCAGATCGATCGCAGCGTATACCGGCTTCTTCTGCTAACGCTGCTCAATAATACCAGCTCATGGTATCGTGAGGGACGCCTGTCGCCCAAAGAGATCGCTAGGCAGATCGTTTTTATATTCCATCAACGCGCCGAATATAACTAGGCGAGGACAGGAAGCGTACGGACGGGGCCTCGTACGCATCGATCCCGATGCGCGTTGCGGCGAGCTTGGGGGCTGCGGGGCGTTTTCTGGGCGGCGGTCGCAGCGCGTGGCGAGGCCGCCCTGTTCGGGAGCTTGAATTGCCACAAGCCAGGCCACGCTGATTAATCGGGATGGCGACGGCTTCACCCGGCAATCTGAGGTTGGCTTTCCCTGACAACAAATTTGCGGACTACCTTGAACACTGGCGTGAGCTTGATCGCCCTCTTGATATGGGCAACACCGCCTCTCTTTGAGCCGAACAAGCTCAGTGCACTCAAGGGACGGCCTGCCCGGACGACGTCCTCAACGCTCAGGCTCAGGTTCGCATATTCTGTACCCGTCGTGGGAGATAGTGCATCATCTGATGCAGTCTCCCGAACACGCTCGTTGATATAGGTCGCGATGTCCATGTATCCGGTGCGGGTATAATGCCGATCGTCCAACAATTTCTCCCGGGAAACGACATCATCAATGGAAACGAAGTGCCATCCTGAAACTGACGCGCAAAACGCCTTGCACAGCTTGTTGTAGTGCTGCATCAGGTCGCGGTTCTCATCCGACAGGACACCCCCGACATCACGTGTGTTTGCCCCGAGTAGGAATTTATATTTTGCAGAAGTAGCCTTATTGTTCAACAAATGAAGACTGTTGTTCAAAAGTAAAGTGCGTATACCGTCGTTGATATCATAATAGCTGACGCCCTTCAAAAACTCAGCCCAAGGATTGGTGTCTATGAAATTTCCAAGTCCCTCGGGGTGTATGCGAACAACGACGCCGTCTTTTGTTACCAGATAAGAGCCCTTCATCGCGGCGGAAAGGGATACGACGAGGATTTTGCTAGACGGCAAAGCGTCTGCGAAGTTCGTGAAGTCAGACGTTGTCCAAGCTGGAATTTTGTCGATCTGACGGGATCTGGTGACCTTGGCCGCATCGCCAAGGATAAACCCGAAGTCGTCATAACGGGTCATGACCTCGTTTTTGACGCCGTTGACAAATTCGATGCGGTTTGGGCTGCAATAGCTCGCCACCGCGGTCAGGTCACAGCTGCCAATGAGAAGCAGCTGCGGCGCCTGTCCGGTCGCCTCGACTTGGTCGTCTTGAGTTACCTCCGTAATCCAGTCCACCTTGGGGAAGGTGACAATTGGATTTGAAACCGGCTGAGCAATCTTGATTTCCGGTTTGCCGAGGCGCTCGTAGACGTACTGCTCCAGGCCCGAATTCATCATTCGGCATGACCAGACGTAATGAGTCAGCTTGTTGATGCGCTCGTTTCGCATCTGCATATAAAATCCGATAAGACCATGGTCGCCATACCGGTCCTTGGCAAAGATGCCCGCCGCGAACACATCGTGACGCTTCAGTTGTTCCTTGAAGTTCGCGACGGCCTCATCGGTCTCAAGTCGGATCTTTGTGTAGTTGAGCTGATTTGATCTGTTTATTAGTTCAATGACGAGCGGTAGATGACTTTCGACATCGTATTCAAATCGTAACTTAATGTCGCATTGACGAAGAAATTCATCGTTGCTCAATGCAGTCTGTTTCTGGTCTGTAACCTTGTTCTCAAGCTGCTTGTACTGCTTTAGTCGGGAATGGGAGCGATCGTCCTTGCCCTTTGTGGCCTCCACATCGAGGAGGTGCGGAAGTACGTCCTGTGGGTACCCTGCCATGATGGTCGGAAACCGAAATCGAATTTCTTCAATATTCAAAGAGTTATCATCAATAAAAAGAACGTTGTCAGGTCGCAGGTTTGCCTGCTCGATGATAGAAGCGACAGATCCTCCCTTCGGGTCCCACGAAATCTGAGGAAAAACAAAATAATCCCAAAGGCCTTCGTGAGTGAGAAGTTCGCGAACATTGTCGAAATCGTTCTTTGAAGAAATTGAAGAAACGATCCCTCGATCCGTTAATGTCTTGACAATGTTAATATTATTGTCAATGAGGCGCACTTGGCCTTCGGAGAGGGTTCCCTCCCAAAAGGTCTCGTCAAGATCCCAGATGACGAGCTTGATGCTTGCTGTTGGTTCAAAGCTGTTGGACATCATCCCCCCAAACAAGTTTTTAAGCGCACAATTCCAAGGCGCGGACGAGCGGCGCCTATAGTGCCCGGGTAGCGCTGTTGAATTTCGTATCAGATGTGGCTGATGATACCAGCTAAGCAGGTTGACCTTGGTAAAGTCAGGAGCTGGCTCGAAAATATCTATAATGGCCGTCGCGCCGCGGCGCTCGACAGCTTAATATTATTGTCGTCCGCGGATGGCCGAGCGCCGATCTGACGATGCTCGCACCTAAGCGTGTGCTGAATTGAACCGATCGCATGTCGGTGCCCCTGACTTACACTGACACTGCATTTTCCGCTATGCAGCATAATTTGTCGAGGGGTGTTCGGTGCCATTTTGCAACCTATTGGAATTGGCGGGTGCAGAAGAGTCCGTTGGGCAGTTTCCCTTTGTGCCGCCGATGCGCTGTATCGTCCTCTACGCCGCGAAAAATATTCAGTAATGTCAATCAAATGAGCGTGGTCCACTCGGAGTTGCGCATGGCGTCAGAATGGCCCGATTGTGCGGCGTGCTCCTCCCCAATTGTGCGATGCACGCTGTCGAGTTGGAAAGACTAGGTGCCATAGTACGGCAGTCATCGCCTTGGATCATTAGTCCTTTCGTGCGATGGCGATAGGTTTATCGTTGCCAGAGCGGGATGCCCCATGGGGTAGGCTCTTCCCGGGTGCGCAGCTCCGAAACTGCAGCCTGAGGCGTCCGTCGAAGACTTGAACGGAAGGACCGGATCTGCCATTCCACCGGCCTCTTGCTGGCGGAGGGCGCGGAGGTTCTGCGAAGACGGGCTTCGCCGCCGTCGGCCGGTGGTCGAGGCACTCGGACCGTCAGGACTTCCACCGACGTGCCGGAGAAGCGGCAGAGCGAGGCGGCGGATCGTGACGGCAAGGCAGATCATCACCTTCCCGGATGCGCGCCTGCGCAGCGTCGCCGCGCCTGTGACGGTCTTCGATGATGCGCTGGCAAATTTGGTCGCCGACCTGCTCGATACCCTGCGTGCGGCGCCGGGGATCGGGATCACGGCACCGCATATCGGCATCGGCAAGCGGGTGGTGGTGCTGGAGCTTTCGGCGGAGGACGGCGTGCGCGCCTATATCAATCCGCAGATCGTATGGGCGTCGGCGGAGCTGATCCGGCATGCGGAAGGTAGCGTGTCCATGCCCGGCGTGACGGAGGAGGTGGAGCGCCCGGCGCGCGTCCACGTGCGCTACCAGGACCTGAGCGGCGCCGAACACCTCGAGGAGGCCGATGGCCTGCGGGCGGTCTGCCACCAGCACGAGATCGACCAGCTCGACGGCGTGTTCTGGATCCAGAGGCTCTCGCGACTGAAGCGGGAGCGCGTGATCAAGCGCTATGAGAAGGCCCGGGGCGCGACGCGGGGCTGAACCCGCGCCGATCCTTCCGGGCTTCAAGCCTCACATTCACTTGGCGAACAGCTGGCCCAGGTCTTCGAACGCCTTGATCTCGATGGCGTTGCCGCTCGGGTCGCGGAAGAACATGGTGGCCTGCTCGCCGGGCTGGCCCTTGAAGCGCACATAGGGCTCGATGTCGAAGTGGGTGCCCGCAGCCGTCAGCCGGTCGGCGAGGGCCTGCCAGTCGGCCATCTTCAGCACCACGCCGAAGTGCGGCACGGGCACGTGATGGCCGTCCACCGCATTGCCGCCGCGGTCGGCCTCGGCCATGCCCGGCACCACATGGGCGACGATCTGGTGGCCGTAGAAATCGAAATCGATCCATTCGTCGGAGCTGCGCCCCTCGGGGCAGCCGAGTTTTTCGCCATAGAAGGCGCGGGCGGCGGCAAGATCGTGGACCGGGAAGGCGAGGTGGAAGGGGCGAAGCGAGGTGGAGGGAAGCGACATGGGGCGATCTCCTGTGCGGCCCCTTGCTACGCCAGGTCAATTGGCGATAAAAGCTGCTGATGTCTGACTTCAGACATCAGGAAAACTGCGGATGGACACCGAGTTCGTCAGGACCGCAATCACCGTCATCGAGGAGCGGTCCATCGCCGCTGCGGCGCGCCGGCTCGGCCTGACTGCCGGGGCCGTGGCGCTCCGGATCAAGACGCTGGAGAGCGAGCTTGGCACGGTGCTGATCGGCCGGGCGGGGCGCAGCATCGCGCCGACTGCTTCGGCGGCGCGGCTGCTGCCTGGGCTGCGAGCCATGGTCGACCAGGCCACCGACCTCCAGAGGCGGGCCACCGCCAGCGGCGGCATCTCCGGCGAACTGCGGCTGGGCACCATCGCCACTGCCAGCACCGGGATTCTGCCGCCGTTGCTGTGCACCCTCACGCAGCGTCATCCCGACCTGGACGTGATGATCGAGCCGGGAACCTCTCTCGACCTGTGCGAGCGGGTGCTGGATGGTTCGCTTGACGCCGCCATTGTGGTCGAACCCCCTGCGCCTTTGCGCAAGGGCGAGCGCTTCAGCCCCTGGGCCGTCGAACCGCTGGTGCTGATCGCACCCCCCGCCTGCGCTGGACGCGACCCCATTGCGCTGCTCTCCAGCGAGGCCTTCATCCGCTACGACCGGCGCAATTGGGGCGGCCGGATCGTCGACCGCTTTCTGCGCACCACCGGGATCGTGGTGCGCGAGCGGATTGAGCTGGATGCCCTGGACGGGATCGTGGCCATGGTCTCCGCCGGCCTCGGCGTGGCTATCATCCCGGACTGGACCGGGCCGCGCCTTGAAGGGGCGAAGGTGGTGAGCCTGCCGCTGCCGCCGCCCCAGCCGTCACGCACCATCGGCCTCTACAGCCGCACCCTGTCGATCCGGCAGGACCTGATCGCCCTGGTCGAGGACAGCCACCGCGCCGGCGCCGGCAGGGTGTGACCGGTCGGGCACAATGGTTGCGTGTCACGGTGCGCCGGGCGAGACCCCGATGCGCTTTCGCCCGCTCAAGGCCAGGGGCTTCAGCAGCTCGGCGCAGACAAGATAGGTGACGACCACGCCGGCGATGCCGAGGATCATGGCGGGCGGCGGCGCCTCGAAGCCGAACCAGGCGCCCATGGGCGTGAAGGGCAGCGCAATCGCCACCAGCAGCGCCACCAGCGAGGAGATGGCCAGCGCCGGGCTGGGCAGGTCCTGCCACGGCCGGCCATTGGTGCGGATGATGAAGATGACGAGGATCTGCGTCGCCATGGATTCCAGGAACCACGCGGTGCGGAATGCATCGGGCGTGGCGTGGAACACGAACAGCAGGGCGCCGAAGGTCAGGAAATCGAACAGCGAGGAGAGCGGCCCCATCACCCCGGCGAAGCGCAGCAGGCCGTGCATGTCCCAGACCTGCGGCCGCTGTGTCGCCTCCGGGCGCACGTCGTCGAACGGGATGCCGATCTCCGAGAGATCGTAGAGCAGGTTGTTGAGCAGGATCTGCGTCGGCAGCATGGGCAGGAACGGCAAGGCCATGGAGGCCACCGCCATGGACAGCATGTTGCCGAAGTTGGAACTCGCACCCATGCGCACGTACTTGAGGATGTTGGCGAAGGTCCGCCGGCCTTCCTGGACGCCATCGGCCACCACTTCGAGGTCCGAGGCGAGCAGGATCATGTCGGCCGCAGCCTGGGCGACGCCCGTCGCCCCCGCCACCGACAGGCCGATGTCCGCCCCCTTCAGGGCCGGGGCGTCGTTGATGCCGTCGCCGAGAAAGCCGACCACCTCGCCGCGGGCCTGCAGGGCCTTGACGATGCGCGACTTCTGGTCGGGGGCGAGGCGCCCGTAGGCGTCCACGGTCTGCACCTGCACGGCAAGTGCGTCGTCGCTCAGCGCGGCGATGTCGGTGCCGGACAGGACCGTCTGCGTGTTCAGCCTGACGAGGCCGGCGAGGCGCTTTACCACGATGGGATCGTCGCCGGACAGGATCTTCAGCCGCACGCCGGCGGCGCCGAGCCGGGCGATGGCGGTGGCCGCCGTGGCCTTGGGCGGATCGGCGAAGGCGCACAGGCCCTCGAACACCAGCTCCCTCTCGTCGTCGGCCTCGATCTCATGGGTGGCACCGGACCATGCCCGCGACGCGATGGCGATGGTCCGCAGCCCCTCCCGGGCCATGGCATGGACGGCTTGGAGGGCAAGCGCGCGCTCGGTCTCGCCCATGGGGGAGCGGACATCGCCGGCCCGCTGCGCCGTGCACAGGGCAAGCACCGCCTCCGGCGCGCCCTTCACGATCAGCAGCGGACCCTCGGGTCCGGCAGCTAGGACCGACCCCAGCCGGCGGGAGAAATCGAAGGCCTGCCGGCCCGACAGCGCCCAGCCTTTTGAGGCATCGACGGAACTTGCCACCAGCGCCGCATCGAGCGCGCCGCGATCGCCACCGAGGTCCGCGGCGACGGCGCCGAGCCGGGCGGCGCGCGGGTCGTCGGCTCCCGCCGCGTCAAGGCTGCGGGCCAGCGTGATCTCCGCGGAGGTCAGGGTGCCGGTCTTGTCGGTGCACAGCACCGTCATGGCACCCAGATCGTGGATCGAGGCCAGCCGCTTGACGATGACCTTGCGGGAGGCCATCCGCATGGCGCCGCGGGCCAGGGTCACGGTGGTGATCATGGGCAGGAGTTCGGGCGTCAGGCCGACGGCCAGGGCCACGGCGAACATCAGCGAATCGAGCGCGGGGCGTCCGAACGCCACCCGGGTGGCCAGCACGACGAGCACGAGGCCGAGCGTCAGGCGGGCGATCACGAGGCCGAACTGGTGCAGGTCGCGCTCGAACGGCGAGGGCAGCTGCGCCTGCGCCAGGGCCGAGGCGGCGGCACCGAACACGGTGTTGCGACCGGTGCTGACGACGAGCGCGAGCGCCTCCCCGGTCTGCGCCACGGCACCGCGGAACAGGGCGTTGGTGGCCTCGCCCGGGCTTTCACCCGCGCTCGGGCCGGCGCGTTTCTCCACCGGATAGGGCTCGCCGGTGAGGGCGGCCTCGCCGGCGGTGAAGGCCCGGCTTTCGAGGATCAGCGCATCGGCGGGGATGATGTCGCCCGCCCGCACCCGCAGGAGGTCGCCGGGGACCACCTGGTCCACCTCGATCTCGCGGAAGACGCCGTCGCGCTTGACCTCGGCCTTGAGCGCCACTGAGCGGCGCAGGATCTCCGCCGTCCGGGCGGCATGGCCTTCCTGCACCGTGTCGAGCCCGATGGAGACCACCAGGATCACCACGATGATCGACCCGCCCACCGCATCGCCGGTCAGCACCGAGACGATGCCGGCGGCAAGCAGGATGAGGGAGAGGGGCTCCAGCAAGCGGCGGAAGATGGCGCGGGCGAGGCTGTCGGCCTTCGCCTCCACGTCGCTGTTCGGCCCGTATTGCGCAAGCCGGCCGGCGGCATCGTCGGTGCTTAGGCCGTCGTGCCCACAGCCCAGCAAGGCGCAGGTCGCTTCGGGGGGCTGGGTCCAGAAGGTGCGCAGGCTGGCGGGTCGCTTCTGCCGGGAGGTCTCGGAGACGATGTTCAAGGTGCTCCCCCGATCCCGCGACCATGCGCGGGTCCCGGCATGGTGCCTCATATTCGCATGTCCGGCCGATGTCGGAGCGCGAATCCTTGCGCCGCCGTCCCGGCTTGTGCCCTGTCCGCATGGAGATAGCCGAGCTTGGCGCACGGGAGAATGACAAGGCCGTCCGGTGCGATCAATTGCGGGCGACCCCGGAGGGCGCAGCCCGCGCGGGGTGACCGGGTTGAAACCGGGCTGAAACAATGCTGGCCTACTCAACCTTGTCGAAGCGAGCGTGGCACGGCTCCCGGCCCCGTCGCGCAAGTCCAAGCCGGCGGTGCCGCAAGACGGCGGTGCAGGAGGACGCGATGACATCGGCTCTCGACACGCAGGAGATCGTGCCGGACGGCGGCGGCGATGCGAGCCTTGTCCGGCTGTCCGACCTCGGCCTGTTCACGGCGCTGTTCCAGTCCATCCCCGGCCGCGCGGTGCTGCTGGACAGCTCCGGCGTCTGCCGCTTCGCCAACCAGGAGTTCATGGACTTTCTCGGGCGCAGCCGGGACGAGGTGATCGACCGGCCCGTGCAGGACTTCCTCGAGCCCAGCGTGTTCGAGTCCTACGCCCCGCTGATGGAGAGGGTGTTCGGCGGCGAGCAGGTGCGGCGTGTGGCCTGGGTGGATTACGGCCGCCTCGGCAAGCGATACCTGGAGGAGGTGATCTCGCCCTACCGGGTGGACCTCACCGGCCCGGTGGTCGGCTGCTTCGGCGTCGGCCGCGACCTCACCGACATGAAACACCAGGAGATGGAGATCGTCCGGCGCACGCAGGCGCAGATGGAGGCCGAGGCCTATCACGCCGCCATCGTCGGCACCGCCCTCGACGGCATCGTGGTGGTGGACGAAGAGGGCTCCGTGGTGGATTTCAACCCGGCTGCCGAACAGATCTTCGGCTACCGGAAGGAGGAGGCCCTCGGCCGCTCCATCGCCGAGCTGCTGGTGCCGCCGGAATTGCGCGCCGCCCACGCGGCAGGCATGCGATCCTACCTCGCCACCGGCATCACCCGGCTGATCGGCCGGCGGCTGGAGCTGCCGGCGCTGCTGGCTGACGGCACGCGCATCCCCATCGAGCTGGCCATCACCGACGTGACCCGTGGCGAGCGCCGGCTGTTTGCCGCGCACATGCGCGACCTGCGCGCCGCCAAGCGGGCGGAGGAGGAGATCAAGCGGCAGCGCAACGCGCTCCACCAGAAGGAGAAGCTTGCGGCGCTGGGCTCCCTGCTGGCCGGCGTCGCCCATGAACTGAACAACCCGCTGTCGGTGGTCACCGGCCAGACCATGCTGCTGCGCGAGCAGGTGCTGAAGGAGGCCAATGTGCGATCCGGGGGCCTGCCCACCCTGGACAAGGTGATCCAGCGCTGCGACCGCATCGAGACGGCAACGCACCGTTGCGCGCGGATTGTCCGCAGCTTCCTCGACATGGCGCGCCAGCGCGAGGCGGAGCGCCGGTCCACCAATCTCGCGGACGTGGCGCGTGAGGCCGTGGAACTGCTGGGCTACAACATGCGGGCCTCGGGGGTGAAGGTGTCCCTCGACATCGCGCCCGGCCTGCCGCGCCTGATGCTGGACGCCGGGCAGATCCACCAGGTTCTGCTCAACCTGCTGGTCAATGCCCAGCAGGCGCTGGAAGAGAAGGCCGGCGAGCGGCGCGTCGCCGTCTCGGTGGCGGTCGACGCGGACCGCAATGCGGTGCTGATCCGGGTCGCAGACAATGGCCCGGGCATCGCGGAGAACATCCGCTCGCGCATCTTCGATCCGTTCTTCACCACCAAGCCCCAGGGGGTCGGCACCGGGATCGGGCTTGCCGTCTCGCGCGGGCTGATCGAGGCCCATGGCGGCACGCTGGAGCTGGGCACGGGCCCCGATGGCGGCGCCCTGTTCACCATCCAGCTGCCGCTGGAGGAGGTCGCCGCCGAAGCGCCGCCAGCCGGCCCGCAGGAGCATGCGCATGACGCAGCCGGCGCGCATCTCGGATCGGTGCTGATCATCGACGACGAGCCGGACATTGCCGCCCTGCTCGCGGAGATCGCCGAAGGCAGCGGCTATGTGGCCGTGGTGGCGCACAGCGGCCGGGAGGCGCAGGCGCTGCTGGCGCGGAGCGTGCCGGGCGGCCGCCCGGCCGATTTCGTCGGCATCCTGTGCGACATCCGCATGCCCGATGGCGATGGCCCCAGCCTCTACAACTGGCTGCTCTCCCACCGGCCCGACCTGTCGACGCGGATCGGGTTCATTTCCGGCGACACGCTGGGGCCCTCGGCCGGGCGCTTCCTGGCCCGCTCGGGCTGCCCGCTCATCGAGAAGCCGTTCACCCCCGCCGATGTGCGCGCCTTCCTCGGGGCTCTCGTCCGCGACGCGGCCCCGCCGCCTGAAACAACTGAAACACGGCGGACCGAGAGCTGACCGCCTGCAGCAACACATGCCGGTCAAAGTACGCCCCGTTCACCGCAAGGACGGCCATGCACGACGACCAGATCGGGCTTCTCGAAACCAGCTTCGCCGAGCTTTCCACGGACCGGGACGCGGCAGCCGCGCTGTTCTACGAGCGGTTGTTTGTGCTTGATCCGGCGCTGAAGCGGCTGTTCGGGGATACGGACATGGCGGGGCAGGGGCAGAAGCTCTTCGCCGCGCTGGATCTTGTCGTCGCCTCGCTGCGGCACCTGGACAAGGTGGTTCCGGTGCTGGAGCAGCTCGCCGTGCGCCATGTCCACTATGGCGTGCGCGACGCCCATTACGCGACGGTGGGCGCGGCCCTGATCGAGACCCTGTCGCTCTATTTCGGTCCCCGCTTCTCCATGGAGCTGCGCCGGGCCTGGTCCGATGCCTACGAGGTCGTGGCCGGCGTGATGATCGCTGCGGCCCATGGCGTCACCGCCGAGGCCGACGTGGCCGGCAATCTCCTTTCGCGCCCCGCCTTCGCGGGCGCGCTCTGAAACGCGGACGGCGGCATCCCCGCGCTGCCGTTCCGTGTGCGATCCTCCGGCCGGAGCCTCCCGTTCACGGAGACCCCGGCCGGAGGTGTCGTCATGTGCCCCGGGGACCGGGCACGAACAGGTAGCCGACGCCCCGCACCGTCTTGATGGCCTGGGGCTTGGCCGGATCGGCTTCGATCTTCTTGCGCAGGCGCGTCACCCGCACGTCGATGCTGCGGTCGAACGGCTCGTTGTCCCGGTCGTGGGCAAGGTCGAGCAGCCGGTCGCGGGTGAGGACGCGGTTGGGGTTCTGCAGGAACACACGCAGCAGGTCGAACTCCATGGCGGTGAGCATCTCCCGCGTGCCGTCGCGCCTGACGAGGCAGTGGGCCTCCATGTCCAGGAAGACGACGCCGCACGGCACCAGGTCCGCACCGGCGGGCACGGCGCCGTTCGCCGGAGGTGGCTCGTGCGTGGGCGGCGGGACCGCGGTGTAGCGGCGCAGCACGGCGCGGATGCGCGCCTTCAGCTCGCGCAGGTCGAAGGGCTTCACCACATAATCGTCGGCGCCGACCTCAAGGCCCGCCACGCGGTCCACGATGTCGTCGGCCGCGGTCAGCATGATGATGGGCGTCGCGGCGGCGGAGCGGATGCGGCGGGCGAGGGTGAGGCCATCCTCTCCCGGCATGTGCACGTCCATGAGGATGAGGTCAGCCGGCTCGGCGGCCAGCAGAGTGTCGAGATCGCGCCCGCTCGCGGCCGAGCGCACGCGAAATCCCTGGCCGGCGAGATATTCGGCCACGGTCTCGCGCAGCGCTTCCTCGTCGTCCACCACGATGATGCGCCAGCCCGTCTCCCCGCCCTTCGATTGCCCCACCATGCTCGCGCGCCGGAAGCGCTCCCCTCACCAGATACCCGCAGGGCGCGCACTCTAGGGCGGACGCTGCCTGAACGGAATGGCCAAGGCGCAGGTTGGGCAGCGGCCCCTTGCCCCGTCAGCTGCAGTTGGTGACCTGGTTGGAGCAGATGCCGCGCCACCAGCCGCGGCGGCCGTCCCGGCTCTCGGTCAGCGCCCAGTTCGCCGAGCAGGCGAACAGGCGCACCAATGTGCCGTCGATGGAGAGCGCGCCGTCCGGCCCGGCCACGTCGGCGCCCGGCGGCTCGCCCGGTGCATCCACATGGGGGGCGGACAACAGACGCCGCACCGGCATCTGCGAATTGGCATAGGCCCCGCCGGCTTCGCTGGCGCGGATCCAGCCGGTGCCGGCATAGGTCCTTGGATAGCGCCTGGGCGGCGGGTCGCCATAAGGCGTGCCGGGCGGTGTCGCTTTGGCGATGCGGAACCAGCCGTGGCTGTAGCCGGTGATGTCGAATTCCACCCGCCACCCCTCTTCCGAGCCCTGTCCGGACTCGGGGGTGACGCGGACCGGCGCGAGATGGCCCACCACCTTCGCCTGCGCCGATGGCGCGGCGCGCACCGCGAGGCTGTGGCGGGTGTCGTTGAGCGCCCATCCCTTGATGCGGCACGGTTCCACCTGCGGTTCCGCCTTGCGTCTGGGTGCCAATGCCGCGCGCAGCTCGGCCTGGTAGGGCTCGCTGTCGTCGTCGGCGCTTGCCTCGTCGGGCCGGCGGGGGCGCACGGTGGTCATGGCCACGGCGAGGGTACCGTTGTCCGACTTGAGATTGACCTCCATCACCTGGAGGGGCGTGAACACGCTGCCGGGGGTGGCGGGCGAATCCGCTCCGGCGGGAAACACGGCAATGGTGGCCTTCCGCGCCTCCTCGTCGAGGTGGATGACGCGCCCCGCCACCAGCGTGGCTGGCAGCTTCGCCTTCGCCTCCGCGAGCCAGGTGGCCTCCTGTACCGTGGCCTCCTGTACCGTGGCCTCCTGCGCCGTGGCCTCCTGCGCCGGCGCCGGGAGCGGTGCCGAAAGCCAGAGGGCGAGGCCGGAGGCGAGGGTGATGCGGAGCAGGGCCGTCCGGCCTTGCGCCTTCCGGATGCCGCTCATTTGGGGGCGACCACCCGCAGCGGGGTGGCATAGGGCTCAACGCGCAGGCTGTCGTTGCCGATGATGCTGATGCGGCGCAGCGGCGCCTGCTCCAGCTCGCCGTCCGGCGCCTTGCGCACGGCATATTGCCAGACCGTCAGCTCGCCGCCGCCCTTGAGCGCGCGCCCGACCGCCGTGACATCGCTGCCGCCGAGGGCTGCGGCATCCTGCGGTCCCACCCCCACCACGATCTCATCGCGCACGGTGATGATCTTGAACAGGCTGACGGCTTGCTCCGCCGCGGCACTTGCGATCCCGCAGGCAAGGGTGCCGGCCACCACGAGGGTGCCGACGAGGCGGCGCGCGGTGCGCGACCAGTTCCGTGTCGTGCCGGTGCGCGTCTTGCCGGTGATAAGTGTGGAAATGGTCATCGGGTGCTCCCAGCTCCGTAAGGGCAGCGTCGGTAGCACCTTTGTGTTTCAGGCGTTTTTCGCGAGCCTGGGAGATTCAGGGGCAGGTTGCCAGCGGAACCATGGCTCGCAGGCCCCCCTCCCGGAGGAGGGGGGTGAGGGGTCGAAGCCGGTGCGTCGGCTCAGTTGCGGCGGGCGGCCGTGTGGACGATGGTGCCCACACGCTCGCCGCGCAGGGCGGACGTAAGGCGGCCCGGCACCAGGCCGTTCACAACCTGCACCCGTTCGATGTGGCGGGCGGTGGCCATCACGTCGAGCAGCGCGCGGTCGAAGGGCAACGTGCCCTCGCTGGCGGCAAGGTCGGCGGCGCTGACCTCGGGCAGGAACTTCGCCGAGGCGCCGTCAGGACCGTTCGGATCGGTGGAATAGACGCCGTCCACGTCCTCCACGATGGTGAGGCCCGCCGCGCCCAGCGCATCGGCGAGCAGGAACGCGCCGGTGTCGGCCCGGTGGGTCGGGATGCGCGAGTCCGGGAACTCGTGGTGGTGATAGGGCGGGAAGCCGCTGCCCACCACCGCGCGGGCGGCGGAGAGATGGATCGAGAGCTGGCTCGCGATGGTCGGGTGCTCCACGTAGGAGACGCCTTCGGGCGCCAGCAGCGAGGCGAGGATGTGGCCGTTCTGGCCGGCTTCGCTGGCGGCGAGCGGGGAGAGCGAGCCCACCGGCAGGCCGAGGTCGAGGCCGACGCCATAGAGATGGCGGGCGCGGATGCCGGCGCCGGTGAGGATCAGCAGCCGATGCTCGGGCAGCAGCTTGCGGATCTCGTCCACGATGGGAAGGATCGCCTTCGGGCCGCGATCCATGATGGCGCGGCCGCCGATCTTCACCACCTGCAGCCAGGGCAGCAGGCGGATGGGCTTGACGCCGGCGACGGGGCGGGTGAGCTGGCCGTCGAGGAGGGTCTGGCGCGCGAGCGGCGAGGCGACGTGCTTGATGCCGTTGGAAGTATCAGACATGGCAGTTCTTCTTCAGCTCGCGGTGATGATGGTGCCGACATGCTCGCCGGCGAGCGCGCGGGTCAGGTTGCCGGGGATGAGGCCGTTCACGACCTGCACCTCGCGCACGTGGCGCGCCTTCTTGAGCAGGTCGAGCATGGGGAACTCGAGGATCGAGTCGGCGAGCCCCCGCGCCTTCATCTCGTCCACCGAGATCTTCGGGATGAAGGTGGCGTCCTTGTCGGTCTTCGGGTTGGCGCTGTAGAGGCCGTTCTCGTCCTTCACGAAGATCATCTGCTTGCAGCCGAACTGCTCGGCCAGAAGGAAGCAGCCGGCGTCGGTGCGGTAGGGCGGGATGACGCCCTCGGGGGCGGGGCGCGTCCACAGCGAATAGGGCGGCATGCCGCCGAACACCACGGCGTTGACTTCCGCAAGGTAGAGCGGCACGGCCGAGAGCCCGGCGCCGTCCACCTTGGAGATGCCGTGCTTGGCCAGCAACTGGCCCAGCATCTCGGCGTTCTGGTCGGCCACCGAGGCGCCGAGCTGGGCGAGCACGCCCGCCGGCAGGTTCAACTCCGCCGCGATGGAATACAGGTGGCGGGCGCGGGTGCCGGCGCCGGTGCCGATGAGCAGCTTGTGGTTCTTGCGGGCGGCGACGATCTCGTCGATGAGCGGGTAAACGGCGGCGCGGCCGCGGTCGATGACGCTCTGCCCGCCGATCTTGAGCACGGTCGCGTCCGGCAGGATGCGGAAGTCCGCCGAGGTCTCCGCCGCCGCCAGAAGCTGCGCGTCGGTCAGCGATCGCTGCGAGAGGAGCGCTTCGAGCTCCGCCGTCGTATTGGCCATGGAGGTGCCTTTCGTCGTTCTATGTATTGCTTTTGTTTCTAGGGGGTTCGATACGCCCCGCAGCTCGACCCGGCAATATGCGATAATTGCGTACCTTTTTGCCGGTCGGGAAAAAACGACACAGAACGCACAATTAGGGACTTCGGAGCGGGTCCCGACGTCCAGGCCACACGCGTCGAGACCTTCCGGCGCAAAATTGGAGCAATTCGCTTGATAAGCTTGACTGCGTTCGATTGGCGCTGCGCGCGCTTGTCCTTGCGGTAATGCGGCGAACGCTCCGGGTGGCTGCAAAAGCCGGGCGAAAGAGGCGGCCCCCGCTGAGTTTCCCGGTTCAGCGGGTGGAGAGGGGCAGCGGCGGCGGCGGGGTGGTGGAGCCGGGGCCCAGCGAGCGTTGCACCATCACGCTGTCCGACCAGCGTCCATAGCGATAGGCCACCCCCGGCAGATGGCCCACGCGCACGAATCCGAACTTTTCGTGCAGCGTCAGCGAGGCGGTGTTGTCGGCGTCGATATAGCCGATCATCTGGCGGAAGCCGGCCGCCGCGCAGGCATCGATCAGCCCGCGCATGAGGTGGCGGCCGATGCCCTCACCGAGATGCGCGTGGTGCACGTAGATCGAGTGCTTGACGCTGTAGCGATAGGCCGGCCGCTTGCGGAACAGCACCACATAGGCATAGCCCACCACTACCTCGCCGCGGGTTGCGACGAGGTGGGGGAAGCGCCGGCTCTTCAGGTTCTTGCGGCGCTCGCGCAGGTCGTCGGGCTGCGGCGTGTCGCCATCGTCCACGCCTTCCTCGACGCCGCGACGGATATGGTGGCGATAGATCGCCAGCATGGCATCCACGTCCGCTTCCCGCGAGGGGCGGACGACGACAGCTTGCTCCTGCTCCATGGATGGATCCGACACTCCCAAGCTGACCAAAGCCTATTCCGCGACGACGTAAGTATGGAGCCGCACGCGGCCGGATGCATCCGTCTCGCGATACAGGCCCTGGATCTCCACGTCGAAGCCGGGGAAGGTGTTGAAGCTCGCTTCGAACATCTTGAGATAGTCGATCATGGGCTTGGCCCGCTCGGTCAGCCGCTCGCCCGGCACGATGGTGGCGATGCCCGGCGGATAGACCACGAAGGGCGTGGTCGCGATGCGGCCGGAGATGGCGTCGATGGGCAGGTAGTCCACGTCGTTGCGCACCAGGCAGCGGGCCGCGTCGTGGGGCGACAGCGCGATGTCCGGCAGGTGCGCGGCGGAAAATTGCATGGCCTGGAGTGCGCTCACATTCGCGGCGCGGAAGAAGCGGTGCATCTCCCCGCACAGGTCGCGCAGCCGCACGCCCCCATAGCGGGCGGGACGACGGCGGAAAAATTCCGGGATCGCCTCTTCCAGAAGCGCATTCTCGTCATGCAGCTTCTTGAAGGCGACGAGGCCGGAGATGAGCGTGCCCGCCTTCGATGCCTCCACCCCAGGGGTGAGCAGGAACAGCAGGGAATTAAGGTCGTTCTTCTCGGCGACGATGCGGTTCTCGCGCAGATATTGCGCCACCACGGGCGCCGGGATGCCGTGCTCGGCATAGGCGCCGGTGGCGCGGTCGAAGCCGGGGGTCAGAAGGGTCAGCTTGTTGGGGTCGGTCATGGCGAAACCCGCCGCCATGCCCTCGAAGCCATGCCAGGACGCGCCGGGGGTCAGGTGCCAGAAGGCGGGGTTGGTGGCGAGGAGATCGGTGGCGACGCTTTCCCACGGCACCTCATGCACCGCGCCGGGGCTCGACACGTCGGGGATGGCCACCCGGTCCGGCACGAACGGCTCGAAGAACCAGCGGCGCTCGGGGCGAAGCTCCTTCTCCTCGAACTCGCGGCGCACGGCTCGGATCTTCTTCCTGAGCTCGATGCCGAGGCGGATGGTGTCGTCCCACAGCACTTCACCGGACCGGCCCTTCATCATCTGCGCGCCCACGTCGAGGGAGGCGAACAAGGGATAGAAGGGCGAGGTGGAGGCGTGCTGCATGAAGCTCTCGTTGAAGCGCCGGTGCTCCACCCGCCGCTTCTGGCCGGTGATGTGCCGGTCCTTCATGTGGATCTGGGAGGCCTGCGAGAAGCTCGCCAGCTGCTTGTGGGTCGACTGGGTGGCGATGATGCCCGGCGCGTCGGGGCCGAGGTCGGCAAGGCCCATGGCGAAGCGGCCGGCATAGAGCGGGTGGAACTTCATGAAGCCCGCCCAGGCCTCGTCGAACAGGATGTAGTCGGTGAGGTGGCCGATGGCCTTGAGGATCATCTCGGCATTGTGGATGGTGCCGTCATAGGTGCACTGCTCCACCACCGCCACCCGGAACGGGCGCGGTTTCTGCCACGCGTCCGGATCCTTCACCAGGGGATGGGTGCGGATGCGCTCGCGCAGGGCGGTCTCGTCCAGCGCGGCGAAGTCCATGGGGCCGATGAGGCCATGGGCGTTGCGCACGGTGGGCACATAGACCGGGATGCCGCCGGAGATCATCAGCGCGCCGTGGTGGGCGGCCTTGTGGTTGTTGCGGTCGAACAGCACCAGGTCGCCGTCGGTGACGAGGGCCGAAAGCGCAACCTTGTTGGAGGTGGAGGTGCCGTTGAGGACGAAATAGGTCTTCTCGGCGCCGAAGATCTTCGCCGCCTCCTTCTGCGCCGCCAGCGCCGGGCCCTCGTGGGTCAGGAGGTCGCCGAGGTCGAGCACGGAATTGTCGAGGTCGTCGCGGAACACCGCCTCGCCCAGATGCTCCATGAACACCCGGCCGATGGGGCTGCGGGAATAGAACACGCCGCCATTGTGCCCGGGGCAGGTCCACAGCTGGTTGCCCTCTTCGGCATAGTCCACCAGCGCGCCGAAGAAGGGGGTCTTCAGCGTCTCGGCATATTGCTTGAGCCGGCTGATGAGGTTCTTGGCGATGAAGGCGGGGGTTTCCTCGGAGAGGAAGACGTAGCCGTCGATGAAGTCCAGCACCTCCACCGGCACATCCTCGAAGCGCTTGCGGCGGATCAGCAGGAGGATGGGGAAGTCGAGGCCGCGCCGGCGCATCAGGTTGATGAGGGCGGCGGTCTTGCCCTCCAGCCCCTTCTTGCCCCAGTCCACCAGCATGCAGCCGATGGCGGCATCGGTCTGCACCGCGATCTCGGCGTCTTCGAGGTTGCGCGCCTTCACCACCTCGAAGCCGGAACGCTCGATCTCCGCGACGATCTGGTTGTAGCGGGCGCCCTCCAGATCCTCGGCGTCGAACACCGGGGTCGCGAACAGGAAGTTGAATCGCTTGAAATAGTCCATGTGGGGCACCCGATCTGATCCGGCGGGAGATGTCGACTCCTTCCATGACAAGCCGGCGACAGAAGTGTGGCCATCCTCCGTCCGCCCCCGCTCCTGCCCCTGCGGGAGACGGGGCGTTCCCCGGCGGGAGATCAGCTGCCGAGATAAGCCGCCCGCACGTGCGGATCGTCGATCAGCTCAGCGCCGGTGCCGGACTTCACGATGCGGCCGGCCTCCAGCAGATAGGCGTAGTCGCACAATTCCAGTGCCGCGAAGGCGTTCTGCTCCACCAGCAGCACGGTGGTGCCGGCATCGCGGATGGAACCGATGATGGCGAACATCTGCTCCACGATGTTGGGCGCGAGCCCGAGCGAGGGCTCGTCGAACAGCACCAGCCGGGGGCGCGACATGAGCGCCCGGCCGATGGCCAGCATCTGCTGCTCGCCGCCGGAAAGGGTGCCCGCCATCTGCGCGCGCCGCTCGGCGAGGCGCGGGAAGGTGGTGTAGATGCGGGCGTAGTCGTCCCGGAGGGCGGCATCGCTCGGGCGCAGGTAGGCGCCCATGGCGAGGTTGTCGGCGACGCTCATGTGCGGGAACACCCGCCGGCCTTCCGGGCAATGGGCGACGCCGAGGCGCAGCATGCGCTGCGGGCCGGCGCGGGTGACATCGTCTCCCTCCAGCCGGATGGCGCCGCCGCGTGCCGGAACGAGGCCGGAGATGGAGCGCAGGGTGGTGGATTTGCCCGCCCCGTTGGCGCCCACCAGCGCGACGAGCTGGCCCTGGCCGACGGTGAGCGAGATGCCCTTCAGCGCCGCCACCTGCCCATAGCCGCAGACGAGATCGGAAATCTCAAGCATGGACCGGCTCCTTATGCTCCAGCTTGGCGGCGCTCTTGCCCAGATAGGCCTCGATCACATTGGGATCGGCGCGGATCGCCGCCGGCGGGCCTTCCGCGATCAGGCGTCCGTAGTTGAGGCAGACGATGCGGTCGGAGACTTCCATCACCATGGGCATGTCGTGTTCCACCAGCAGGATGGTGACGCCCTCGTCCCGCACCTTGCGGATGAGCCGCACGAAACCCTGGGTCTCGGAGGCGTTCATGCCCGACACCGGCTCGTCCAGCAGCAGCATCTTCGGCTCCACCGCCAGCGCCAAAGCGAAGCCCACCAGGCGCTGCTCGCCGTAGGACAGCGATCCCGCCTTCTCGTCGGCGCGGGCGGCAAGGCCCACGAGGTCGAGGATGGCCTCGGCCCGCTCGCGCACCGCGGCTTCCGCGCGCCGGCCGCGCGGGGTGGGAAACAGGCGGTCGAGCAGCGCCACGTCGCCATGGCGGTTGAGGCCGATGAGCACGTTGTCACGCACCGTGTCGTCGGCGAACACACTGGTGCGCTGGAAGGTGCGGGCCAGGCCCAGCCGCGCGATCTCGTTGGGCCGGGTCTGCGAGAGGTCCTGCCCGCGAAACAGCACCCGACCCTGGGTGGGCTTGAGGAAGCCGGTCATGATGTTGAAGGCGGTGGTCTTGCCGGCGCCATTGGGGCCGATGAGGCTCACGATCTCGCCTGCGTGCACGTCGAAATGCAGGTCGGCGATGGCGGTGAGGCCACCGAACCGCATGCCCACATGCTCCACATTGAGGATGGCCGTGCCCGCAGGATGGCTCATGGGCGTGCTCTCACGCGTGCTCATGGGTTGGCTCCCGCTTCGGCGTTCTTTGCCGGGATCTTGGCCTCGGCGGCCGCCGGCCTGCGGCGGAGGGCGAGGCTCTCCAGAGCCGGCACGATGCCCCGTGGCATCAGGAACAGGATGGCGATGAGGATGGCGCCGTAGACGATCCATTGCGCTTCCGGCGCCATCACCGGCCGCAGCGCCACCGGCAGCAGGCCGAACAGGATGCCGCCCACCAGCGGGCCGGCCAGCGTGCCCTTGCCGCCCGACACCACCATGATGACCATGGTGACGGTGTAGGAGAACAGGAACACGTCCGGATCGATGATGCGGATGTAATGGGCATAGAGGCTGCCCGCCGCCCCGGCCATGGCGGCGGAGATGGTGGCCGCCACGGTGAGGGTGCGGGTGGCGTTGATGCCGAGGGAGAGGGCGAGGGATTCGTTCTCCTTCAGCCCGCGCATGGCCCTGCCGAAGCGCGAGGCCACCAGCCGGGCGATGATGAGATAGCTCACCGCCGCCACCGCCAGCACCAGGTAGTAGTTCTGCATCTTGGAGCGCAGCGCCACGTCGCCGAGGCCGGGCACCGGCAGCACCATGTTGGGGATGGCGGTGAGGGCGAGCGGGCCCTGCGTCAGCTCCACCCAGTTCAGCGCCACCAGCCGCACCACCTCGGCGAACGAGATGGTGACGATGACGAAATAGGCGCCCCGCACCCGGAACGACAGCCGGCCGATGAGATAGCCGCACAGTCCCGTAAGGCCGACGGCCAGCACGAAGCCCATCAGCGGCGATCCGCCCTCGTGGGTCACCCGCAGACCGAACGGCAGGCTCACGTCGAAGCCCAGAGCGGTGAGCGCGCTCACATAGGCGCCGATGCCGAAGAAGGCCACGTGCCCGAGGCTGAGCTGCCCGGTGAAGCCGAGCAGCAGGTTCAGGCTCATGGCGCAGATGGTGAGGATGCCCGTGATGATGAGGGCATTGAGCAGATAGGGGTCCTTGAGCCCGAGCGGGACCAGGGCGAAGACCACGAGGAAGAGGGGGGCGATGAAGCGCGTCATCCGATCCGCTCCGCGCGGGCGAACAGGCCGGTGGGCTTCACCAGCAGCACCGCGATGATGATGAGGAAGCCCATGGCGTCGCGATAGCCCGAGGAGATGTAGCCGGCGCCCAGCTCCTCGGCGAAGGCGAGGATGAAGCCGCCGATGGTCGCCCCGGAGATGGAGCCGAGCCCGCCGAGGATGACGATGGCGAAGGCCTTCACAGCCGCCAGCTCGCCCATCTGCGGGGTCACCACATAGACCGGCCCCAGGAGCGCCCCGGCCGCCGCCGCCAGCGCCGAGCCGATGGCGAAGGTGGCGGTGTAGATGAGGGAGACGTTCACTCCCATCAGCGCCGCAGTGTCGTGGTCCTGGAAGGTGGCGCGCATGGCGCGGCCGAGCCGCGTGCCGTTGATGGTGAAATAGGTGATGGCGATGAGGGCGACCGCCGCCGCCAGCACGAACAGGTTCACGTAGGACAAGGACACCGGCCCGATGACCAGCGGCTGCGCCGGGAACGGGGTCGGCACCGCCTTGGCGACGCCACCGAAGATCCAAAGCGTGCCCGACTGCATGATGATGCCGGCGCCGATCATCACCAGCATGGTGGTGTCGATGTCGGAGCGGCGCAGCGGCCGCAGCAGCGTGAATTCGATGAAGGCCCCGAGCAGCAGGCCCGCCACCAGCGCCACGGGGAGCGCGACGAAGAAGTTGAGGCCCAGCGCCACCGCCGCCAGATACATGGCGTAGCCGCCAAAGGTGTAGAGCGCGCCGTGGGTGAAGTTCACCACGTTCATGATGCCAAAGATCAAGGTGAGGCCGATGCCCAGCAGCGCATAGGTGCCACCCAGCACCAGCGCGTTCAGGATGTGTTGCAGCAATTGGTCCATCTGGCCTGTCCGTCTGGCATTCGAGGCGGTGCGGCCTTGCGGGCCACGGAAGCGGGAAACCTAGAGAGGGGAACCGGGAGCGGGGTGAGGGAAGGTTTGCGATCAGGGCAGTTGACGGCACCCGATCCCCCACCCCGGCGCCCCCGCGCAAAGGCGGGGGAAGCGCCGGTCGAGGGCGGGCATCAGCCGCCGAGCTGAACCTGCTTCACCTTCCCGTCGGTGATCTCGATCAGGTACACGTTGGGCTTCGACTGGCCGCTCTCCTTGCCGGCCGGGCCGCTCTTGGCGAACTTGATGGGGCCGTTGAGGCCCACCATGTCGACCTTCCAGAAACCCTTCTGGATGGAGGCGGGATCGGTGCCGCCGCCGGCCGCGATGGCAGCCGCCACGGTGCGGATGCCGTCATAGCCGCGGAAGCTCTCGGTGGCGCCGGCAAACTCGAAGCCGCGCTTCTTCCACTCGCCGAGGAAATAGGCGGTGGCCTCGGGGTTCGGGGTCTTCTCCGGCCACCAGGGCAGGAAGGTGGTGAGGTGCATGGTGTTGTCGGCCGCAGGTCCCGCCTGGGCGATGATCTGGTCCGGGTTCTGCGAGCCGCCGGTGGTGATGACGCGCTTCTTCAGGCCGAGGGCGGCCATCTGCTTGAACAGCAGGGTCAGCTGGTCCACGGCGCTGGTCACCATGATGGTGTCGGCATCGGAGGCCTTCAGCTTGGAGAGCTGGGCGCTCATGTCCTGGGCCGACTGGTCCATGGTCTCGGTCAGGCCGACCTCCACGCCGTTGGCCTTCAGCATCTTGGAGAAGTCGGCGGCGGCGCCGCGACCCCAGTCATTGTTGATGACGAGGAAGTCCACCTTCTTCAGCCCGAGCTTCTTGGCGATGGGCTCGAACGCATCGGCCTCCACCGAGGACGGCGGCGAGATGCGGAAGATGAAGGGATTGCCGGAGGTGGTAATCTTGCCGGAGGAGGAGGTCTCCACCAGCATGGGTACCTGGTATTCCTCCAGCTTCGGCATGGTGGCCAGCGTCAGGCTGGAGCCCCAGGAGCCCATCAGCACCGGCACCTTGTCGGAGGTGATGAGCTTTTCCGCCACCGAGGCAGCCTCGGTGGGGTTGCTCTTGTTGTCCTCGATGACGAGCTCGATCTTCTTGCCAAGCACGCCACCCTTGGCGTTGATCTCGTCGGCGGCGATCTTGGCGCCGTTCACCACATAGGTGCCGGAGGCCGCGAAGGCGCCGGTGAGGGGCTCGTTGACGCCGATCTTGATGGTGTCGGCGGCCATCGCCGTGCCGGCGAGGAGGCTGAAGGCGAGGGCCGCGAGTGTCGTCCTGCGCGAAATCATCATGATGGTCTCCAGTCTCATTGGGCAGTCAGGGTCAGGAAGCGGGGCGGATGCGGTGCCACAGGGCGCCGAGCTTTTGGGAAATCAGGGCTGTCAGCAGCTTGAGCGGGTTGAGGCCGGGGCCTGTCGCCGCCGGCGCCGGCGCGCCGGAAAGGCGGGCCTCAAGATTTGCGGCGAAATCGGCGATGAGCCGGCCCGCCACCTCGCGCACGAGGCCCGGCCGGCCGAACTGGGCGAGCGGGCCTTTCAGCGTGTAGCCCACGCTGAGCGCCACGCAGGCCGAGCCGGGGGTCGTGCCGGGCAGGACGCGATAGCGGATCTCGCCCTCGGTGCGCGAGCGGCCGTCCCCTCCGGCGCCGTGGATGGTGCCGCTGGAGGTGGCCTCGTCGCGGCGGATGCGGGCGGTGCCGCGGAAGGTGGTGCCGATGGGGCCGAGCTTCACCCGCATGCCGCCCTCCACCAGATCGGCGGACGGCATGGCGTCGATGACCGCGCCGGGCAGGCAGGCCGCCACGTCCTCGATCCTGCCGAAGAAGGCGAAAACGTCGGCGGGCGGGAACGGTACCTCAAAGCCCTGATCGAAGCTGTTGGCGGGGATGAAGGTTTCGCCGAGGGCGAGTGGTTCCGCAGCCGGCGCTGCGAGGGCGGCCACGTTCGCCAGTGGAACGGCGATTGCCGTCGCCCCGCCGGCCCGCGCGCCCACCGGCCCGAGCCGCCGTTCGGCCGTAAGCGGGCCGATGCCCTGCGCCCGCCGCGCGGCGATGACCGAGGCCACCGCCTTGACGATGCCGGCATAACCCGTGCAGCGGCACAGGTTGCCCGCAAGACCGAGGCGGATGCGCGCCTCGTCCGCTTCCGGCAGGCGCAGCACCAGGTCGCGGGCCGAGACCAGCATGCCCGGCGTGCAGAAACCGCATTGCAGGGCGTGCTCACGATTGAAGGCGGCGCGCAGCTCTGCGGTCACCGCGTCATCGTCGAGCCCCTCGATGGTGACCACGTCCGCGCCCTGGCAGGCGGCGGCAAACGAGATGCAGGCGCGGGCCGGCTCGCCGTCCACCAGGATGGTGCAGGCGCCGCACACCCCATGCTCGCAGCCAATGTGGGTGCCGGTGAGGTTCAGCGTGTCCCGCACCAGATCAGCGAGATTGGTGCGCGCTTCCGCCGTCGCAGCGACGGAGCGGCCGTTGAGGGTGAGGGTGATCATGGGCGAGGCGCCAAGGGCTGTGCCTTCCGGCCGGGGCAGGGCGTTCATGCGGCGCTCCGCGTCTCGGTGAAGAGGTTCGCCGCCTGCGCAGCGGCGCGGCGCAGCACCTCCACATGCACGTGGCGGTCGACCGCATCGTCCATGCCGGCGGCGGTGAGGGCGGCGTCGGCGGCGGCTGCGTCGAAGCGGGCGGCAAAACCGGCATCGATGCGGCCGCCAAAGAGGAAGCCGGCATCGGGGAAGACGAGGGGCGGGGCGTCGATGGCGCCCATCAGCGCGCGACAGGTTCCCGCTGCCGGGTCCACCAGCACGGCGCCGATGGCGTGGGCGAACTCGCCCACCTTCCGGCAGTGCTTCACATAGCCGAAGCGCGCGGAGGCGGGCACCTTGGGCACCCGCACGGCGACGAGGATTTCCCCGGCCGCCAGTGCGGTCGAAAGAGCGCCCGTGAAAAACTGCGCCAGGGTGAGGCGCCGGGTGCCGGCGGGGCCGGCGATCTCCACTTCGGCGCCGAGGGCGGACAGGGCATTCACCCAGTCGGCTGCGGGGTCGGCATGGGCAAGGCTTCCGCCGATGGTGCCGCGATTGCGCACCGCGCGATAGGCGATGCCGCCCGCCACCCTGCGCAGGACGTGCGCGCCCACGTCCGGAGCCCGCCCGTCTTCCACGTCCGCATGGGTGACGAGGGCGCCATAGACGATGTTGCCCGGCTCCTCGCGCACCGTGCGCAAGGCGTCGATGCCGGTGAGGTCCACGACCAGGTCGGGCGCGGCGAGGCGCAGGTTCAGCATGGGGCCGAGGGACTGCGAGCCGGCCATGGCCTTCGCCCCGTCGCCGCCGGTGGCGAGGAGAGCCGTGGCACCGGCGATGTCGCGCGGACGCTCCAGGCGGAAGGGCGCGGGCTTCATGCGGCGCTCCTGCGGCTGGCGCGGGCCGCAAGCACGCTCTCGACGATGCGGCGCGGGGTGACGGGCGCGCGCAGCATCTCGCTTCCCAGCGGGCGCAGCGCGTCGTTGATGGCGTTGGCGATGGCCGCCGGCGGCGCGATGGCACCGCCTTCGCCGATGCCCTTCACGCCGAATGTCGTGTAGGGCGAGGGCGTCGCCATATGATCGATGAAGGGCAGGGGCACTTCCGGCGCGCCGGGCAGCAGATAGTCCGCCAGCGTCGATGCCAGGGGCTGGCCGGAGCTGTCGAAGGGCATTTCCTCGTAAAGCGCGGTGCCGATGCCCTGGGCGAGGCCGCCGAGGATCTGCCCGTCCACCACCATGGGATTCACCAGCGTGCCGCCATCTTCCACGATGACGTAGTCGAGGATCTCCACCTCGCCCAGCTCCGGATCCACCGCCACCACCACCGCATGGGCGGCATAGCTGAAGGTGCCACTGTCGCGCTGCGGCTTGTAGCCGGCGGTGACTTCCAGCCCGTGGGGATCCACGTCCGCCGGCAGGTCCTGCGGGCGGCGGTACCAGGTATGGGCGATCTGGCTGATGGTCACATCGCCCGCCGGGCCGACCACGCGCCGGTTTTCGAGACGCACCTGATCCACGGGCGCCTGCAGCATGTGGGCGCCGATGCGCCGGACACGCTCGGCGAGTTCCGTGCAGGCGGTGGCCACCGCCCCGCCCGCCATCACCATCACCCGCGAGCCCCAGCTTCCCGTGGAATAGGGAGTCATGGCGGTGTCGCCGTGCACCAGCCGGGTGCGGGCGACCGGAATGCCGAGGATTTCGTGCGCCACCTGGGCCAGCGTGGTCTCCAGCCCCTGGCCGTGGGAATGGGCGCCGATGCGCAGTTCCAGCCCGCCGTCGGGGGTGAGGCGTGCGCCGGCCTGCTCGTGGCCGGGCACCATGGGAATGCCCCAACCGGAATAGACCGAGGTGCCGTGCGCCGCCTGCTCGCAATAGATGGAGAGGCCGAGGCCGATGCGCCGGCCATCCGCCTCGCCCGCCGTCTGGCGCGCGCGCACCGCATCCGCCCTGATGGCGTCGAGGGCGCGATGGAGCGCCTGGGGATAGTCGCCGCTGTCGAAATGCTTCTTGGTGATGTTGTCGAACGGCATCTGCTCGGGCCGCACGAGGTTCTTCAGCCGCACCACTTCGGGGGCAAGGCCCAGCTCCGCAGCCAGCGCATCCAGCGCCACTTCCAGTGCGAAGCACACGCCGGTGCGCGCCACGCCGCGATAGGGCAGGATGGGGCACTTGTTGGTGGCCACCGACCAGGTGCGGCAGCGGTAGGCGGGAAAGTCGTAGGGGCCGGGCAGGATGCTCGCCACCTGCGCGGCCTCAAGGCACGCGGAGAAGGGATAGGCGGAATAGGCGCCGCTATCCACGCTCGCCTCGCAGTCGATGCCGCGCAACGTCCCGTCGCGCTCGGCATAGAGCGTGATCTCGTAATGGTGCTCGCGGCAATTGGCGTTGGCGGTGAGGTGTTCGCGCCGGTCTTCCAGCCAGCGCACCGGGCGGCGCAGCTTCTGCGCCAGCCAGCCGAGGCAGACCTCCTCCGCCAGCAGGATGGCCTTGTAGCCGAAGCCTCCGCCCACATCCGGGGAGATGATGCGGATCTGGCCTTCTTCCATCGAGAGGCATTCGGAGAGGCCTGAGCGCACGATGTGCGGCATCTGGCTGGCGGTGTGCACCACCAGCTGGTCGCTGCGGTGGTCGAAATGGATGATGGCGCCGCGCCCCTCGATGGGAGCCATGCATTGGCGCGCGGTGGAAATGGTGCGCGAGACCTTCACCGGCGCGTCGAAGGCGGCCTCGATATTGATGTTCACGAGGCTTTCGAGGAAGACGTTGTCGCCCCAATGCTCGTGCACGAGGCGCGCGCCGGGCTTGCGCGCCTCCAGCATGTCGTGGAGGGCGGGCAGCTCCTCGAGATCCAGCTCCACGCGGGCGGCCATGTCCTCGGCCTCGGCGCGGGTGTCGGCGACGCATATGGCGATCAATTCGCCCACCTGCCGCACCTTGCCGAGGGCCAGCACCGGCTGTTCGGACACCTTGAAGCCCGGTAGTCCGGAGACGGCGCGGATGGGCTTCACCCCGTCGAGATCGGCGGCGGTGAAGACGCGGCCCTTCAGGTCGTCCGGCACGTGGATGGCGCAGATGCGGGCATGGGCCAAAGGGCTGCGGACGAAGGCCACGTCCTGCATGCCGGTCATGCGGATATCGGCGATGAACTGGCCGCGCCCGCGCATCAGCCGGTCGTCTTCCTTGCGGGGAAGACGGGCGCCGACGCCTTCGTGCATCTGGGTCTCGCTCATGCGGCGGCTCCCGGCATCAGGTCGAGGGCGGCGCGCACCAGCTGGCCGTCGGGGCGGCGCAATTCGTCGAGGATGGAGAAGTGGTTGGCGCCGGCGATGGGCAGCAGCGCTCCCGGCGCATGGGCCGCCGTCCGCCGGGCGGCAAGCGCACGGGAATCCTGCACCAGCGCTGGCAGTTCCGCCGTGCCGTAGGCGATGGCCAGCGGCTTATGCGACGGCGCATGGCGCAGCGGCGACAAGGTCGCGATTTCCGCATCCGACAGGTCGAGCGGACCATTCAGGAAGGTGTCGCGGATCGGCGCCAGCTCATAGACGCCGGACACCGCGAGGCCGGCGGTGACGGCCGGATGGTCCAGCTGCATCACCGCGAGCTGCGCGCCGGCCGACCAGCCGGAGACCACCAGCGGCCCGGTGATGCCATAGGCCGCGCCATCGCGGGCAATCAGATCCAGCGCCGCGCCGATCTCCGCCACGATCTGGCCGAGGCGCGCATCGGGCGCCAGCGTGTAGCCGGGCATGGCCACCGACCAGCCGTGGGCGAGAGGCCCCTGCGCATAATGAGCGAAGGCCTCGCGGGTGTTGCGCTGCCAATATCCACCATGGATGAAAACGAGGCACGGCGCGCCCGCCCGGCCGGGATAAAGGTCGAGCTTCTGTCGCGCGCCGTCGCCATAGGGGATGTCGAGATGGGCGCGCGCCGTGGCGCGAAATTCCGCCGCCGCGAGGTCGCGCGCCGCCACCCACGCCGCGCTGTCGGGCACCGCGGCGTTGTTATTGTAGGCGGCATCCCGCTCGGCCCGGGACAGGGTATCCCAGATCGCCTGCGGGGCCGGAGCGGCGGCCGCGCTCACGCCGCCACCGCCTGTGGCAGGATGGGGGCCCTGGCATCGAAGCGCTTGCCGGCGCGCAGGCAGAAGGCGGGGGTGAGCAGCCGCTCGGCGATCACCCTGGTGTCCTCGTTGTCGCGCAGCAGGAAGCGGCCGCGATGGTCGTCCAGCACCGAGACATCGGCGGCATAGCCCACCTTCAGCGCGCCGATGCGATCGGTGAGGCCGATCATCTGCGCCGGGTTGCTGGTGACCATGGGCACCACGTCGGCGAGCGACAGGCCGAGGGCCATCATGGAGCTCATGGCCTGGGTCAGGCTGAAGCGGGCCTGGCCCTTGAAGGGGTGGTTCTCGTCGTCATAGTGCTCCGCCGGGGTGCCGGCGGGGGGCGGCACATGGGTGTTGTAGCCATGCATGTCGGCACCCAGCGTGTGGGGCACGACGCCGGCGGAAATGGCTTTTTTCGCAAGGCGGTAGGAGAAGTGGCTGCCGTGGCCCACATCCACCTTCAGGCCGCGGTCGAGGGCGGCGCGGATGACGTGGTGGACCTCGCCCTGCTGGTTCACGAAGCCGCCGGGATGGCGGGTGAAGGGGTGGGCCAGCACGTCGCCTTCCTTCAGCAGCGGGATGACGCGCTCCAGGATGGTGTCGGCGTCCTCGCCGTTGGCGCCGCTCTCGGGCAGGCCCCACAGGGTGCCGAAATGCACATAGAGCGGGAGTTCGGCACGGCGGGCGATCTCCGCCGCCATCTCCATTACCCTGATGCCCCAGCGGGCGAAGCCGCCGATTTCCGCATGGCCCTTGATGCCGCGCACCAGGTCGCGGTTGGCGATGGCCGAGCGCACGGTGGCGTCGATATCGACACATTCGGGGCTGTACAGGTTCGGGTAGTAATGGCCCTCGAGCCCGCCCACCAGATAGGCCGAGAGGAAGGCGTAGACCCTGGTATCGGAGGGTTCGGCGATGAACTTCCGGAACCCCGGCAGGGTCATGCAGGAGGGGCCGCCCTGGTCGATGACGGTGGTGACGCCGGAGTCGACCCCCACCATGTCCGGGTTCAGGCCGAAGCGGCCGGTGACGTACTGGTAGACGTGGCCATGGGTGTCGATCATGCCCGGCAGCACCAGCTTGCCGGAGACATCGATAACCTCGGCCGCGCCCGACGGCAGGATGGTGGGTTCCACCGCCGCGATGCGACCATCGCGGATCGCCACGTCAAAGGTGCCGTCGATGCCGGAGGCGGGGCAGATGACGTGTCCGCCCTTGAGGAGGATATCGTAGCCTGCGGGGTCAGCCATCTGGATCTCCGTCCATGTCTGCGCGACTGGCGCGCTGCATTGAAAAAGCGAAGTATGCTTCGTATTTTGGTTATGCATGCCGTATGCCAGAGTTTGATCTGGATCAAAAATGCGACCGGCAGGGGTGCCTGAGGGGAATGTGGCTGTGACGAAATCTCAAGCAAACTCAGATGCCTACAAAGCGGGGCCGCAGAGCCACTCGGACGGGGGGTGGCCGCTGTCGGACCGGCCCGGCTTCCTCGCCCGGCGGGTGCACCAGATCCATGTCAGCCTGTTTTCTGAGCTGTGTGCCCCATTCGGTGTGACGCCGGTGCAGTACAGCCTTTTGTCCGCTTTGGCGGGGCGGGAAGCGGCGGACCAGACCACCCTCTCGCGCATCGTCGCGCTGGATCGCACCACCACCACCGGCGCCCTCAAACGCCTTGAGGCGCGTGGCCTGGTGCGCCGCGGAACCTCGGCCACCGACCGCCGCTCCCAGAGCTGCGCGCTGACCCCGGAGGGGCGGCGCCTGCTGGAGGAGATGGAAGCCCTGGCCCGAAAGGCTCATGCCGCCACCGTCGACATGCTCAGCCCAGAGGAGCGGACTCAATTCATTGAGATCATGAAGAAAATCGTTTCAGCGCACGGCGGGCGGCAGACGTCTTTCGATCTGCTCTAATTTTGGGCATGCCCCTGTCCATGGAACAGGCGCCCAAAGGGTGGGCAGTCGCTGGCCGGCCCGCGCTCGGGGCCTCAGAAGGCCGGCAGGCCGTCAAAGACCAGCTTTAGGCCCACCGCCGCAAGGATGAGGTAGATGATGCCGAAGAAGCGGTCGGCCGGCACGCGCCGCACCAGCTGCACACCGGCAAAGGTGGCGATGATCGCCACCGGCAGCAGAACCGCCGAGGTGGCCAGGTTCGCCCCGGTGATCTGGCCGAGGGCGAGGAAGAATGGCACCTTCACCCAATTGACCACCGAGAAGAAGGCGGCGGTGGTGGCCGCGAACTGCTCGGGCGCGAGGCGGGGCCGGCGCAGCAGGTAGATCATCATGGGTGGGCCGCCGGCATTGGCGATCATGCTGACGAAGCCTGCCACCGCGCTCCATAGGGCCGCCGAGCCCGGCCCGGCTTCGCCCGCCGGGCGCTTGCGCCGCTTCGACACGGCATGGCGGGCGGCCTCGGCGATGGAGAGCAGCCCGATGCCCAGCGCCACCGCCTGGTCGGAAACGGACGCCGCCAAAAGGTAGCCGATGACGATGCCCACCACGGCGGCCGGCAGGGTGCGGCGCAGCTCGGCCACGCTCCAGCGCCGCCAATAGGCATAAAGGCTCACCACGTCCTGCACGATGAGCACCGGCAGAAGGATGGCGGCGGCCTGGATCGGCGACATGGCCAGCGCCAGGATGGGCTGGGCGAGCACCGACAGGCCGGTGAAGCCCCCCTTCGACATGCCCACGAGGATGGTCGCCGGCACCGCCGCCGCATAGAACACCGGATCGACGATCACACCCGCTCTCCCGCTGAGGCGGGGAGGGATAGACCCCTCCGGCCGTTTCCGCCAGAGCGTGGCGGCCGCAAGCGATGGGGCTCCGGGCCGACGCTGGTTCGGCCTGAAGCTCTGCTGCTTCGACCCGGCACGGTGGGACCCTCCTCCCGCCCGAAGCCAGATGTTTCCGGCTTTGGTCCTTGGGAACTGAACTTGCGCGCCGGGGGGCGGCCTGGTGCTGTGCACAAGCAGGGACACACCCGCCCTCCCGCCGGTTTTCTTCGGCGCGGGACGCTCATATGATTGCGCACCATCTCCCGCGATCCGCGCCATGCCCTCTTTCCTGATGGACCGACTGGTGAAGCCCGCTGCCCTTGCCTTGAGCATCGCCGGCCTGCCGCTGGCGGCCGATGCCCGCACCGACCGTCCGGCCCTGTTCGTGGACGTGGCCACGCTGGTGCCGGACGCCGTGTTCGACGTGCGTTATTTCAGCTCGGACAATTTCGTCGGCACGCGGGTGGACGGCTACGGCGCCGCGCGCTGCTTCCTCACCCGCCCGGCCGCCGAAGCGCTGGCCGCCGTGGCGGCGGAGGCGAAGGCCGCCGGGCTTGGCCTGCGCCTGTTCGATTGCTACCGCCCCGCCCGCGCGGTGGCGCACTTTGCCCGCTGGGCCAGCGATCTCGCCGACACCCGCACCAAGGCCGCCTTCTATCCCGACGTGGACAAGAAGGACCTGTTCGCCGAAGGCTATATCGCCGCCCGCTCCGGCCACTCGCGCGGCTCGACCCTGGACCTGACCCTGTTCGATCGCGCCACCGGGGCCGATCTCGACATGGGCACCCCCTTCGACCTGTTCAGCCCGCGCTCGTGGCCGGGCTCGGATGCGGTGACGAGGGCGCAGAAGGCCAATCGCGACCGGCTCGCCGGCTTCATGGCGCGGCACGGCTTCCAGCCGTTCGACAAGGAATGGTGGCACTTCACCCTGAAGGCCGAACCCTTCCCCGACACCTATTTCGATTTCCCCATCGAATAGGCGGGCGGCGACGCCAGAGTTCAGTTCGGGGAGATTTCCTCCACCTTCAGCCGGCGGCCTTGGGCGTCGAAGAAATCGCCCTGGTTGATCACCAGCCGGTCGACCTCGATGCGCCCTTCCAGCGCCCGCAGGCGCCCGCGCGCCTCGCCGTTCTCCAGCGGGCCGTCGGCGTCCGTCTGGGCGAAGAAGGCGGCGCCGTCCCAGGCCTGCCGGGCTCCGGCGAACAAAGCGGCCACCTCGGCCCAGCTCACCTCGTCGCCGACGATGTTGAGAAAGGTGGAGGCGAGCGGAAGCACCTGCGGCTCCTCGATGCGCACCAGCACCACCAGCGCGGTGAAGCTGCCGTTCTCGCCATAGGTGGCCGACAGCCAGCGGTCGAAATCGGTGGCCTTGGCCTTCGTCTTGCCGGTCTTCATCTTGGCAGTCTTTGTCTTGGCAGTCTTTGTCTTGAGTTTGGCCGCACGCTCAGAAATCCACCAGGGGCGTGTCGCCCAGATAGTGCTCGAACAGGTACCAGAAGGGGCTCTGCCGGGTCTGAAGGTACCAGTCCTCGAAGGCGGCGAGGGCCGTTTCGGGCGCGCCGCCGGTATCGGCCTCGCTGAGGGCCAGGGCGACGGCGGCGAAGCGGTCGAGCACCTCGATGCGGGCGTCGCTGTCGGAGGTCCAGCCGAGCCGGGTGCGCAGCAGCGCCTGCCCGGCGGCCACCGCCATCTCGGCATCCTCCGCTGCGTCCACCGCGGCGACAAGCGCTGCCATCAGGTCGGCGCGCCGCCAGGCATGGGCGCGGGCGGCGGCAAGCTGTTCGATGCGCAGGGCGGCTTCGCGGCGGAAGTCGGTCTCGGCCACGTCGGCGGCGTGCTTGGCCGCATCGAGGCGGGCGAGGAACGCCATGCGGGCTGGGGAAGGCGGGGCAGGGGAAGGCGGGGCAGGAGCCGCCGCCTCGGGCGCCAGTGGTTCGGGCTCCGGGATCATGGCGTCTTTCCCACGGCTTTTGGCGGATCTGGCGGAAGAGAGTGGGAGTCGAACCCACCAAGGACCGGCTCGCGGCCCCTCCCGGATTTGAAGTCCGGACGCCCCACCAGGGACGCTTCTCTTCCCCGCGCGGGCGGCGCCGGCGAATCGCTTGCCCGCGCATCATTTCCCGAGCCGGCGAACAGGTCCAGCCGGAACGGGTTGACGCGGCGCAGATCGCCCCGGCGCAGGGTGACGCCGTGGCGGTCGAAAAAGTCGAGGATCTGGATCGCTACCTTGCGCCCGTTGGAGACCTCGTCGCGGAACTGGGCGGCGGTGAACTCGTCCTTCATGCGCGGGCCGGACAGGCGGGCGAGGATCGTCACCATCTCCGCCACGACCGGGCGAAGGAAGAAATGGTCGTGGGCCACCTCGTCCACCCGCCCGGTGCGGCCGGCAAGCTTCATGAGGCGCCGCACCTCCGGCTCGGCCACGCCCAGCAGGCCGGCAAGGTCACGCACCCGCGGCGGGCGGAAGCGCTCGGTGCCGCCGATGAGCGGGGCGATACGGCTCCACAGGGCCTCGTCGGCGGTGGACAGGCGCACCTCGAAGCCGGCCCGGCGCACCCAGGCGCCCTCGCGCTTCACCGTGTCGCCCAGGCTTTCCAGGGCGGCGAGGAAGGCCGGCGCGGGCAGGCGCGGCACCAGCAGCAGCCGCAGCCGCTCGCGGCCCATGCCCGGCAGGTCCGGATTTTCGGCGTGGAAGGCCTCCAGCGCTGCCAGCAGATGTCGGGTGAACCCGGCGAAGCGGTCGGCGGCGACGGCGAGGGTCGCCTCGCCGGCCGCAAGCCGCACGATGCCGACGCGGGCAACGAGCGCCTCGGTCTCCTCGGCGGTGAGGATGTGGTCGCGGGCGAAGGCGGAGAGGTCGGTGAAATAGGGCTCGATGGCCAGCAGGGCCGCAAGCGCCGGGGCGGGATCGCGTTGGGCGAGGGCGTCGAGCTGCGCCAGCCGCTCGGGGGTGCGGCGCTTGCGCTTGGGGCCGCGCAGGTCGAGGAAGCGCCCGCCGCCGATGGTGCGCTGGGCCGAGGTGTCACGGATGACGAAGCGGTCGCCCACTGCCGCCGCGATGGGGGCTTCCAGCACCAGCTGCACCTTGGCCGACGCTCCGGGGGCGATCGGATCCCCCAGCAGCACCAGCCGCGCCCCCACCTCCCGGGCCGCATGGTGCAGGCGCACCGGCAGCCATTGGGCGATGGGGCGTTTCTCGCCTGCGAGCACGGTGAGCTCGGCGTCGATGTGGTCGCAAGGCGCGTGCAGCGCCGGGTCGAGCACCACGTCGCCGCGGGCGATGGCGCTTTTGCTGATGTCCTCGCCGGCGAGGTTGAGGCCGCAGCGGTCGCCGGCGACGCCTTCCTCCGCCACCCGGTCCTGCGCCCGGATCGAGCGCACGCGGGCGGCAAGGCCGGACGGGCTGACCACCACCTTATCGCCGACGCGCACGGTTCCGGACAGGACCGTTCCGGTCACCACCGTTCCCGCCCCGGCGAGGGTGAAGCTGCGGTCCACCGCGAGGCGGAAGCGCCCGCCCGCCGCCCGCTGCCCCATCTGCCGCGCCGCCGCAGCAAGGGCATCGCGCAGTGCCGCGATGCCTTCACCGGTGGGCGCGGACACCGCATGGATGGGGGCGCCGGCAAGGGCGGTGGGGGCGAGGAGGGCGGTGATCTCCGCTTCGACAGCAGCGCGGCGCCCGGCGTCCACAAGGTCGGCCTTGGTGAGGGCGACGATGCCTTGCGAGATGCCGAGGAGGTCGAGGATGGCGAGGTGCTCGCGGGTCTGGGGCATCACCCCGTCGTCGGCAGCCACCACCAGCAGGGCGAAATCGATGCCGCTGGCCCCCGACAGCATGGTGTGCACGAACTTCTCGTGCCCCGGCACGTCCACGAAGCCCAGCACCAGAGGGGGGGCTTCCTCGCCATGCGCCTGGGCTTCGCCCGCCCCCTCCACGGGCAGGTAGGCGAAGCCGAGGTCAATGGAGATGCCCCGCGCCTTCTCCTCCTTCAGCCGGTCAGTATCGACACCGGTGAGCGCACGGACCAGCGTGGTCTTGCCATGGTCGATATGTCCGGCCGTGCCGATGATCACGTCAGGGCAGCTCCCCCAGTGGAATGGCGGCGCGGCGCTGGGCGGCGGCTTCCTCCTCCGGCGTCAGGCTGGTGCGCACGGCATCGAAGAAGCGCTCCGCCAGCGCGCTCTTGCCGGCGCGGGCCCGCAGCAGCCAGGCGAAGGCGGCGACGCTGTCGCGCGCCACGCCCGCGCCCATGTGGCAGGCCGCGCCAAGCATGGCCTGCCCGTCGGCATCGCCGGCCTCGGCGCCTTTGCGCCACCAGCGGGCGGCTTCCACCGCATCGCGCTCCATGCCGAGGGCATTGTGGGCGATCATGCCGAGCCGCGTCATGGACGAGGCGATGCCCTGGTCCGCGGCGGCCAGCGCCCAGCGCCGCGCCTCCACCGGATCGGAGGGGATGACCTCGCCTTCCAGCAGCATCCAGCTCAGCATGTCCTGGGCCGGGCCGTCGCCGTCCTCGGCGGCGGCGAGGTAAAGCGCGGCGGCCTTGGCATAGTCCTGAGCCACGCCGGCGCCTTTGAAGTAGAGGGTGGCCAGGTTGCGCCGGCCCACCGGGTCGCCGCCCTCGGCGGACAGTTCCAGCCAGCGGCGGGCAAGGTCCAGATCCTTGTCCACGCCCAGCCCGTCGATGAAGCAGGCGCCGATATTGTTCTGCGCCCGGGCGTTGCCGGTGCGGGCCAGGGGCTCCCAGATGGACAGGGCTGTTTCGTATTCCCCGGCGGAGGCGGCGGCGAGGGCGGCCGCCATTTGCGCCTCCGGCGTACGGGTGTCCTCGGGCTCGGGCTCCGGTTCCGGCTCGGGTTCCGGCAAAGGCTCGACCGGCAGGGGCTCGGCTTCCGCCGCCTTCAGGGGCGGCGAATCAAACGGCGGCTCGTTGGCGAAGGTCTCCGCCACCAGCAGGCGCTCGAACTCCACCTCGTCGAAGGCGGGTTCCGTCCGCACCGGCGCCTCGGGCTCCCGCGCGGCCGGCGGGGCGGCGGCGGGGGCCTCCCAGTCGGGGACTTGGCGGTGTGGGATTTCCCGGGTCGGGGTCTCGCGGGCCGGTGCCTGCGGCGGCACGGGCGCGACCTCCTGCTCAAGGCGCGGGCGCTCGTCGAGCCGGGGCCGGCGGTGGATCGGGCTCTCCGGCTCGGACGCGGGGCTCGCGGCGCGGCTACCCGACAGGCCGGAGGCGATGTCGCTCAGGAGGGCGTCGAGGTCGTCCGCCTCCGTCGTCTCGGGGCGCTCCTCGGTGGGGCGCTGGGGGCGTTGCGGGAAGGGGCGCACGCGCGGTGGATCTTCGGCACCTGGCGTCTCGCCCGGACCCCCCTTGCCCTTCAGTCGGTCAAGCCAGCTCATGAGCCCCCTCCAAAGCGGTCACGGACGCGAGAAACGCCGCTTCGTCTTCAAGGCATCTCAAATCGAGCACAAGAGCGTTATCGTCAATCCGTCCGATGACCGGAACCGGAAGTCGGCGCAGCCCATCGGCCAGCCGGTTGAGCGCGCCGCCGCTGCCGTCGCGGCTGGCGATGGCAAGGCCGACGCCCTCCAGTGTCTCCAGCGGCAGGGCGCCAGAGCCGATCTGGCTGCGGCATGCCGTTGCGTCAATTGTGAAGGCGGGTCCAAGGATCGCGGCGAGGGCGGGCTTCAGCCGCGCGGCCTGGGCAGCCATGTCCTCCGGCCGGCGGGTGAGATAGCGCAGGGTGGGCAGGCGCGCGGCGAGGCGGTCCGGGTCGCGGTACAGGCGCAGCGTCGCCTCGACGGCGGCGAGGCGCACCTTGTCCAGCCGCAGCGCCCGCTTCATGGGGTTCTTGTTGATTCGGGCGATGAGGTCGCGCCGGCCCACGATGAAACCGGCCTGCGGGCCTCCCAGCAGCTTGTCGCCGGAGAAGGTGACCACGTCGGCTCCCTCGGCCACCGCCTCCCGCACGGTCGGCTCGTGGACGAGGCCGTAGCGGGCCAGATCCGCCAGCGTGCCGGAGCCCAGATCATTGACGAGGGGCACCCCGCCGGCCTGCGCGATCTCGGCCAGCTCGCGGGGCGAGACCTCCTTGGTGAAGCCCTCGATGCGGTAGTTGGAGGTATGCACCTTCAGGATCACCCCGGTCTCGGGGCGGATGGCGTCGCGATAATCGCGGGCATGGGTGCGGTTGGTGGTGCCCACCTCGTCCAGCTCGGCGCCGGCCCGGCGCATGATCTCCGGCATGCGGAAGGCACCGCCGATCTCGATCAGCTCGCCGCGCGAGACGATGGCCGGCTTGCCCTGCGACAGGGTGTTCAGCACGAGGAGCACGGCGGCGGCATTGTTGTTGACGAGGGTGGCGTCCTCCGCCCCGGTCAGCTCGCAGACGAGGCCGCGCACATGGTCGTCGCGCTCGCCGCGCTTGCCGCCGTCGAGGTCGTATTCCAGCGCGACCGCGCTTCGCATGGCCCGTACTGCCGCTTCCACCGCCTCTTCCGCGAAGATGGCGCGGCCGAGATTGGTGTGCAGAACGGTGCCGGTGAGGTTGAACACCGGACGGAGGCTGGGGGCCGCCGCCGCATCCAGCCGGGCGAGGGCGCTGGCCGCGATCTCCTCGGGCGTCGCCGCACCGCCGGCACCGGCGCGCAGGGCGGCGCGGCGTTCGTCGAGGGCGGTGCGCACGGCCGCGGTGGTCGCCTGCCGGCCGTGGCGCTCGGTGGCGGCGCGGGCCAGCTCAACCTTCAGTACGGCATCGACGGAGGGCAGCACCCGCAGCGGGGCGACAGGGGGTGGGGCGACCGGGGGTGGGGCGGCGGGGAATGATGCAGGATGTGCGGACATGGCGCCCCCTCAATAGCCCAGCAGGAAGGGGTTGAAGGTGGCGCGCCGGTAGGGCCCCTCCTTCTGCTTGAGGTCGAGGCCGAGGCTGGCCACGTCGTCGGCGACGGGATCGAGATCGGGGTCCTTCGCGAGATAGAGCACCTTGGCGTAGGAATGGCAGGCGTCGCAGGTCTCGGCCTTGATGGCGCCCGGCGCGCTTCCCTGGCCGCCCTCCACCTCCTGATAGGCGATGCCGCCGGTGGAGCCACAGGCGGTGCAGCGCACACGCACGAAGTTCCACCACGTGCCGCACAGGGCGCAGGCGCAGTAGCGCGCGCCGGCGGCCGCCGGCCAATCCACCACCACGCTCGCCACCGGCGGCCCGCCGCAGGCCGGGCAGACCCCGTCGCCCACCGGCACGAGGCGCGAGGCATCGAGCACCGAGGCGAGGCGGGCGAAATGCACCTGGAGCGCCGCCGCCACATAAAGATGCTCGGCCAGCGCCTCCACCGGAATGGAATCGGCCAGCACGTTGCGGATCATCTCGCCGCGTTCCGCCTCCGAGGCTGCCAGCATGTGGGCGAGGGCGGCCTCGGCTGGCTCCGGCTTCTCGATGGCGCGGGCCTGGGACAGCAGCCGGTCGAAGAGGGATTCGAACGCCGGGTCCGAGGTGAAGTGGCTGCGGTCCAGCGGCGGCATCTCGTGGGTCCGGGCGCGCTCCACCGCCTCGGCATCGGGCGGCTCGGGCGCGGGGGCGCGTTCCGCCGCCACGTGCTGGGCGCGGGCGATATGGGCCAAAAACGACAGGTAGGGGCCGAGCGGATGGCCCTGGGCCAGGCGCGCGAAGCGCTCGGCGCGGCGCGCAAACAGGGTGGCCGGGTCCGGCAGATGGGCGAAGGCCGGCGCAGTGACCCCTTCCAGCACCGAAGGGTCGGGAAAGACGGAGCCCGGAGGGCTCGAGAACGGACCTGACGAACGCGCCATTTAAACCTCACGAACCTCACGGGTCACGTGCAAGGGCGTTTTTGCAAGAAGCGTTTTTGCAAGAGCGTTTGCGAGCGCAGTGGATACCGGTTCGCGTGCAGAAAACGCGTTAAAACACCCTGCCGCCCCGGCCGCGCGACACCGCAGCCGGGCGAACAGTATACGCCTGCCCTCATTCCGCGGGAGTCCCCCGCGTGCCGGTGGGCTGCGACGGCTTGCGGGAGACCAGCTCGCGCAGCCATTTGCGGTGGTGCCGCCACGCCCAGCCGCCGGTCACCTGTCCGCGCGTCATGGCGCTGATGGTGCCCTTCACCCAGATGGCGGCATAGACGTGGACGATCCACACGCAGATGATCGCCACCGCCGCCACCGAATGCACCAGCAGGGCCACGCGCTGCTGCGGGATGCTGGTGAAGGTGGAGAAATAGGCGTTCCAGATCACGACGCCCGAGGCGATCAGCACCACGATCAGGAACGACATGCCCCAGAACACCATCTTCTGGCCAGCATTGTACTTGCCCAGCTCCGGCAGCTTCTCCTCGTGGCCGGCGATGACATCGCGGATGCGGCGCAGCCAGGTGCCGTCCTCGCTCTTCCACAAATTGGCCTTCCAGAAGCGGAAGAACAGGCCGAAGAAGGAGAAGAACAGCACCACCCCGATCCAGGGGTGGAGGGTGCGCGTCATCTGCCCCCCGCCGAACAGGCCGGTGAGGAAGAACAGGCTGGGGTGAAACAAGGCCAGGCCAGAGAGCGCCAGCAGGATCAGGCTGATGGCCGTGATCCAGTGGTTGATGCGGGCGCCCGCCGTGTAGCGGTCCACCTGCACCGGGTGGCCGGGATGGACCGCGTCGCCGGATTCAACGTCATAAGGCTGGCTCATGAGCGGCCTCCATGGGCGGGTTCGCCGCCGGGAAGCTGGCCTTGCGCGAGCTTCTCGGCGTTGGCCTCGTCTTCCGCCGTCACCTTGTTGGCGCCCGCCACCAGATAGTGCAGGGCGCCGGCGATGGCGGCAAAGCCCATCACCCCCAGGCCCACATATTTGGTGACACCCTTCCACGCCTCGACGATGCGGCTGATGCGCGGATTATCCGGCAGGCCCGCATAGATGGACGGCTGGTCGGCGTGCTGCAGCACGTACATCACGTGGGTGCCGCCGACGCCGGGCGGATCGTAGAGCCCCGCATTCTTGTAGCCGCGGGACTTCAGGTCCTTGATGCGCCCTTCGGCCCATTCCTTCATCTGTGTCTTGGTGCCGAACACGATGGCCTGGGTGGGGCACGCCTTCTGGCAGGCCGGACCCTGGCCCACGGCCACGCGGTCGGAGCACAAGGTGCACTTGTAGGCCTTGTTGTCGACCTTCGAGATGCGGGGAATGTTGAAGGGGCAGCCCTTCACGCAATAGCCGCAGCCGATGCACTTGTCGTGGTCGAAGTCCACGATGCCGTTGGAATACTGCACGATGGCGCCGGGCGCCGGGCAGGCCTTCAGGCAGCCCGGATCGGCGCAATGCATGCAGCCGTCCTTGCGGATGAGCCATTCGAGATTGTCCGTCTCGGGGTTCACCCACTCGGTGAAGCGCATCAGGGTCAGCGAGTTCGGCGTCAGGTCCGGCGGGTTGGTGTAGCTGCCGTTGAAGGTGCCGATCTCCTCGTGGAGCTGGTTCCATTCAAGGCAGGCCGCCTGGCAGGCCTTGCAGCCGATGCACTTGGACACGTCGATGAGCTTGGCCACCGGCTCCTTGAACTCCACCGGCACGCGCAGGTTGGAGGCCGAGCGCCGGACGAGGTCGCTGTCACCGAACTTCGCCGGGGTGGGGGTGACCGGAGGGTTGGGGATCGGAGGAAACATGCTGGTTCTCCTTCTCCTTACGCCACCGGCCCGGTGGAGGGCTCGATGTTGACGAGGAACGCCTTGAACTCCGGCGTCTCGATGTTCGCGTCACCCACGAACGGGGTGAGCACGTTGGCCGGGAAGCCCTTCTTCGCCGCCCCCACGAAGCCCCAGTGGATGGGAATGCCCACCACATGCACCGGCTTGCCGTCCACCATCAGCGGGCGGATGCGCTTGGTGACATAGGCCTTGGCGAAGACGGAGCCGCGCTTCGACCACACCCGGACCCAGCCGGCATTGGCGATGTTTTTCTCCTTTGCCAGTTCCTCGGAGATTTCCACGAAGAATTCGGGCTGGAGCACCGAGTTCACGTGGTTGTTCTTGGTCCAGTAGTGGAAATGCTCGGTCAGGCGGTAGGAGGTCGCCGCATACGGGAACTCCTTGGACGCCGTGTCGGCGAACTGGGCGAAGTCGTCCTTGAACACGCGCGCCACCGGATTGCCCCGTACTTTGGGGGCGATCAGGTTGGCGACCGGGCTCTCGAACGGCTCGTAGTGCACCGGGAACGGCCCGTCCCGCATCATGCCCCGGGTGAACAGGCGGGAAACGCCTTCGGGGTTCATGATGAAGGGGCCCACATCCTGCGGCTTGGCGGTGGGGGCGATGTCGGGCACGTCGTAGCCCGTCCACTTGGCCCCGTCCCACCAGATCAGCTTGCGGGTGTCGTCCCACGGCTGGCCGTCGATGTTGCAGGAGGCACGGTTGTAGATGATGCGCCGGTTGGCCGGCCAGGCGAACGCCCACTTGAGGTAGGCGCCGGTATCGTCTGGATCGGAATTGTCCCGGCGGGCCATCATGTTGCCGGCCTCGGTATAGCTGCCGGTATAGATCCAGCAGCCGGCCGCCGTCGAGCCGTCATCACGCAGGAGGCCGAAGCTCGCGAGCTGCTTGCCCGCCTCCAGCACCTTCTTGGTCGGATCGTTGGGATCGAGCACGTCGGAGATGACGTACCCGTTCATCTCCTTGGCCAGCTCCTCGGGCGCGGGATCGTGCGGATCCTTGTAGTTCCAGGTGAGGTTGACGATCGGATCGGGGAAGGCGCCACCTTCCTTCTTGTACATCTCCTTCAGCCGCAGATGGAGCTGCGCCATGATGAAGATGTCCGTCTTCGCCTCGCCGGGAGGCGAGCCGGCCGCCCAGTGCCATTGCAGCCAACGGCCCGAATTCACCAGCGAGCCGTTGTCCTCGGCGAAGCAGGTGGTGGGCAGCTGGATGACTTCCGTCGAGATCTTCGACGGATCGGCGGGATTGTAGACGCCGTGGTTCTCCCAGAAGCGGGCGGTCTCGGTCTCCAGGGGATCCATGACCACGAGCAGCTTGAGCTTGGCGAGCGCCTCCGCCAGCTTGGCCTTGTTGGGGAAGGCCTGCAGCGGGTTGAAGCCCTGGCAGAAGTAGACGTTCATCTTCCCCTGCTTCATCAGCTCGAACGCACGCAGCACGTCGTAGGACGGCACGTCGAGCTTGGGCAGGTAGTCGAACGCCCAGTTGTTCTCGGCCGTCGCCGATTGACCCCACATGGACTTCTGGAACGAGACGAAGAACTTCCTGTAGTTCTGCCAGTAGCTCATCTGGCCCGGACGCAGCGGCTTGAACCCACGCGTCGACATGTAGGCGTTGAGGTCCGGCTCCTTCTCCGTGGGGATCGTGAGATACCCCGGGATCAGGTTGGACATCAGGCCGATGTCGGTGAGGCCCTGGATGTTGGAATGCCCGCGCAGGGCGTTCATGCCGCCGCCGCGCACACCGATGTTGCCGAGGATGAGCTGGAGCATCGCCATGCAGCGGATGTTCTGCGAGCCCTTCGAATGCTGGGTCCAGCCGAGCGCGTACATGGAGGTCATCGTCTTGGTGGGCGACGAACACTCCGCGATCATGGACGCCACCTTCAGGAACTTGTCCTTGGGCGTGCCCGTGATGCGCTCGACCATCTCCGGCGTGTAGACGGAGACGTGCTGCTTCAGCAGATTCCAGACGCAGCGGGGGTTCTGCAAGGTATCGTCCACGACCGCATAGCCGTCGGCGCCGATCTCGTAGTCCCAGGACGAGCGGTTGTAGTCCCGCTTCATCTCGTCATAGCCGGTGAACAGGCCGTCCTGGTAGCCGAACCCTTCCTTGACGATATAGCCGGCGTTGGTGAACGCCTTCACATAGTCCCACTGAATCTTGTCGTTCTTGATGCAGTAGTTGATGACGCCCAGAAGGAAGGCGATGTCGGTGCCTTGCCGGATCGGGGCGTAATAGTCCGCCACCGCGGCCGAGCGGGTGAAGCGCGGGTCCACGACGACGAGCTTGGCGCCACGGTTGGCCTTCGCCTCCGTGACCCATTTGAATCCGCACGGGTGCGCTTCAGCGGCATTGCCGCCCATGATCACCACGAGATCGGTATTCTTGATGTCCGTCCAGGAGTTGGTCATTGCTCCACGGCCAAAAGTTGGGGCGAGACTCGCCACCGTCGGGCCGTGTCAGACGCGTGCCTGGTTGTCGAACGCCAGAATTCCGGTCGAGCGCACCACCTTGTAGGTGGCGAACGCGGTTTCGTTGGTGGTGGCGGAGGCGGCGAGGAAGCCGGTGGTGAGCCAGCGGTTCACCGTCACGCCGTCCTGGTTCTTGGCGATGAAGTTCGCGTCGCGATCCGTCTTCATTGCCCGGGCGATCTTGTCGAGCGCCTCATTCCAGGAAATCTTCTCGAACTTGTCGGATCCCGCGCGCCGGATCATCGGCTCCTTGAGGCGCGTCGCGGATTTGACGATGTCGAGCAGGGCCGCGCCCTTGGGGCAGAGCGTCCCGCGATTGGTGGGATGGTCGCTGTCACCCTCGATGTGGGTGATGTCGGCCTTCTCGCCCTTGGCGAGATTACCCTTGGAAAAGATCAGGATGCCGCATGCCACCGAGCAATAGGTGCAAGTGTTGCGCACTTCCGTGGTGTTGACGAGGCGGAACGGCTTGATGGTGGAGGCATAGGCCTCCTCGATGGCGCCGAAGCCCATCGCCCCAAGGGTTGTCGCCGCCACGCCCGCGCCCGCCGTTTTCAAGAACTGGCGGCGCGAAAGCTCCATGTTCATCGAAGGAAACCTCCGACCTTCTGCGCCCCGCACCGGGGACCGTTGAGGGCAGCTCCAGGAGGCTGCCAAATACCGCATTCCACAGCTTGGGACGCTATTTTGGAACTGGAAATATGTCAATTAACGCAGGGACAACTTCCCGTGTCTCCACGAGAATTTCCACTCGCGTTTATGTTGCGATGCAATATAGGCGCAAGTTTTGATTAGAAATTCCGTGCCATTTTGAAATTTCAGTTGCGATGGGCCGGAACCGACGAAGGGCTGAACCGGACTCACGGACTTGAGCGTTGACCCCCCGCGCCCCGTGATCCAGATTGCGCAGGTGAAAATCATGTCCGCTCCCGCGGGTCGGGGCTCACAGCGTGTTTCATCTTTCCCTTCGAAAGATCAGGGCATGGGCGGGTGTGCGCCGGGCGTAGCGCGCGCGGCCGTGAACGCGGCCTGCCGCGCCCTTCTCGCCGCCGTCCTGGCAGGCCCTGTCGCCGCCCTGCCGGCCGGGGCCTCTCCCGATGCGTCCGCGACGGTTCCGCACCAGGCGCCGCAGCCCCTTCGTCCCGTGGACGGCCGGCCCCTCGCCCCCGCGCTACGGCTGGAGGCCCTCGACGGTCCTGCGTTCGATCTTGCCGAGGCCCACGGCGTCACCGTTGTCCACTTCTTCGCCACCTGGTGCGCGCCGTGCCGCACCGAACTGCCCGCGCTCGCGCGCTTCGCCGCCCGCACGCCGCAGGTGAAGGTGGTGCTGGTGGACGTGGCCGAGGTGCCGGCGCGGGTGCGCCGCTTCTTCGCCGATCAGGCGCCGCCGGGGCCGGTGCTGATGGATCTCGACCGCGCAACGGCGCGCGCCTTCGGGGTCAGCCTGCTGCCCGCCAGCTTCGTCATCGCCGAGGGGCGCATCGCGCTGGCGGCGGAGGGGGAAGTGGCCTGGGACAGCCCCGAAACCGACACGGCCATCGCCGCTTTGAACGGGTCCGGCGGCCGGCCGCAGGTCCGGTCCACCCATACGGTAAGCAACAAAGCAAGCAACACGGAAAGCCAGGAGGAGCCCTGACATGACCACGAGACGAGACCTGCTGAAGGTCGGAGCCCTCGCCACTGCCGCTGCGGTCCTGCCCCGCGCCGCCTTTGCCCAGCAGGCCGCCGCCCCGCAGACCTTTGCTCCTGCGGTTGGCCAATGGCGCAGCTACCAGATCGTCACCACGGTGGAGATCCTGAAGCCGGAGGGTCAGGTGCAGGCGTGGCTGCCGGTGGCCTCCTTCTCCAATCCGGACTGGTTCAAGCCCGGCGAGAACAGCTGGACCACCAATGCCCGGTCCGCCCAGCTGGTGCGCGATCCCCATTCGGGGGCGGACATGCTGCATCTCGTCTTCGCCGAGGGCGAGAAGGCACCCAAGGTGGAGCTGACCAGCCGCGCCACCAGCCGCGACTGGGTGGTGGATCTCACCAGGCCCGGCAAGCCGGCCCCCCTCGCCGCCGACGAGCGCGCCCGCAACACCGCCGCCACCGATCTCATCCCGACCGACGGCATCGTGAAGGCCACCTCCGACAAGATCGTCGCCGGCAAGAGCGGCGACGTGGAGAAGGTGCGCGCCATCTTCGAGTGGATCGTCGAGAACACCTATCGCAACCCGGCCACGCGCGGCTGCGGCATCGGCGACATCGCGGCGCTGCTCAAGAGCGGCGATCTCGGCGGCAAGTGCGCGGATCTGAACGCCCTGTTCGTGGGCCTAGTGCGGGCGCAGGACATTCCGGCCCGAGATGTCTACGGCCTGCGGGTGGTGCCCTCGCGCTTCGGCTACAAGAGCCTCGGCGCCAATTCGGAGATCGTCACCAAGGCCCAGCATTGCCGCGCCGAGGTGTTCCTCTCCGAGTTCGGCTGGGTGCCCATGGATCCAGCCGATGTGCGCAAGGTGGTGCTGGAGGAGCCGCCGGGCAAGCTTGCCCTTGACGATCCCAAGGTGGCGGCGGCCCGCAAGGCCCTGTTCGGCGCCTGGGAGGGCAACTGGTTCGCCTTCAACACGGCCCATGACGTGGCGCTGCCGGGCTTTGCCGGCCCGCGCCTCGGCTTCCTGATGTATCCGCAGGCGGCGAACGCGGCGGAGCTGCTCGACTGCCTCGACCCAGCCAATTTCAAGTACGTCATCCGCGCTTCCGAAATCGCGGTGTGACCAGGCTCGCCGGTCGGGGCGAAGGCCCCCGTCGCCATGCCAGGTCGTGATGGCCTTCGGGACAGCACGGCCATGGGGGCGTGGCGGAAGCGGCGGGGGTACCCGCCGGCGGGATCAGGGACAGGTCCGGTCAGGTGCAGGCCTGACCGGACGGCCATCACTGGAATGAGGGTGCGCTTGTCCGCCGGGATGCGGCGGCGGGCGTGCCCGGAAATGGAAGCCGTACCATGCTCGACGTGCCGTCCGTCCGCCTCACCAGCCTCGCCCATGGCGGCGGCTGCGGCTGCAAGCTGGCCCCCTCGGTGCTGCAGGATCTGCTCGCCGGGCAGGCGCACGGCGGGCCGTTCGAGCGGCTGCTGGTGGGCACCGAGACCGGCGACGATGCGGCGGTGTGGGACCTCGACGGTACGACGGCGATCATTGCCACCACCGACTTCTTCATGCCTATGGTGGACGACCCCGACCATTTCGGCCGCATCGCCGCCACCAATGCCATCTCCGACATCTATGCCATGGGCGGCACCCCGCTGATGGCGCTTGCCATTCTCGGCATGCCGCTGGGCAAGGTGGACACCGCGACCGTGCGCGCCATTCTCGGCGGCGGCGCGGCCATCTGCGCGCAGGCGGGCATTCCGGTGGCGGGCGGCCATTCCATCGACTGCCCGGAGCCGGTCTACGGCCTTGCGGTGATCGGCTCGGCGCCGCGCGGGCGCATCCGCCGCAATTCCACCGCCCGGCCGGGGGATGCGCTGATCCTCACCAAGGCGCTGGGGGTGGGGGTCTATTCCGCCGCCTTCAAGAAGGAGGCGCTGGGCAAGGATGCCTATGACGAGATGCTGGCCTCGGTCACGAGGCTCAACCGCATCGGCACGGAACTCGCGAAGGACGAGGCGGTGCACGCCGTCACCGACGTGACCGGCTTCGGCATTCTCGGCCATGGCCTGGAAATGGCGCGCGGCTCCGGCGCCACGCTGCGCCTGTCACGGGCGGCGCTGCCTTTGTTGTCCGAGGCGGAGAGCCTGGTGCAGCAGGGCTTCGTCACCGGGGCCTCCCATCGCAACTGGGCGAGCTACGGCCATGAGGTGGACCTGCCGGAGGGCACCCCCGACTGGCAGCGCCACCTGCTCACCGATCCCCAGACCTCCGGCGGCCTGCTGGTGGCCTGCGCCCCCGAGGCGGCGGACCGGCTGCTGGCGGAGATCCACGCCGCCGGTTATGCGTCGGCCGCTCGCATCGGCATGGTGGAAGCCGGGCCGGGCCGGGTGGTGGTGGAGGGCTGAGGCCGCCGCTGGCGCCCCTTGGGGGCGGCCGGCACGGGAACCGTGCGGTTTTTTGGACGTTCTCCCGGCGAAAGGAGAACGGCCATGGCCTCGAACGCATTTCCCACCGCGCTCCGGCGCGCCTCTCCCGTCATCATCCCGCCGGGCACCGTTACCGGCGCGCGCATCTTCGCCACCGGCATCGTGGCCGCGCTGATGTTCCTTCTGGCCTCGGCAGGACCGTCGCCGGCCGCGGCGGAAGGCACCGCAAATCCGGTGACCGGCGTGTGCGAGCACCCGGCCCATGCGGCCGCGACGCCCCCGGCGCAGGGCGCCACGTCCGGCACTGAGCCGGGTGGGGCGGGTTCCACCGGCTGGACCGGCGGCACCGGCGGCTCGTTCATCGGCACCACGCCGCAGGCCTCGACGCCCGCTTCCCCCGACCGTCAGCCGGAGGTGGTCACGGGCGTGGATCCGAAGGTTGAGCCGTCGAAAGCGCCGTGCTGAAGGCCTGAGCGCGGGTCCAGCTGATGTCGCCCAGATTATAAGAGAGCTGCCGGCGCACCACTGCCGCGTCGGCATCGGAGGCATCGCCGGTGCGCGCTTCCACACGGCGGATCAGCTCGCCTTTCGGAGCTTCCAGCCACCAGCCCTGAAAATCCGCCCCGGCTTCGCGCGCCACCTGAGCGATGGCGTCGCGCTCGTCCGGCCGGGCATGGACGGCATCGACGATCACGCTGTGGCCGGTGGCGAGCACCCGGGCCGCCAGAGCGCGCAGCCGGTCGTAGACCTGCCGGGTCGCCTCGGGGGTGTAGGCCTCCGGCGGCAGCTTCTGCGTCTCCGCCACGCCGGCAAGGCGCTTGCGCTCGATGTCGCTGCGCAGGATCACCGCGCCGGGCGCGTGGCCGAGCGCTGGCGCCATTTTCGCAGCCCACGTGCTCTTGCCGCTGCCGGAGAGGCCTCCAACAGCCCATAGGGAGGGGCGGCCGGGTCCCGTCTCGGCCATGGTCGCGCCGTTCAGGAGCGGTGGTGGGCACGTATCGGCGGGGTTGGGTTCAAGAAAGGCGACGGCCTGCGCGAAGGCGGCGCGTATCCGCGTCTCGCCCTCCGCCTTCCGCTCTGCGCCAAGATGCGCGAGCCCGGCGGCTTCCACCTTGGCGCGAATGGCGGCCCGCAGGCTGAGGAAGGTCGGCAGGGCTTCAAGCCCTTCGATCCCGTCGTCCGCGCTCGCCCACAGATAGCGATTGAGGATGGCGTTGGCCGCGTCGCGAAGCCCCCGCTGCCACAGGTCCATGATGAGGAAGGCGAGGTCGTAGAGCACGTCGCAGGTGGCGATGTCGTCGTTGAACTCGATGGCGTCGAACAGCACCGGCTTGCCGTCCAAGAGCACGATGTTGCGCAGATGCATGTCGCCGTGGCAGCGGCGCACGAAGCCGGCGGTGCTGCGGGCGTTCAGAAGCGGCGTGATGCCCGCCAGGGCGTCTTCCGAAAGCTGCGCCAGCCGGGCGACCTCATTGGGCGGGAAAAGCTCGGGCCGGGCTGAAAATTCCGTTTTGTTGTCGGCGAGATAGGAGGTGAGCCGGGAGGCGGTGTCGAATCCGCGCCGCACCGGCGCGGCGGCATGGGCTTCAAGAACAGCGGTCGCCAGCGCCTTCACGAGATCGGGCGAAAGCGCGCCGCGCTCGGCCACCTTGTCCAGGGTGAGATCGGTGTCGAAGCGGCGCATCTTCACCGCATGCTCCACCGCCTCGCCGTCCCCGCCGAGCGTAAGGCCATGCACCGTCCGCACGATGGGCACCACGCCGAGATAAAGCCCCGGCGCCCCGGCGCCGCTGATGGCCACTTCCGCCTCGCAGGCGGCTTGGCGCTTCTGCGGCGTCGAGAAATCCATGAAGGGGAAGAACACCGCCCGCTTCACCTTGTAAGCGAACGGGCCTGCGAGGAAGACCGCAGCACCGTGGGTGTCTATGCGCTCCACCTTTTCAGCGGTGCCGTGGGTGGCGGGATCTTGCAGAAGGGCGAAGACGGCACTCTGGTCGCCCACCACATGGTCGGGGGCGGCGGGCGGTGCGGGCGTGGCCGTCGGCGCCGTCATGGATCGTCCCGTCTTGAAGAAAGTTCTTGGAGAAAGTTCTTGGAGCAAGTCTTGGAGGAAGCCGCCCCGGCGCGGAGCCGGGGCGGCAAAAGATTAAGGCGTGATGGCCACCTTGAGAACGCCGTCGCGCTGGTGCGAGAACAGGTCATAGGCCTTTTCGATGTCGTCCAGCTTGAAGCGGTGGGTGACGAGGGCGCGGGCATCCACCCGGCCCGAGGCCACCACATCCATCAGGCGGCGCATACGCTCCTTGCCGCCGGGGCAGAGCGAGGTGACGATCTTGTTGTCGCCCAGGCCCGCCGCGAAGGCATCCAGCGGGATCTTCAGGTCGCTGGAATAGACCCCCAGCGAGGACAGGGTGCCGCCGGGCCGCAGCACGCGCAGGGCGGCCTCGAAGGTCTCCTGCCGGCCGAGGGCCTCGATGGCCACGTCCACGCCGCGCCCGTCGGTGAGGCGCAGGATCTCTTCCACCGGGTCCACCTTGGAGAAGTCCACCACCTCGTCCGCCCCCATGGCGCGGGCGACGTTGAGGCGCTCGCCCACCCGGTCCACGGCGATGATGCGGGTGGCGCCCATGAGCCGGGCTCCGGCGGTGGCGCACAGGCCGATGGGCCCCTGCGCGAACACGGCCACCGTGTCGCCGATGCGCACCTTGCCGCTCTCGGCGCCGGCAAAGCCGGTGGACATGATGTCCGGGCACATGAGGACCTGCTCGTCGCCGAGGGCTTCGGGCACCGGGGCAAGGTTGGTCATGGCGTCGGGCACCACCAGATACTCGGCCTGGGCGCCGTCGATGGTGTTGCCGAAGCGCCAGCCGCCCATGGGCTTGAAGCCGTGCTTCATGCGCGGGCCGTCCTGCGAGGCGCAGCCGCACAGGCAGGCGTTGGAATAGCCGGACGGGGTGATGGCGCCGGCGATCACGCGCTGGCCCTCGGCGAACCCTTCCACCGCCGAACCCAGCTTCTCGATGATGCCCACCGGCTCGTGGCCGATGGTGAGGCCCTTCTCGACCGGATATTCGCCCTTCAGGATATGGACATCCGTGCCGCAGATGGTGGTGGTGGTGATGCGGATGAGGGCGTCGAGCGGACCCACGTCCGGAATGGGCTTCTCGTCCAGGACGATGCGGTTCTTCTCCACGAAGATGGCCGCCTTCATCTTCGCCCTGCCGGGGCGGTTGCGCTCGACGAAGCCGGGGCGTTCGATGGTGTCGGTCATGGCGTTCCTTCCTGATCCGTCCCCGGTGGGGAAACGTGGGGACGCTTCGGTGCCGCGGTAACTGGTTAGGACGAAGGGGCCGGCGCGGCATTGATGCGGGTCAACCGCCGGGTGGCAGTCTCCGCGCCTTGTCCGGCGCTTTCACGGCGTGGCGACCGGGGATGGCCGGAAAATGCGGGGTTCCAGCTGGTGAAGCGGGATATGGCCGCGCTGGAGAAGGCGGCGTGATAGCGCACCTGCACCCGAAGGGATCCGGGTCCGCGGGGGGAAGGTGCGGGCGCCGTGTGCGTCCGGGCATTCGGGTGTAGATTGAGGCGGGTCCGGAAGGGCCGGTCTTTTCTTTTCAGGGCGCGGATGCGTCGTCATTTTTCAAGCGAGGATTTCATGGTTCAGGAGAATGCGGCCGGCGAGACCGAGGCGCCCCAGATTCCCCCCGCCGCTCTGGAGCGCTGGCAGACCTTTGCCGACGACACGCCGCTGCAGCTCACCCTCACCAAGGGCGACCTCGACAACCTGCTCTTGGCCCTGCGCAATCTCGCCATCGGCCAGAGCGAGCTGGTGGCAGCACTTGCCGCCCATACCAACCAGGACCAGGAGGCTTCCGTGGACGCCATGGTGCGAGCCAACGAGGTGGCGCGCATGGCGTTCGGGCGTATCAATGGGCTGATCGGCGCGATCATGGGCGCGGCCACCCCCGTGCCTGGCGGTGGGCGCTGAAGCCGCCATCCCTTGACGACGCCCCCCTTTCGACGCCGGCGATCCGGAGCACGCCATGTCCAAAGACGACCTGCCGGGGGGTGAGGCCCGCCGCACAGTGCCGCGCGTGTTCGGCGGCGGGGCGCTCATCGGCACGCTGGGCGGGCTGATCGGGCTCGGCGGCGCGGAGTTCCGTCTGCCCCTGCTCATGGGGGCGTTCGGCTTTGCGGGGCTGGAGGCCGTGATCCTCAACAAGGCCGTGAGCCTGGTGGTGGTCGCGACCGCCCTCCCGTTCCGCGCCCGCACGGTGCCGCTGGTGGAGGTGGCGGCGCACTGGCCGATCATCCTCGACCTTTTGGCCGGAAGCGTTGCCGGCGCGTGGATCGGCGCCGGCTGGGCGACCCGGCTGAAATCGCAGACGCTGCACCGGGTGATCGCGGTGCTGCTCGTCGCCATCGCCGGCGTGCTGCTGCTGTGGCACGACACCGCCGCCCAGGAGCCGCTGCTCCACGGCTGGGCGCAGATGGTTGCGGGGGCTGGATATGATCACAACTTGCGCCCCGAGCAAGTAAAGGTGGTTGCGGGAGGGCGCAACCATCTTTACTTGCGATCGAGTGGCGGACATTTGCATGTCGGCGCCGCACCTGACGCGGAGGAAACGGCCGCTGAAAGAGGCAACTTTCTTTCAGCCTTATTCCGAACAGCAGCGTAGGAAGCGAACGCAGCTTGGATCGGATTCAATTGCATTGAGACGTGCTCCCCTCAGAGACCGATCAAGGGATGTGGGGGAATTCAACCTACTCGTCATCTCCCAAAAGGAGAACGCAGGGATCGCATTTGGGGGTCAAAATGGTCGTCTGCCGTTTGCCTCTAGTCACGCTGACACGGAAATTCTGCCGCGCCTGATCGTCGATCTGCTCCCTGGAATTGAAGCGCACGATCCTGTCGCCATTGTAGGGCGGCTGCCCCTTTCGCTTGATCGGCCAGTGTTCAAAGATGATGACCTCGTCGAACTGCTTTCCCTTCGCCTTGTGCATGTTCATCACGACGACCCCGGATTCGGGCTTCGCGTTCGTCGAGAAGTGCTCCTGAATAAAAGCCTGCCGCGTGATAGCTAGGGCATTGCGATAGCCGCCACTGTCACGCCAATCTTGGGACAGCTCCTGACGAAGTTGGGTGCCGCGCTCTAGGATGCGGAGATTGCGCACCTCTTGCCCAATCTCCTTCAGGCGCGCGCAGCCCCCATCCTCCAGAACCCGCCGCACTGCGCGCCAATCCTCGTCGGGGTCACCCGTCAGCACAGCGGTACGGGCCTGCTCGTAGACGGCAATCATGTTGACGAGCATGCTGTTTTTGCGGATCGCCTTGCCTGCCGCCCGACAGGCCAGCCACTCGTCGTAGGCCTTGCGGATGTTCGCGGCCTCCTTGAGTGCCCCCTGTGTCGGCCCATCGCCGCCCTTGCCCTGAAAGTAGTTGCACATCAGGTCGATGAACTGGCCGAAATGGCGGTCGTCGGCCGGCTGCATGAGAAGGGCGATGATTTCCGCGCCGAGAATGGCGGCCTCCAGTTCGATGACCGCCGAGTGGGGCACCTCGACCATGCCGGCAGGAGGCTGGCGGAAGGCATCGGATACCAGGCGAGTCATTTTCTTTGTCGGCACCAGAACGGCCAGTGACCAATTGACGACGCCCGCATCCACGAGACGCTTCCGCGCCTTGTAAACCGTCGTCACGAGCTTGGTCATCGCCGGATCGGGAAACGGGTCGAAGACATCGAAGTCGATGCCCTTATAGGAATCCTGCCGGAATTTCCCGGTGAGCACGTCATTACCGAACAGGGCGATCTCGGTTCCGGCGCTACGGTGATTGTCTGTGCTCAGGTCCACTTCCGTGGGCTTGAAGGCTTCCCGGAAATGGTCGAGCCGGGCAGGATCGGCGCCGATCCAGTCGTAAATTCGTTGCTCCGGGTCCGCCAAGGCGATCAGGCGGCAGACTTCGCCCAGCGCCTGGACAACACGCCACTGCGCCTCGTTGGTGTCCTGAAACTCATCGAGGATGATGACAGGGTACATGCTGGCGATAAGGCGCCGAATACGCGCGCTGCCATGGAGAGGGTCGCCCACATAGGGGGCATAAAGATCAAAGCACACACGGCCGTCTTCCGTTGCAAGGCGCGCGCGTTCCGTCTCTTCCGCGACCTTTTTCGCTGCTTTCTGCGCGTCCGTTAGATTCCGGGCGGGAAAACCTGATCGGGCGGCCGAGAGCGCAATGGCCTCGCCGGGCGGCGTAAGAATGAAGAGCCGCCGTGGCAGGCCGATGAGATAGCCGTGGGCCTTCAGGATGCGCCAGAAAAAGGAATGGTAGGTTTCGACGTCGATGTGGCGCTTTTGGGCAGGCGGGATCTGCTGCTCGTATTCGATCGCCTCGACTACGCGGGAAACGGTGGCGCGGGCAAAGCTGAGGAACAGGATCTTTTGACCGGGGCGAAGGTCCCGCTCGGCGACTTGCGCCGCCTTGAGGATGGAGATGGTAGTCTTGCCGGACCCGGGCCCGCCTGTGACCAGGAGATGGCCGTCCGCCTCCATGACATCCCGCTGGCCCTTAGTCAGCTCCATCGACCGCTTCCGGGTGCTCGTCCGCAGCGGGTGCGGCAGCCTGGCCACCGCCCGCAGGGATGGGAAGACAGGCATCCCTCAAGTTGACCGCCGCATTCCGAAGCCACTGGGGAATCTCGGCTTCGCTGCATTGCGCGAGAAAGTCGGCAATGCCCCAGTTCCCTTTCGACTTGGCGAAATAGTCCGTCAAAGAGTCAACGGCCTGGGCCTCCGGATCAGGATATTTCTGGGCCAGGTCCTGGGGCCAGTCGATCAGCTTGGTGAACCGCTTCAAGGCGGCCTCCGTTGTGCCTTGAAGCACCATGGCCTCAAAGCCTTTTTCCTCGTGCATCAAGAGCAGCTCGACCTGTGCCTCAATGAGGTCCTTGTTCGCATCGCCCTGCTTGTCACAGATCGCGAAAGTCCGTTTTCCGAGGTCTCGGTAGAGCTTTGCCATGCCCGGGATGTCGGTTTCTCCGCCGGCATCGACAATGCAGACGCCGAGCGCCTCAAGGGATGCGTAGGTATCGGGTTTGAGCTCCGCCAGGCGGCGGCACGCGACGGGGAAGGCGGAGGTTTCCGTGGCGCCTTCCGCCACAAGAACACGGCGGGCAAGCAATCCTTCGCAGAAGCGCGTACGAAACTGCTGCCGATAGCGTTTCAGCTTCACATTGCCCGGGAGAGTGATGGCCTTTTGCTCCAAGACCCCTTCTCCATCGCGCCCGAGCACCACAGTCTCCTCGACCGCGAACTCCTCCAAAACATAGGGGGAGTGGGACGTGAAGAGCGTCTGTGACGCGAGCTTCCGCACCTCGTGAACGATACGCTTCTGCGCGTAGGGCGGGATTGCTGTCTCCGGCTCCTCCATGGCGAAGATGACATTCTGCTTGTCCTGGGCGATCTGGGAGAGCATCGCCAGGACGAGCATGTTGATGGTGCCTGTGCCCTGCCGATAGAACGGCGCGGCATGGTCCCCGTCACCCGTAGCGATGAAGGCCGTGATCACCTTGCGCAGATGCTCGCGGGTGAGATTGGAGACCTTGAGATGGGGCTCCACGCCCCACTCTTTTGGCACGTACTTCTTCAACGCCGTGTTGATGCTCTCCAGCACGGGCGAGATGCCGAGCTTCGGATCGCTCGCGACTGAGATGCCCGCCAGGGTGCCGAGGGTGGCCTCCCACATCTGTGGCCTGACTTCCTTGAGGCGCAGGATGATGTCGAGCAGACTGCCTCGCTCCAGGCTCAGTGCGCGTGAACCTGTGCGAAGGGAGCGCAGGTAGAGGAAGCCGCACACCTGCTTGTGCTTCCTGGAGAACGGCTCGGGCCGGTCGCCCTCGGTCAGGCTGCGGGTGAAATAGGTCTTCCCCTGGAAGTCGTCCTCCTCGGCGTCGTACCAGCCGAGGAACGTGATGCGGAGCGCTTCGGTAATGGTGGCGGCATCCACGCCGGCCGGATTCGGCTCGTCGTAGAAGGTGTCCATCGCCCCATCCCAAAACTCGGTGTAGTCCCCGAATTTCCCCTTTTGCTCCTCGGTGAGGTCGGCGACCGTCACCTCGATCTCGATCCTGGGCGGTTCGGCGCCGACTTCCGGTGCAGGAAGCTCCCCGTCGCCACCATCATCAACAGCCTCGGCTGCATCGGCCGCTGGCGCAGCAGGCTCGGGGAGATAGGCCCCTCGGAAGAAATCATGCTCGTCGATAGGCGGCTGACGATTGAGACGGTCAGGTCCAAGGACCAGGTCGAGCGCTTCGAGTATGGTCGTCTTGCCGGTGTTGTTATCGCCGATCAGCACACCATGCTGCGGCAAGTGCAGCGTCGCGGACTTGACGCCCCTGAAGTTCGTTATAGTTAGCCGACAAGCCCTCACACCCAGCCCCTCCCGCTCGGGTCCTACTTCGGAACCCTATGTCAAATGCTATCGTTGGAGAACAGCGCAAACGTGCCGCGCCAATGCACTTAATCCCTACTCCGACCTCGTCGGCATACACAGTCACGACCTGAGGCGAGAATTGATCGCTCCGTAGAGGGAACGAAACCGTTCTGCGACGTCGGTCGTTACGATCGACGCGGGCTCAGTCGCCATCTTGCAGAGGAGCAAGCGCATCGGACGCGTCTTGTGGAATGGAATACCAGCCTTCTTGAACGCATCTTCGAACCGCTTTGCGATCCTTGGGATCTTACCATTGACGGAAAGCGTCACACCGTCGAGTTCCTTGGCGTAGCTCTCCCGAACAAGCCCCTCGTAAACAGACGGATCGAGAAGATCCTCGATATCGGCTTCCTTGGGCGTCCCCGCCGAATATGCCTCAGAAACGAATATCACATTCCTGTCGTCGATGAGCTTTGACTTTACCAGACTGTCGCGGGTCGCCTCTGCATCCTTTTCATGATCGAGCAGTGCCAATACATTGAGTTGCTCAGACGAAAGGAGCGCGACCATATACGGAATCTTTTGCGCGCCGCCAGCCGGCGTGATGGTTATGTCGTCACGAAGGCTGCCTCCGCCATTGCTGGCGAGGTGTTCGGAGATCGACGACAACGCCCAATAATCGGTCACGCCTTCCACTACGAGGTTGTTCGGACCGACAAACAGGCTTTGGGCCAGGTCGTAGCCAAGAGCTGCCTGCAAGGGAAATAGCGTCTTCGAGTCACCGGAGGGATCGTTCGACACCGTCGTCCCGGCGTCCTCTGCGATGCTCACAGTCCGAACGGCATCGAGCCGATGGGTAGGCACCATAAACGGCGAATGCGTTGTGTAGATGATCTGATTGCTGAAATCGTCGTCGAAATGGGTCAGCAAGTCGCGCTGCGACTTTGCATGCAGATATAGCCCGGGCTCGTCGAGCAGCAGGATCGCATCCTCGGCCGCACCGCCAGCGGTGTCCGCAGCGAACGTCACATAAAACGAGAAGAACCACTGAAATCCCCGACTGCGCTCGTTGAGATTTACCTCAACATCATAAGTCGCGTTGGGATCGGAGATGAATGTATTGATGTGATCGGCATCGGTGTCGAAACGCACCTTCAGCGACCGATCTTTCCAAAGCCTGCGAATTTCCTTGGTGATAACGGCGCTTGCCCGGTTCGCCAACTGGTTTCGGGTTTCGTGCTCGCTCTGACTGAGCAGCTGTTGCAATTCCTGCGGATCGAGCCCGGCGACCTTGCACATCTTCTCGAAATTTAGGTCTGTCGGCGTAAGCTGGCTCTTGCCTTTTCGTTGAAGGAACTCGGAAACGTTTTGGTGCCCGTTCAGCTCCGGATATTCATCGAGATAGATGAACACAGGCATTTTCTCGACTGCCCATTGGCGCGCCTTCGCTTGCCCGTCCACGTCGCCCGCTATCGCGTCAGCAAGTTCCTCCAGGTCAACTACATGGCCATCCTGCGTATCGGTCAGCTCGACATCGCCGGCGGCAAGAGCTTGACGCAGGGCTGCCAGCGCAGGTTTGGCCTTCGCGGCCCACGCAATAGAATCGCTCCCTGCGCTGATCGCCCCGTCGAATTTGTCGGCTGCTGCGTCGAGCGCGGTACGTTGCCCGTCTTCAAGCTTCTCTGCCTGAGCCTTGACGGCAGGAACGATCTTTCGAACCTTCGCCGCAATCGATTTTGAATCGAACTCCTGCGCCGCTACTCCGCTGAAGTGGACGGATCGCTCGGCGCCGTAATACCGAATGATCGTCACCGTGGCAGCGGAACCAGCGCGCGTCCAAAGTTCAGCGAGGGCACTGCGATCCGTATCGTCCAGTTTCCAGGTGGTGGAGACCACCAACGTGTCATCCCGGCACTCCTCGAGCCGACGATGACGGGGAAAGTCCTTGTTCTTGTTTAGCGCCTGGAAACCACTCGCTGGATTCAGGCTGTGCAGTGCCCGGAGAATATTGGATTTGCCACTCTCGTTGCGTCCGAGAAGAGCCGTGAGCTCTGAACACCTATTCCTCGGCGGTGTTCAACTTCGTCCCGGCGCTGGCCAACAGGTTCTATGCCGCGCTGCGGGCGGGGGATCGGGCCACCTGCACCGAGATCCTGAACAGCTTTTTCTACCCGTTCATGGCGCTGCGCTCGCGCCGGAAGGGCTATGCGGTCGCCGCAGTCAAGGCGGGCGTGCGGCTGGTGGGATTTGACGCCGGCCCGGTCCGCGCCCCGCTGGACGATCTGACGGTCGAGGAAGAGGGCATCCTGCGCGACCTGATCGAGGCGCATTCCTGAAAGAAGCCGTTTAGTTGGTGTCGGGTTCGATCACGCAGCCAGGAACCAATTCGAGAGGTGGGGATGCGCGTCGATGATGCGCGGGGGCGCCCTTAAGGCGTGATCAGGTACTTCGCCCCCGTCGACTTGCGCATGTAGGCGGCCACCGTTTCCGGCTCCAGCGCCTGTTCCAGCGTGATGCGGGCGGTGTAGGAACTGGCGAAGGTGGTGCCCATTTCATCGACCACCCGCTGGCGCATCGCCTGCACCGTGGCGGGGGCGAGGCGTTGCAGGGCATGGAACAGCAGCCAGCCGCCGATGCTCCAGCTGAAGCCGAAGCCCCGGCGCAGTGTGGTGGGGCCGGTGTCGAGCGCGCCGTAGATATAGCCCTGCTTGAGCACCGCCGAACCGTAGCGGTCATAGCTGGCCATGCTGCGCGCCGCGACCGCCTCCATCGCGTTGAGGATGGTGCTGGTCATCTCGCCGCCGCCGATGGCGTCGAAGGACAGCGTGGCGCCGGTCGCGGCAATGGCCTCGGTCAGGTCCTCGCGGAAGGTCTCGGCGCTGCTGTCCACGGCATGCTCTGCCCCCAGACCGCGCAGCAGCGCGACCTGCTCGGGGCTACGGACGATGTTCACAAGGCCGATGCCATCCGCCTTGCAGATACGCACCAGCATCTGCCCGAGGTTGGAGGCGGCGGGGGCGTGGACGATGGCCGTATGTCCTTCGGCGCGCATGGTTTCCACAAAACCAAGCGCGGTCAGCGGGTTGACGAACAGCGCGGCGCCAGCCTCGGCCGAGGTGCCGTCGGGCAAGGGCAGGCAGTCCTTGGCCGCGATCAGGCGCAGGCGGGCATACATGGCGCCGCCGAGCATGGCGACGCGGCTGCCGACAAGGTGCTGCTGATCGGGCCCCGCCGCGATGACCGTCCCGGCACCCTCATTGCCCGCGGGGAGCGACTGACCGATCCTGGCCCGCAGCGCCGGCATGGCGCGGCCCGGGATCCGCGCAGTCAGCGCCGCGCCGTCCTTCGCCAGCGTGGTCATGTCGGCCGGCCCGAACATCAGCCCCAGATCCGAGGGGTTGATCGGCGCCGCCTCGATCCGCACCAGAAGATGCCCCGGCCCGGGCTCGGGCAGGGTCACGGGCTCCAGATGCAGCCGCAGGGTGCCGTCTTCGGTGACGGTCGATCTCAGTTCCAGGCTGTCGCGGTTCATTGGCGCCTCCTATGCTATCCTACCCTCAACCTCGGTACTTGTCGCGGTCCAACGTGTTCTCGGTCAACTGCCTGACCCGACATTCCCCAAGTAGCCTGCCGCTTGACTTCAAGATCGCCTGATTTTGCTCGCTGGGCAAGCGTTTTTCGCCCCGAGCGGTGTCTGTCGTCGCGCAAACGGCCGAAGTCGGGTGGATCAAGCCTCGAACCCGCAGCATTCTGGCCCGGCAGAGCCGCTTTTCCGCGCGGCAGACGGACCTGTCCTGCCGCTTTCGTTCAGCTTGGGCATGGATCGTGGTCATGCGCATGACGGAGGCGTTCGAAGACGGCGGATGGCGGCAAGGACGGCCCGCACCATCGGGCCGGTGACGGCGACCTCGGCCAACTGGAAGGTAATGGCGCGGGCGTGGCGGACGACGCGGGCGCCGATCTTGATCAGCTTGAGTTGCAGGCTGGTCAACGACCAGTCCGCCATGGCCTCGGGCAGTTCGATGCAGCGCAGGAAGGTTGCCAGGTTGTAGGCCAGCGCGTGCAGTTGCAGCCGCACCTCGTTGTGCCGGAACTTCCGGCATGACAGCCGCGTCCAGCGAAAGGCATATTTGCCTTCCTTGATGTGCTGCTCTGCGGTGCCGCGCTGGTTGTAGAACCTCACCACCCAGTCTGGCTCCATCGGCAGGTTGGTGACGATGAAGCCGACTTTGGGGAACAGCTCGCCCGGATGCCATTCGATCTTGGCGATGACGCGGCGCGGCTTGTCCCAGGACGCCGCCTGATACTCGAAGTCCTCGAAGAACCGTTTGACCTTGGTCAGCGAAGGCCGTCCCACGGGCCGTGTCAGCCGATGCGCGATCTTCTCGCGCAAGACGGCGTTGGCGGGCAGACGGATGGCGTAGAAGAACCTGGCTTCTTCCAGCCGCATATAGATCGCGGGGATCGCGTAGGCAGCGTCGGCCCGGAAGAAGCGTCCACCAAGGTCGCGGCCAGCATATCGGGCAATGACGGGATCAAGGACATCCCGCCAGCCATCGGCGCTGTGGACATTGCCGTTACGCAGGGCGCAGCGCTCCAGCATGCCAAACTGGTTGAACAAGAAGATGGGGTGATAGCAGGTGCAGTCGAAATGCCCGTTCCAGGCAGCACCTTCCTGATCGCCGTGGGTGGGGCTGACCGAGCTGTCCATGTCCAGCACGATGTATTTCAACCCGTTGCGGTCATGAAACCGGTCGATCCATTGGCCGTTCAGATCGGCCAGCGCCGCCCGGTTCGCGGCCAGAGCCAGCGTCTCGGTCTCGAACCGTCCCATCTGCGATGCCGAAGCAGCTTGCGCCTCGACGGCCCTGCCGCCAACGACCTGACGCATCACGGGATCGAGGGCCAAGCGGTCGGCATCGTTCACATCCTCGTATCCGGCCAGTCGTCCGAACACCGATTGCCGGAACAATCCGTCAAGCCGATGGAGCGTGTTCTTCCCGGTGCGGCTGTCTCGCAGCGCCTCCGACGCCAGATTGGACAGGCCGAGCACGTCATCAAGCTCGCGCATCACCAGCAGGCCACCGTCTGAACTGATCTGCGCACCACGGAACTCCAGACGCACACGGCGGTCGAAATCAACCCGATCTCCCCGCGCCAAGCCCGCACCCTCCAGGTGATCCATGAAACGCGCCCCTCGCAGCCGTCAACGCCATGATTTATATGCGAAATATCACGATTACGACAGCGAAATCAGCGACTTACTTGGAGAATGTGGGCTGAAACGTCGATCAACCCGCTGTCGTTGATCGAGCGATAGTTGTAGACTTGGAATTGCTTCAGTTTCATCTCAGGGCCCTCCTACGTACGCGCGATCAATGCTTCATGTCTTTCGGCGGGTTTGGATCGCTTCCGGGCGGCACCGTGTCGGAGTCGCGCCAGCGGCCATCGCGGCCCTGAATCCGAACCTCACCGCCACCTTGCTTGCCCACCGTCAGCTTCGCCGCGCGTTCGGCCTCGTGCTGAGTGGAATGCACACTGCTCGCGCGCTTGCCGCCCGGCGCTTTGACCGCCCAACCCTTCGGATGCTTGGTGACGTATCGGTTTGGCATCACAGCCTCCCTCGCCGTTGACTCGCTACCGGGATGCATATATGAACTATACGCACGCCTTGTCAAGGTGTGTATAGTTTCTAACCGTATGAGGACTGCAAGTGCGCTGGGGTGTCGAGCAACGACTTGAGTTTATCGAGTTCCGCCTGTTCTGGGAGGGAGCGATCAACCGCGCCGATATTGTTGATTTTTTTGGCGTTTCTGTTCCGCAGGCGTCGAAAGATCTGACTCTCTACCAAGAGCGGGCGCCGGGCAATATGGTGTACGACACACGCGGCAAGCGCTACGTCGCGGCCGGGAAGTTTGTTCTACGCTTCCTCGATCCTGACCCTTATGTGTACCTTGCCCAGCTCCGCTCGGTCGCCGAAGGGACCGTCCCAGCTCATGATTCTCTAATAGCGGTGCTGCCAAACACCGACGTGGCGCTTACGCCCAAGCGGGACATTGATATCGAGGTTCTAAGGAATGTCCTCGATGCCACCCGCGAAGGCGCTTCACTGGACATCTATTATCAGTCGATGAACCGGTCACGACCTGATCCGATATGGCGCAGGATCACGCCCCACGCCTTTGGCTACGACGGCTTCCGGTGGCACGCGCGGGCCTATTGCCATCTTGAGCACAAGTTCAAAGACTTTCTGCTGCCGCGCGTCCTCGAAGTAGGGGGAAAGGACAAGCCCGGAGCTTCCGGTGATGAGGACTGGCTTTGGAACAACTTCTTTGATGTCGTCATCGGCCCACATCCCGATTTGACGGAAAGCCAAAAGAAAGTTGTCGCCAAAGATTATGGGTTCGAGCATGGCAACGGCACCCTGTCCATCCGCTACGCAATGCTGTTCTATGTGCTTAAACGACTTGGCCTGCTTGGCGATGCCGCAAAACAAAGTGCCCGTACACAGCACATTGTTACAGTGAACCGGAAAGAAACCGAGGCAGCGCTGAAACAGGCGGAATATCAGCTATGACCGCATTTGGGGGACACGTCGGCTAATGGGGGCGAGACTCGAAGATATCAAAAACGGCGCGTCAGTCCGCGGCATTGCGTCCGCGCAGCCGGTTCAGGTTGTGTCCGTCGACTGGATCGGCGACCAAGCCATTAGCGTCGTCTTCCGCGATCACAGTGGAACCGTTGCCGAATCCATTCTCTATCGAGACGACGAACACCGGCTCGAAGTCGAGAAAACGGGCCGCCCCTGGTCTTTCGATGCCGACGGCGCATTGCTGCGGCTGGTCACGGAAGCCAACCGGATCAAGCTTGCACATTATTTCGACCCCTATCTCGCGATCCATACCAGCCTAGTCGATCCGCTGCCGCATCAGATTTCGGCCGTCTATGGCGAGATGCTGCCCCGTCAGCCGCTGCGCTTCCTCCTCGCCGACGATCCCGGCGCGGGCAAGACGATCATGGCTGGCCTTCTCATCAAGGAACTGATCGCGCGCAGCGATCTCGAACGGTGCCTCGTCGTAGCGCCAGGCAGCCTTGTCGAGCAGTGGCAGGACGAGCTTGGCCAGAAGTTCAATCTGGAATTCGACATCCTGACACGCGACATGATCGAGACGTCGCGTTCCGGCAATCCGTTCTCAGACCGCAATCGGCTGATCGTGCGGCTCGACGTCCTGGCGCGTAATGAAGAGCTTCAGGACAAGCTCATGAGCGCGCAGGAATGGGACCTGATCATCTGCGACGAAGCGCATCGCATGTCGGCCACCTATTTCGGCGGTGAAGTGAAATACACCAAGCGCTACCAGATCGGCCAGAAGCTCGGCCAGGCCTGCCGCCACCTGCTGCTGATGTCGGCGACACCGCACAACGGCAAGGAAGAAGACTTCCAGCTCTTCATGGCTCTGCTTGACGGTGACCGTTTCGAGGGCCGGTTCCGCGATGGCGTCCATTATGCCGATACAGAAGACATGATGCGGCGGCTGACCAAGGAGGAACTGCTTACATTCGATGGCCGACCGCTGTTTCCCGAGCGTCGGGCCTACACTGTCAAGTATGAGCTCTCCGAGGGTGAGGCCGCGCTTTATACGGCGGTGACTGAGTACGTGCGGACAGAGATGAACCGCGTGCAGCGTTTTGCCGAGGGCGACGGCAAGAAGCGGAACAATGTTGGCTTCGCCTTGCAGATCCTCCAGCGCCGCCTGGCGTCTTCGCCGGCCGCAATCTACCAGTCGCTGAAGCGCCGCCGCGAGCGTCTGGAAAGCGAGCTCGGCGAGGCGCGCCTTGCTACGAAGGGTCGCCGGGCAGGTTTCGACGAGCGGGCGGTCAATGCAGACATCCTGCGCAACATCGAGGAATATGGGCAAGAGGAAATCGACGAGCTCGAGGACCTGATCTCCACCGGTGCGACGACCGCCGAGACTGTGGAGCAGCTCGTTCTTGAGGTCGAGACGCTGAAAAGCCTCGAAGCCATGGCGCTTGGCGTGCTGCGTTCCGGCGTGGACACGAAATGGAGCCAGCTCAACCGCATCCTCGACGATGATTTGATGATCGACTCGGCCAAGAACCGCAGAAAGCTGATCATCTTCACCGAACCGAAGGATACCCTGAACTACCTGCTCGAAAAGGTGCGCGCGCGTCTTGGCAACCCCGAAGCGGTCGATGTGATCCACGGCGGCGTATCACGCGAGGAACGCCGCAAGGTGGTCGAACGCTTCATGCAGGACAAGGACCTGCTCGTGCTGATCGCGAACGATGCCGCCGGCGAAGGCGTCAACCTCCAACGCGGGCATCTGATGGTCAATTACGACCTGCCTTGGAATCCCAACAAGATCGAACAACGCTTCGGCCGCATCCATCGCATCGGCCAGACGGAGGTTTGCCACCTCTGGAACCTAGTCGCGGCCGACACGCGCGAGGGCGAAGTCTATGCCCGCCTCCTCGAAAAGCTGGAGGCTGCGCGCGAGGCCCTGGGTGGGCGCGTCTATGACGTGCTTGGCGAATTGTTCGAGGGCACCGCACTCAAGGACCTTCTGTTCCAGGCGATTCAGTATGGCGAGCAGGACGAGGTGAAGGCTCGCCTTCTGCAACAGGTCGATGGCGCGGTCGACCAGACGCACCTGCTTGAGCTGCTTCGACGCCGGGCTCTGACTAACGATACCATGCCCGAAGCCAAGGTCGAGGAACTGCGGCTTGAGATGGAACGGGCTGAAGCACTGCGCCTTCAGCCGCATCACATCCAGAGCTTCTTCGTTGAGGCATTCCAGCATCTCGGCGGTCGTCTCAAACGACGTGAGGAAGGTCGATGGGAAGTGACTCATGTGCCGGTGCGCATCCGCGAACGCGATCGGCAGATCGGCACCGGCGCGCCGATTCAAAAGCAGTATGAGCGGATCTGCTTCGAAAAGGGCCTGATCAACCAGCAGCCGGTAGCGGCCTTCATCTGTCCTGGGCACCCGCTGCTAGAAGCGGTGATTAGCCTGATCCGCGAGCAGTATGAACAGATCATGCGGCAGGGCGCGATCCTGGTCGATGATACTGACCCGGGCGATAGCCTCTCAGCGATCTTCCTTCTGGAACACACGGTGCAGGATGGACGGATGACGAGCGGCGGCAAACCGCATGTGATCTCGCAACGCCTCCAGTTCACCGCGATCGACAAGGCGGGTGATGCGGTCAACGCTGGTATCGCGCCGCATCTCAACCTTCGCCCCGCAACTACCGAAGAGATCGACGCCGTCGGTAACCTGCTGGATGAGGATTGGCTGACGAGTGAGCTGGAGAAGACAGCCATCCGCTTCGCCACCGTGGAGCTGGCACAGGGGCATGTCGCGGAGATCAAGACCCGCCGCCTTCCGGAGATCGACAAGGTCGAACAGGAGGTTCGCGCCCGGCTCAAGAAGGAAATCAATTACTGGGATTCCCGGGCCTTCGAGCTGAAAGAGGAAGAGAAGGCCGGCAAGAAGGCACGGCTGAGCTGGCAAAATGCGCAGCGACGCGCCGAAGAACTGGCCGAGCGCCAGAAGCGCCGAATGGACCAACTGGAGCGGGAGCGATTCATCACTTCGCAGCCACCCCGCGTGCGTGGCGGCATGGTCGTGATTCCGGGCGGCCTTCTGGATGCGCGTCAGTCTCCGGCCGTACCGAAGCACTTCGCCGAAGATTCGGCGGCGCGGCGCGCGATCGAACTCGCCGCGATGGAAGCGGTCATGGCGGCGGAACGCGCGCTGGGAAATGTGCCCGCCGATGTGTCCGCACAGAAAATCGGTTACGACATCGCCTCACATGACCCGAAGTCGGGGCACCTGCGCTTCATCGAGGTCAAGGGACGTATCGACGGCGCTGACTCCGTGATGGTCACGCGGCAGGAAGTCATAACGTCGCTGCATGAGCCGGAGAAGTTCATCCTGGCGATCGTCTCCGTCGAGGGCGGCTTCGCTCATGCCCCGCGCTATGTGCGCGGGCCGCTCGTCGAGCGGGAGCCGTCATTCCTCGAAACGGCGATCCAGTTCGATTTGAAGCGGCTGTTGGAGCGGGCGGAGGAGGCACAATAATGGTGTTGCCGCTTGCCCATGTGACCCACTGGGGTGCCGCATCGAGACAGGTCATTCGCACGTTCAACGGGCGAAGCAATCTCCCAGTCCACGAATTGGCGAAAGCCAAGGTGGCGAAGCCTCGCGGCCGTACACGACCGCTACCTAAGGCATCGGGCAATGTGCAGTTCAGTGCGTGGCGTCTCGCCCATGCGGTCAAGAAGGCTGATTGCTTGCGGTGGCCGGCAGCGCCGATCCGGTGGGTAGGGGCTACCGGGTTTCTTCTCGAAAACGGCCACCTGTTCGATTGGACCGCGAGCGAGTGGTGCCTGCACGAGGGCATGTCGAGTTTCTATGCCGACTTCTCCGGCTCCGGCATGGCGGGGCGGATTGCGCAGGGCATGGCGCTGCTGTTCCTTGAGGACAACGGCTATGCCTACGTCGGCCGCTTCGAAACCGAGTGGAAGCAACGCGCTGCTACGCAAAATAGGCAATGGCCCGAAGACAAAACGAAGGCGCCAGATTTCATTGCCGAAAACGGGGAAAAGGAATGGGTGCTGGCTGAGTCCAAGGGCGGGTTTTCGTCTCCTGGAAAGAAGCCGCCCATCAAAGGCGCCCTTAGGGACGGGCTGACCCAGCTCGACGGTTGGGACAAATACATCACCCCCCAGCCGATAAAGAGCTTTGCGATTGGCACGTTCCTGCGGGAAGCCGGCGATACTTCGGGCGAAACATCGCTCATCGCCTTTGTCGACCCAGAACCTGAGGTTCCCCAAAACCCTGTCGAATTCCCCCGCGACGCGGTTCGCCGAGCCAATTATGCCTCCTGGCTAACGCTGATGGGGTTGGACGAAGCGGCTGCTCGGCTTCGGGAAGGCGAAGGGGAGCCACAGCGATATGAGCTTCCCCTCGTTACCGTTGGCGAGCGCCAATATGCCGTCAACATCGCGTCCGTGGCGCCGAGGTATCCCGACCTGTCTGGCCGCGACTTCTGGCGTGAATTCCGAGACTGGCGGTTTTGGCCATTCCTTTGGTTCCGGGATGGCATCGACATCGAGCTTGTCGGTCTTGATCTGAAAGTCCTGCGCGCCCTGAGTTCGGCGACGCAACCGGCTGGTGCTTCAGAATTGATGGCGCTGGAGCCGTCAGAGCGGCGAGACACGCCCGCCGATCTGGATGGCGCGACATTTTACGGCAGTGTTTTTTCGGATGGTTCTTTGCTGGGCGAGCTGAGGCTGCGGCGTCCAGACGAACCGTTCCCGGATTTCGAATGGACTGAGGTGGAACTGTGACAGCTTACAAAAAGAAACTCATTGAGGTCGCGCTTCCGCTCGAAGCAATCAACGCGGCCTCGGCGCGGGAAAAGTCGATCCGACATGGGCATCCGTCCACTCTGCATTTGTGGTGGGCGCGGCGGCCGTTGGCGGCATGTCGGGCTGTACTTTTCGCCCAGCTCGTCGACGACCCTTCTTCTCGCGTCGATGAACTGCTCGCCGATTCGAAGCTCCGTGCTCACGCGGAGGCGGAGCTACCAGAGCGCCTAGCCGCCTGGGAGAACAGCAAGGCCTCGGCGCAAGGGGCGGCGGCCAACGCGCCTGAGCCGACGCTGGAGGATGTGGCGGTCGAGATCGAGCGCAGGCGGCTATTCGAGATCATCGAGGAACTGGTGAAGTGGGAGAACTCGACCAACGAGGAAGTGCTGGAACGCGCGCGGGCCGAAATTCGCAAGAGCTGTGGCGGCGAGCTGCCCGCAGTCTATGACCCGTTTTCGGGTGGTGGTTCGATCCCGCTCGAGGCGCAGCGGCTGGGCCTGCCCGCCTATGGGTCCGACCTGAACCCGGTCGCGGTGATGATCGGCAAGGCGACGATCGAGATCCCGCCGAAGTTCAAGGACAAGGAACCGATCCATCCCGACGTGAAGGGCCGTCAATTCTACCGCAACGCCGAGGGGCTGGCTGAAGACGTCAAATACTATGGCGAATGGATGCGTGAAAAAGCTTGGGACCGCATCGGGCATCTCTATCCTCAGGTGGAACTGCCGAAGGAAATCGGCGGTGGCCAGACAATGGTCATAGCCTGGATCTGGGCACGGACGGTGCCGAGCCCAGATCCGGCGTTTGCGGATGTGCAGGTACCGATCGCGTCGAGCTTCCTGCTCAGCCGCAAAGCCGGGAAGGAAGCCTGGGTCGAACCTATAATTGACAAGCAAGCTAAGACCATCGCCTACCGGATCAGATATGGCGGCACCAAAGCCGAGATGGCTACCGCAAAGGATGGCACCAAGGCCGGACGCGGCGCAAATTTTCGTTGCATCATCTCAGATACGGCCATCACGCCGAAGCACATCACTTCCGCTGCAAAATCAGGAAAGATGGGCCAAGTTCTCATCGCGATTGTAGGGGAAGGTAAAGGTGGCCGCGCTTATGTCTCGCCGTCTGCCGAGCATGAAACCGTTGCCTTTTCTGCCGGACCGAGTTGGAAGCCTGAACAGCGTCAGCCCAAGAACCCACGCTGGTTTTCTCCGCCAGCGTACGGAATGGACACTTTTGGCGACCTGTTCACCGACCGGCAGTTGGTGGCGCTGAACACCTTCAGCGATCTGGTACATGAGGTGCGGACGCAGATTGAGGCCGACGCACAGAGGGCTGGCCTCTCCTCGGATCCGACCGCGCTGCGAGATGGCGGCAAGGGTGCCAAGGCCTATGCCGAAGCGGTGAGTGTGTATTTGGCCTTCGGACTATCCAAGGCGACTGATTATCACTCATCAATAACCACATGGCACAATGGACGCGAAATCATTCGCAACACTTTCGGTCGGCAAGCTCTTCCAATGACTTGGGACTTTACCGAGGCAAACCCCTTTTCTTCGTCAACCGGAAACTGGTTGAACTGCATCGAATGGGGAGTGAAAACCCTCGCTGCGCTTGTGACTGCTGCGGGCGGAACCGAACGCCAACACGATGCTCAGACCGTCGATTATCCGCCGGAAACCGTAATTTCTACCGATCCGCCCTACTACGACAATATCGGTTACGCTGACCTGTCGGATTTCTTTTTCTGCTGGCTGAAGCCGGTTATCCGATCGGTTTACCCTGAAATTTTTGGCAGCATTGCCACACCCAAGTCGGAAGAGCTGGTCGCCACCCCCTATCGCCATGGTGGGAAAGATACAGCGGAGGCCTTTTTCCTCGATGGTATGAGCAAGGCAATCGCCAACATGGCCAGGCTATCGTCCGATCGTTTCCCAGCAACGATCTATTATGCGTTCAAGCAGAGCGAGGTCGCGCAGGAAGGGATTAGTTCGACTGGTTGGGCCACCTTTCTGCAGGCGGTAGTCGAGGCAGGCTACGCGGTCGTCGGCACATGGCCGCTGCGTACGGAAATGGCAAACCGCATGATTGCCTCAGGCACCAACGCGCTGGCCAATTCGGTCGTCCTCGTCTGCCGTAAGAAGGAAGCTACAGCCGAGGTTATCACCCGGGCCGAGTTCATTCGCGCCCTAAAACGCGAATTACCACCAGCGATTGCCGAACTTCAAGTTGCCAACATCGCGCCTGCCGACATGCCTCAATCGGCTATTGGTCCGGGCATGGGCGTCTTCTCGCGCTACAAAGCCGTTCTCGAATCCGACGATAGCCCGATGAGCGTGAAGACTGCGCTCCAGCTCATCAATCGGGAACTCGACGAATATCTCGGCGGCATCCAGGGCGAGTTCGACGCCGACACGCGGTTCGCCATCACCTGGTTCGAGCAGAACGGGAACGGCAAAGGGGATTACGGTGTCGCCGACAACCTCGCCCGCGCGCGCGGCATTGAACCGCCCCGAGTTTTCTAGACGCCTTCGGGGGTCGCTTTGTGCTGCCGTTCGAACTCGATGGGCGACAGCATCCCGTTGCGTGCGTGTTTGCGGGTGGGGTTGTAGAACATCTCGATGTAATCGAACACGTCCCGGCGTGCCTCGTCTCGCGTGCGGTAGACCTTGCGGCGGATGCGCTCGCGCTTGAGCAGGTTGAAGAAGCTCTCGGCCACAGCGTTGTCATGGCAGTTCCCGCGACGGCTCATCGAGGGCTGCAGATCGTGGTGTTTCAGGAACGAAGCCCACTCCATGCTGGTGAACTGGCTCCCCTGATCCGAATGCACCAGCACACGGCCCTTCGGCTTGCGTCGCCAGACGGCGGCCAGCAGCGCCTGAAGCACGACGTTGGTCGTCTGCCGGGCCTGCATGGACCAGCCGACGACGCGGCGGGAGAAGAGGTCGATCACGACCGCCAGATAGGCGAAGCCTTCGTGGGTGCGGATGTAGGTGATGTCGGTCACCCAGGCCTTGTCAGGCGCCTCCGCGTCAAACCGGCGATCGAGCGTGTTGTCGACCGCCAGGGATGGCTTGCCTCCATATTGGCCGGGGCGCCGCCTGTAGCCGATCTGCGCCCGGATGCCGGCAAGCCGCGTCAGCCGCGCAACCCGGTTGGGGCAGCAGCTCTCGCCCATGTCCGCCAGATCGTCGTGAAGCTTGCGATAGCCATAGACCTTGCCGCTCTCGCTCCATGCCGCGCGGATCAGCTCGGTCTGTCGCTGGTCTTCCTGCGCGCGCTTGCTCAGCGGGTCCTTCAGCCAAGCGTAGAAGCCGCTAGGCTGGACACGCAGGCACCGACACATGGCACGGATCGAAAACAGAAGGCGATGCTCGGCGATGAACGCGTACTTCACTTTGCATCCTTGGCGAAGTACGCGGCCGCTTTTTTTAGGATGTCGCGCTCCTCCGTCACGCGCTGCAACTCGCGCTTCAGCCTGCGAACCTCAGCGGCCTGATCGTCATCGCGGGCCACGGCAGCAGGCTTGCCGTACCGTTTCCTCCACTCGTAGAGCGAGTACTTGCTGATCCCCAGCCGGGCCGCCACCTCCGCAACCGGATAGCCCCGTTCGGTGATCTGAACGACGGCGTCGCGCTTAAAGTCCTCGGTGAAGTTCGCTTTGCCCATCGGGGCCTCCTTGCCTAAAAATTTAGGGAAGAAGGCGTCCAGGAATCTAGGGGCGGTTCACATCTCGGTCGAGAGCGTCAAGCACGCCGGCATCGTCGAAAGCGCCGCCGGCAAGGTTCGCATCCTCACCCGCGATGAACTCGACGACGATTGGGACCCGGAGGAAGACCGCCATCTCACAGTGTGGGAGTGCCTCCAGCATCTCGTCCGACAGCATGAGAAGGACGGGATATCTCACGATACGGCCGTTCTCTTGAAGAAAATCAGCACCAGGGCCGAGGCGGTGAAGGATCTCGCCTACTGCCTCTACGACATCAGCGCCAACAAGCGGAAAGATGCGAAGGAGGCCACGGCCTACAACGCGTTGATCGCCGACTGGGCGGAACTGACGCGGCAGGCGGCGTCAATCCACGACACGAGCGGCGATCGCCAGATCCGGATGGACATATAAGGGGGAACGGACGTGGCCAAGAGTACACGCCAATACGTATTCGAGGGAATGGAGCTGCTGCCATCGGCGCTCATTCCCTTTGTCGAGAAGAGGCTGGAAAGCTCGATCACGGGTCACTGGCAGGTGGAAGTGGTCCAGCGTGTCCAGGGCTTGAAGCCAAATTCCGCGGGCGAAGTCGGCTGGGATCAGCAAGGATTGCTGAAGGCGATGATGGCCTTCTGGAGGGACGCCTTCGCCACTGTCCTTGGACATCCTGAACGGTCCTATGTGTCCGAGCTGCTCGAAGTCCGCAACAAGCTCTCGCACAATGAAAACTTCACCTACGACGACGCCGAGCGTGCGCTCGATTCCATGCGTCGGCTGATGGAAGCGATCAGCGCCGGCGAAGTCGCCGAGCAGCTTTCGAAGATGCGGGATACGATCCTGCGCACGAAGTTCACCGAGCTTCAGCGCAACGAGGAGCGCCGAAAAACCCAGCGCCTCGAAATCTCCGTCGAGACCGTGGCCGGTCTGCTGCCGTGGCGCGAAATTGTCGAGCCGCATCCAGACGTTGCGACCGGCGAGTTTCAGCAGGCCGAGTTTGCGGCGGACCTCGCCAAGGTCCATGCAGGGAGCGCCCCGGCTGAATATCGCGATCCCAAGCAGTTTTTCAGCCGGACCTATCTGACGGAGGGCCTGAGTACGCTCCTGGTCGGCGCGGCCAAGCGGCTATCGGGCAGCGGTGGAGATCCGGTCGTCGAGTTGCAAACGAACTTCGGCGGCGGCAAGACGCACTCGATGCTGGCCCTCTACCACATGGCGGGCGGCACGCCGGTTCAGGACCTGTCGGGACTGGACCGGCTACTGGATGAGAACGGGTTGAGCGTTCCCGCAGGCATCAACCGCGCGGTGCTGGTTGGTACGTCGCGGGGGCCTCAGGACGTACTGAACGGTGAAGGCGACCGCAAGATCCGCACAACCTGGGGCGAGCTGGCATGGCAGCTTGGGGGCGCTGAAGCCTTCGACATGGTCGCAGAGAACGATGCGAGCGGCATCGCGCCGGGTTCACACCTGCTCGAGACGATATTCAAGAAGTTTGCGCCCTGCCTGATCCTGATCGACGAATGGGTCGCCTATCTCCGGCAAATCTACAAGGTCGAAGGGCTGCCCTCCGGTTCGTTCGACGCGAACCTCTCTTTCGTCCAGTCGCTCACAGAGGCCGTGAAAGCCAGCCCCCAGACCTTGCTGGTCGCATCTTTGCCAGCGTCGCAGATCGAGGTAGGCGGCGAAGGCGGTCAGGAGGCCCTCGCGCGCCTCAAGCAGACCTTCAGCCGGGTCGAATCCTCGTGGCGGCCCGCGAGCCAGGAGGAGAGTTACGAGATCGTCCGTCGGCGGCTGTTCAAGGAAATTCCCGGCGACAAGTTCCACCATCGCGACAACACGCTCAAGCAATTCGCCAAGCTCTATCGCGAAAATGCCAACGACTTCCCGCAAGGCTGCGCGGACGAGGACTACCGGCGCAAGCTGGAAAAGGCCTATCCGATCCATCCCGAACTGTTCGATCAACTCTACACGAGCTGGGGCTCGCTCGAAAAATTCCAGCGCACGCGCGGCGTTCTGCGCCTGATGGCGCAGGCCATCCACGAGTTGTGGATGAGCGGCGATCCGTCGGTGATGATCATGCCCGGCAGCGTCGCGGTGAGTTCGCCCCGCGTGGAACCTGAACTGCTCCACTATCTCGATGTGAGTTGGCAATCGATTATCGCAGGCGATGTCGATGGCACGGCATCCACACCCTACAAAATCGACCAGTCGGCGCCGAACCTGAATCGCTACTCGGCGACGCGGCGCGTGGCCCGTGCGATTTTCATGGGAACGGCCCCCACCGCCCAGCAGCAGAACACCGGCCTGGACGACAAGCAGATCAATCTGGGCGTGGTGCAGCCTGGCGAGCGCCCCGCGATCTTCGGCGACGCCCTCCGGCGGCTCACCAACCAGGCCAAGTTTATGCACGCCGATCTTGGCCGGTACTGGTACTCGATGTCGGCGAGCCTCAACCGCATCGCGGCAGACAAGGCAGCCCAGGTAGAGGCTGCTCTTGTCGACGTCACGATCGACACCGAGCTCGGAAAATTTGTGAATGGCCTTGCAGATCGCGGGCATTTCGATGCCGTGCAGGTAGCTCCTGCCTCCTCGGCCGAGGTGCCTGACGAAGCTGGCGGAGTGCGAGCCGTTGTGCTCGGCGTCGCGCACCCGCACAATGGCCGTGACGGCTCCGACGCCCTGATCGAGGCGAAGGACATCCTGATGCAGCGCGGCAGCACGCCGCGCGTCTATCGCAACATGCTGGTGTTCATCGCCGCGGATGCCCGTCAGCTCGACAACCTGAAGGACGCCGTGCGCGCCTCCCTGGCATGGGGCGAGATCGTTCGTGACACCGAACGGCTCAACCTCACCCAGAGCGACAGCGCGCTCGCAAAGGCCAAGCTGGCCGAATCGAATGAGACTATGAAAACCCGCCTCAAGGAGGCGTGGTGCTACCTGCATTATCCAGTGCAGGAGAGTGCCCAGGCTGATGTAGAGTGGGCTTCCGGCAAGATTCCAGCGCAGGACGGGCTGCTGGCGCGGGCGAGCAAGAAGCTCGTGGCCGAGGAGGGTCTGCTGACCGAGTTGGGGCCGGCGCGGCTTGATCGTGATCTCCAGAAATACATCTGGAATGGCAAGCCGCACCTCTCTCTGAAAGACCTGCGGGAATACCTCAACCGCTACATCTACCTCCCGCGCGTGAAGAATCAGGACGTCCTGATCAAAGCCGTGCAAGCGGCCGTGAGCGCCATGATTCCTGGCCCCTTCGCATATGCCGAACGATGGGATGAGAAGTCGGACACCTATCTGGGTCTGGCAATTGAGCGCGCCGGCAACGCCGTTGTTGTCATCGATAGCGACAGCGTCATCGTAAAGCCGGACGTCGCGGAGGCGCATCGGCCGACACCCGTCCAGCCGGGGTCGGCGGGCACTCCCGCGGAGCCGGGGGACGGAACGCCGGCTACGGGCGAGCAGCCCACTGGCGGCACATCCGAGCAGACTCCCGCCGAACGGAAGCCGACCCGATTTACCGGTACGGTGATGATTTCCGCCGAGAGACCGGCGAGAGACATGCACCAGATCGTCGAGGCCATTGTCGAGCAGCTCACGACACTGCCCGGAAGCGATGTGAAGCTCAGGCTCGAAATCGAGGCCGAGGTTCCCTCCGGCCTCGACCGCGCCAAGGTGCGAACGCTGGTCGAAAACGCCAACACGCTTGGGTTTGTCGAGAAGTCGGTCGAATAGCAAGGTGGACCGCGGCTTGGGCGGTCCATCACTGATGTCAGGCCGGCTGGTGAGATGCCCTTGGCGTGTGGCCCAGGGTGCGCGCCAGACTCAGCAACCGTCGGCATGCCGGATTATCGTTCCGGGTGGACCATACCATGCTGAACGGCAAGACCTCACCCGTGAGCTCCCGATAGATGATCCCGGGAAATTTCGCGACGATCGTGGCTTCGCTCGTTAGCGTGATGCCGCGGCCGACAGCGACGAGCGACAGCATGTTATCGCGCCCGACGTGTTGGGACTGAATGTCAGGGTGAGAGCCGAGATCGGACAGGTGCGCGACCAGGAAGTTGTGGACCTCTTGGCCCGGCGCCACATCGCTTACGATGAACCGTTCCGCCGCCAGGTCGGGCCAACCGATTTCGGCCTTGTCAGCCAACGGATGATCGTCAGGCAGTACAACGAAGACCCTCTCGCACCACAGATGCTCGGTCTCACAGCCGTCCCAGGTCTTCGTGCCGGTAATGAAGGCGACGTCGAGAGTCAGCGTCCGGACAGCAGCGACATGCTCCGCCGGATTGCCTTCGACGGGATCCACTCGAACATTTGGATGGAGCCTGCCGAACTGCCGCAGCAGATCGAACAGGAACCCAGATGCGAGTGACGAGAAGACGCCTACCCTGACGTGTCCCTCTTCCGATCGACCGACCGCAGCGACGTCACTGGCGCCCGTGTCGATATGCCGGAGCGCCTTGCGCGCCGGCCCAAGAAATCTCTCGCCGGCGATCGTCAAGCGGACACCTCCCGCGTGTCGCTGGAACAGCGACGCGCCGAGTTCGTCTTCCATGTCCCGAATGCGGCGGCTGATCGCCGATTCTTCGATATCGAGTGCTCGGCCTGCCTTGCGAAAGCTGCCGTGCTCCACGGCCGCCACGAAATACCGGAGGTGGTGGAGCTTGATACGACTGCGCGGCAGCTCAGGTATCAGGATTTCATCTGGAGCCTTGTTGCTCCGGCGCGGATCAATGTCATCCGGCCCATCCACGATCAACTGTTCCCGTCTGCCCGTCGCGCCCCACCCGACGCCTGAGGACGCCGAGCGCCGCCTTTGATGCAGATCGAGGCTCCAGCCGCGTCGTTATCCCTGCGCCGTGTCGTCATGGTTCGCTCACGCAAGAAACTTAACAATATTCAGTTAGCGGTATCGTGCAGATTGACAGCGCAGCGGTCAACGAAAATTAATGTCATTAAGTAAACTCCGGTCAGCCGCCCGCCAGCAGGAGAGCAGCAATATGCCTTCCGAAACGATGATGCCCTGGTCCGTGGAACCGCAGTCGGCACCGGGGGTCGTCAAACCGAAGCGGTGGCGTCACTGATGCCCCGCCCGAAAAAGGAAGACGCACTCGACATCTCTCGAAGAGCCGTCGAGGAGACCATCCGGCTTCTCGGCACCAGGGACGATTTCGATGTGCCGCTGGCGGCCGTGGCCGAGGCCGTTGGATGTACTCCGCCTGCCCTCTACGGACATTTCCGCAACAAGGATGGGCTGCTGCGCGCGGTGCACGATGCCGGGTTCCGGCGGCTCTATGAGGAGAAGCTTGCGCTTTCGAAGCGCTTGCGCTCCGATCCGCTCGCATATTTGCGTGAAGGCAGCCGCGCCTATGTCCAGTTCGCCTTCAACAATCCGACGCTGTACCGACTGATGTTTTCTCCACCGCCGGGCGTCGCCGCGGATCAGGATCCACTCTCGTCCGATGCCGGAGCGTCCGTGCTGGAACTGGCTGTGAAGGCGATTAAGGCCTGCCAGAAGCAGGGCTTTCTCCCGGGGATGGATCCGAACCGGTACGCTTTCACCTACTGGGCAGCAGTTCACGGCGCGGTCACCCTTGCGCTGCAGAACCGAGCGCCGGGTGACGAAGCCCGGTTCGACGCGGCGCTCGTCGTCATTGATACGCTTCTCGAGATCATCGCGGCCACCGCTCCTGATCGCAGGTAGTCCGTGTCATAGCTGGCCGCCTGACCTGCTCCGCTTCTCCTTCGCGAAACCCCGGTCTGTGGCGATGAACCGCTCGAGCATCGGCACGATCAGCTTGGCCGGATCTGCGGCGGGCTGACCGGACTCGCGCGCCAGGACCTCGGCATAAGCGACGAGATCGCGATGAAGCGGTCCGGGCAGTTCCACCGTTACCTTGACCGCTCTGTCCTCGACGATGGGTCCGAGTTTCAGCTTCGCCATGGTCAACTCCTGTAGGGTTCGAGAACGAGGTCGCGGGTGACGATCACCCTGACCGGGAAGCCCGGCCGGACGGTGAGCGTCGGCGCAACCTGCAACTGGCGCTGGATGATCTGCTGGCCGGCCTGATTGATGGTGTCCTGCGCCCCATCGCGGATGGCGCGGATCAGGCGATCCTCGTCGCTGGTGGCGAGCTCCGTCCCCACCGCAAGCAGGGTCGATAACCCCGCTGCCTTCATCAGATCCCACCAGTGGTAATCGACGCCATCTTCAAGACCGGCAAAGCCGCTGGCATCCGCACCGGGCTGACGTTCCAGCACGATGGAGCGGCCATTGGGCAGGATCAGACGGTTCCAGACGAGCAGGACGCGTCGCTGGCCAGAGGTCACGCCGGCATCGTATTGCCCGATAATGCGGGTGCCTTGCGGGATGAGGAGCAGGCTTCCGGTCGGGCTGTCATAGACGTTCTCCGTGACCTGGGCGGTGATCTGTCCGGGCAGATCGGACCGGATGCCGGTGATCATCGCGGCCGGGATAACAGCTCCCGCCTGAAGGATGTAGGGCGACGCCGGCGCCATGATGCGATCGAGCGCAACGGTCTGGCGATCCACAGGGCCGTTGAGGAAAGCCGTGTGCCGATCCTGTCCGGCCGTCGCGCCGGTTTGCGAGCCAAGGCCGAGACCGGCCAGTCCCGGACCTCCGGTGGCAGTTGCCGTGCCCGGACCGGTTTGGAAGAAAACGCGGCTGAGGCGCGCCGCTTCTTCCTCGGCAAGCCGGCGCTGCTCCTCCGGGTCGACGGCCGGCGCCGCCACGACAGGCGGTGCGACCGGCTGTCCCCGGTTTTGCGCATCGAGGATCGGGCCGCCGAGATCACCTGGCAAAGGCGGTCCAAGGACCGGGCCGGTATAATCCCTCGGCAGGCCGGACAGGCCATCGGCGGTGGGCCGGTTATCGGTCGAATAGAGCTCTTCGCCGCTCGTCCCCATGTCTCGGGTCTGGAGGGCGTAGACAAGCGCCCCGCCGATGCCGAGCAACGCAACGGCGCCGACGCTGGCGAGCATCTTGCGGGAAAGTCGCGTGACACGGGGCGGATCGGCGTGCAGCCGCATGGGCGCGGCGGCGTCCGTGCTGGTAGTGGTGGCTCTGTCCTCGGTCATGATGGCGAGTCTCCGGTATCGCGGGCGGGCTGGGCGGCGGCCTGCCGCTGTTCGATCCGGACGATCCGGACGGTCTGTTGGCGCTCGCCACTTCCAAGGCGAAGCTCGGCTGCACCGAACAGGCGGTCGACGATAAGGATGTTCTGGTGGATGCGGCTGTTGACGATCTGCGGCTCGCCATCCGAGCCGAGCACGAAGATCGGCGGCATCTCGCCCTGGACGATACCGCGCGGGAAGACGACGTAGACGCGCCGACCATCGTCGAAGACCGAGATCGGCCGCCATGGCGGGCTGTCGCCGGTCAGGCCGTAGCGATAGTTGCGCGCCGCCTCGGCCGGGATGACGGGTGCGGCCGGGACCGACCGACGCTGCCCCGCCGGTGGCGCGGGATAGGCCCAAGCGACGGCAGGCATGTAGAGCTCCTCGCGGGCGCGCAGCTCGATCATGTAGATGCGCCGGTCGGTGGTGATGACGAGGTTGGTCGAGATGTCCGGCCGCGTCGGCTTTACCAGCACATGAACACGCCGGTGCGCACCGCTTCCGCTCTCGGTATCGCCGATGATCCATCGTGCGGTATCGCCCGCCGCGATCGGACCGGCGCCGGTCAGGCCCTCACCTGGCTCCAGGGCGATATTGGTGACCTGCCCCGGCGCCGCATAGACCTGATAGAGAGCGCCCTCGGACCACGGGTAAATCTGGATGGCATTGTAATAGCCCTCGCGGCGCGGTTCGACGCGGGCGGCGGCATTGGCGTTCTCCACCCGTCCCGCCGGCGTGCCTGCGGCTGCACCGCCCCGTGCCACGTTCCAGGAGGGAGGCGTGTGCAGCGGGCGCGGCCGCTCATCGGTGACAGGTGCCTGCACGACGGGCAGCGGCGGCACGTCGGCATCGTAGCTGAACTGAGGAACCCGATTGGTGGCACATCCAGCCAGCGCCGTCGCGGCCAGCAAGGCCAAGATCGCGGGTTTGCGGAAAGCCGGAAAGCCGGACTTACGGATCGGCGTGCGGGTCATTGGCTCATCTCCCGCGACCAGTTGATGGCGTTGACGTAGATTCCGAGCGGATTGGCACGCAGCCGTTCGGCGTCACGCGGTGTCTGGATCACGATGGTCAGGATCGCGGTCCAGCGCTCGGTGGTGGAGAGTTGGCCGTTCTCATATTGGCGTTCGGTCCAGGCGACGCGGAAGGAGTCCGGTGACGCCCGGATCACCGAGGAGACCTCGACCGCCACCTGCTGGCGACCAACGCGCGTGAAGGGGTCATTCGCACGGGCATAGTCGTTGAGCGCCGCCGCTCCCCGGTCGGTCGTCCATTCATAGGCGCGCAGCCAATTCTGGCGGACAATGATTGCGTCGGCCGGAATGGCCCGCACCTGCTCGATGAAGCGGCCGAGATGCCATGCGATCTGCGGGTCGGTCGGGCGATAATCCGCGGTTGCGGGCGCCACGGTCTGCGCCTGGCCGAGATTGTCCACCTGCACCACCCAGGGCACGATCGTCCCCTGCGCCGACTGCCAGACCAGGGCGGCGGCGAAGCCGGCCGAGAGGACCAGCGAGCCGAAGGCCATGTAACGCCAGTTCCTTGCCTGAACGCGAGCCGAGCCGATGCGCTCGTCCCAGACCTGCGCGGCCTTCTGGTATGGGGTCTCGGGTTCGGGTGTTTTGCCGTAATGTGTCGATGATCGTTTGAACAGATTCATGAGCGGTCGCTTTCGGAGAGATTGACGGAAGAGCCGGAGCCGTGGCTGTCGCCGGAGCGCACGGCATGGCCCGCCATGGTCGTGCCGTGGCCAAGCGCTTGTCGGCGCTGCATCCGCTGCGCCCAGGCCGGAGGAGCGCCAGCGGAGGCCGATGCGGCGGCGGCATCGCCTGCGCCGCCGACGGTGCCCATGGAAGATGACCCGCCTGTCGCGCCGAACCCGGCGCGAACACCGTCGGAGAAACTGGACCGGACGCTCTCGTGTGCCCTGGAGGCGGCGCGTTTCAGCGGCGAGGCGGCGGCGGAACCGGCTGCCCGGGTGACACCTCCAAGACCGGAGACGACACCTGCCGCACCGGACTGGCCCAGCGATCCGACGCTATAGGCGGCTGTGGCGCCTCCCGCGGCGGTCGCGCCACCGCGGACGGCCGCGGCTCCTCCCGACAGGGCGGCCGCGCCTCCCCTTGCGGCCATGCCTGCGGCGGCGCCTCCCGCCAGCACCATACCACCGGCGGCAAGGCCGGTGCCGACAGCCGAGCCGGCGCCGAGCTGCGGCCCGCCCGAGACAAGGCCCGAGGCGATACCGGGGCCGAAGATGCCGAGACCGAGAAGGGAGAGAGCGGCCAGCACGATCGCCATGGCATCGTCGATGGTAGGTGTCGCGCCGCCGAAACCGGCGGTGAACTGGGAAAACAGCGTCGAGCCGATGCCGATGATGACGGCGAGGACGAGCACCTTGATGCCGGAGGAGACGACGTTGCCGAGCACACGCTCGGCCATGAAGGCGGTCTTGCCGAACAGGCCGAAGGGAATGAGGACGAACCCGGCAAGCGTCGTCAGCTTGAACTCGATTAGCGTGACGAAGAGCTGGATCGCAAGGATGAAGAAGGCGAGCAGCACCAGCGCCCAGGCGAACAGCAGGCAGGCGATCTGGATGAAATTCTCGAAGAAGGAAACGAAGCCCATCAGATCCGAGATCGCATCGAGCAGCGGTCGACCTGCATCGAGGCCTGTCTGCGCGACGCGGCCGGGGCGCATCAGATCGGCAGCGGAAAAACTGGTCCCGGAGGCTTGCAGGCCGAGTCCCGCAAAGCTGTCGAAAACGATCTTCGCGAGATTGTTCCAGTTGCCGATCAGGTAGGCGAAGACACCGACGAAGAGGGTCTTCTTCACCAGCCGGGCGATGATGTCGTCGTCGGCACCCCAGCTCCAGAACAGAGCCGCGAGCGTCACATCGATGACGATCAGCGTAGTCGCGATGAAGGCGACTTCGCCGCCGAGCAACCCGAATCCGCTGTCGATATAGCTCGTGAAGACGCCGAGAAAATTGTCGATGACCCCCATCCCGCCCACGGCTCATCGCTCCCCTTCGACTGCCGGGGCGGCGGGCGCCGGAGAGCGGCCAAGGAAGCGGTCGCGGGACTCTGCCCAGGCCGAAAGGCACGCGGCATCGCTGGTGGCGGCTTCTCCGAGTCGCTGGCATCGCCGAAGCGTCAGGCGCAGAGGATCCGCCTCGGGCTGGAGCTCCGGCGCGGATCTCACCCGCGCCGGTTCCTCCTCCCGGGTCATCTCGATCACGGTGGCGGTGATCGCTATGGCGATGAATATGATCGCCCCGATCCGGGCCAGCACTTTCCCATCCATGGGACACCCTCCCGGGATCAGTTGCCGCCGTTGAACATCTGCGCGTTGCCCGGCTGGTAGCCCGAGCCAGGTGTCAGAAAGCGCTCGCGCTGGATGCGGCCCTGTTCGGCGGCCGTCGCCCGGTCGGCCTCGAGCATGGCTGTGGCGCGGCCATTGGCGGAGATCACCGCGATGAGGTCCGAAAGCTGCTGCGATTGCAGTGCGAGAAGCTGGTTGCCCGCCTGCGTGGCTTGCAGCGCACCGACCGCATTCTGGCTCTGATCGACCAGCGCAGACATCGCGCTGCGATTGCTGTCGATATTGCCGACCACGCCGGCCTGGACGCGCATGGCGTCCTGCAGCCCGCCGACGGTGTTTTCCCAGCGCGAACGGGCATCGGCGATCAGCTGCGCGTCGGTGGCCGAGATCGAGAGCTTGCCGTAGTCCTGCTGGAACATCCGGTCGATCTGCTGGACGTCGAAGGCGATGCTCTGGGCCTGGTTCAAGAGCTGCTGGGTGCGCTGGATGTTTTGCTGAAGCTGCTGGAGCGATGAAAACGGCAGACTCGCGAGATTACGGGCCTGGTTGATCAGCATCTGCGCTTCGTTCTGAAGCTGGGCGATCTGATTGTTGATCTGCTCCAGGGATCGAGCGGCTGTCAGCAGGTTTTCGGCATGATTGGTGGGATCGTAGACGATGCGGCCGAACCCGCCGAAGAAGGCATGTGCGGGTGTGGTGAGCACCGGCGCAAGCGGCGTCGCAAGCGCCAGGGCGAGCAGCGAGACACGCGTGAAACGGTGCATTTTGGGAAAGGTCACAGGTCGATCTCCTCTTGGCTGAACTCTTCATCGATCGGGAATTCGTCTTGGTGCCCGGCATGGCTCGCGATGCCTATTGCCGACTCATCCTCCGGATCCGAAGGCGGCCCCGGGACGAGATTGGTGAGGCCGGGGATCAGGTCGGCGGCCCAGTCCACGCCGCGATGGCGCAGCCAGGCGGCGAGGAAACCGTCGGTCCCATGCTCGGCGTGGATGCGCTCGATGGCTGCCTGATCGGATTTAGAAGATGCGGCGCAGAGCGCGAGTCCCACCTCGCTCAATCCGAGCTCGAACAGCCGGTTGCCGCGTCGAGACTGGCAATAATAGTCCCGCTTCGGGGTTGCCCGCGCGAGGATCTCGATCTGCCGGTCGTTGAGACCGAAGCGGCGATAGATGGCCGTGATCTGCGGCTCGATCGCGCGCTCGTTTGGCAGGAGCAGCCGCGTCGGGCAGCTCTCGATGATGGCGGGCGCGATCGCGCTGTCATCGATGTCCGACAGGCTCTGCGTGGCGAAAATGACCGAGGCGTTCTTCTTGCGGAGCGTTTTCAGCCATTCGCGGAGCTGACCGGAGAAACCGTCATCGTCGAGGGCGAGCCAGCCCTCGTCGATGATGAGCAGCGTCGGGCGGCCATCGAGCCGGTCGCCGATCCGATGGAACAGGTAGGACAGGACCGCAGGCGCCGCTCCGGTTCCGACGAGCCCCTCGATCTCGAATGCCTGCACGTCGGCGGCGCCGAGGTGCTCGGTCTCGGCGTCAAGAAGACGGCCATAGGGACCGCCGACACAATAGGGTCGCAGTGCCTGTTTGAGGTCATTGGATTGCAGCAGCACGGCGAGGCCGGTGATGGTGCGCTCGCCGGAGGGCGCGGACGCGAGCGAGGACAGCGCCGTCCAGATGTGCTCCTTCACCTCCGGCGTGACGGCGACACCCTCTCGCGTCAGGATCGCGCCGATCCAGTCGGCAGCCCAGGAACGCTCATAGGCATCGTCGATGCGGGAGAGCGGTTGCAGCGACACCGAGGCGTCCGACCCATCGGTCAATCCGCCGCCCAAATCATGCCAGTTCCCGCCCATGGCGAGCGCCGCGGCTCGGATGGAGCCGCCGAAGTCGAAGGCGAAGACCTGGGCTTTCTCGTAACGGCGGAACTGGAGCGCCATCAGCGCCAGCAACACCGATTTGCCCGCGCCGGTCGGGCCGACGACGAGCGTGTGGCCGACATCCCCGATATGGAGGGAAAGCCGGAACGGCGTACTTCCCTCGGTCTTGCCATAGAGCAAGGGGGGCGCACCGAGATGGTCGTTCCGTTCCGGCCCTGCCCACACAGCACTCAAGGGGATCATGTGGGCAAGATTGAGTGTCGAGATCGGCGGCTGCCGGACATTGGCATAGGCATGACCGGGCAGAGAGCCGAGCCAGGCATCGACCGCGTTGACGGTCTCGGCCATTGCCGTGAAATCGCGGCCCTGAACGACCTTCTCGGCGAGCCGCAGCTTTTCGTCGGCGATGCGCGGATCGGCATCCCAGACCGTGATGGTGGCCGTGACATAGGCCATGCCCGCCATGTCCTGCCCAAGTTCCTGGAGGGCCATATCGGCGTCGGCGGCCTTGTTGGCCGCATCGGTGTCGACCAGTGCGGATTGCTCGTTGGTCATCACCTCCTTGACGATCGCGGCGATCGACTTGCGCTTGGCGAACCATTGCCGGCGGATTTTGGTGAGCAGCCTTGTCGCTTCGAGCTTGTCGAGGAGGATCGCCCGCGTGCTCCAGCGATAGGGAAATGCCAGCCGGTTCATTTCATCCAGCAGGCCGGGCGTCGTGGCCGTGGGAAAGCCGATGATGGTGAGGACACGCAGATGCTGATCTCCGAGGCGCGGCTCCAGCCCGCCGGTCAGCGGCTGGTCGGCAAGCAACGCATCGAGATGCATCGGCACCTCCGGCACGCGCACGCGATGCCGGTTGGTCGAGATCGTCGAGTGGAGATAGGTCAGCGTCTCGGCGTCATCGAGCCAACGGCATTCAGGCATGAAGCCGTCGAGCAGGGCCAGAACGCGGTCGGTGCGATCCACGAAACCGCGCAGCAACTCCCAGAGGTTGACGCCCGATTGCGCGCGGCCCTCATAGAGCCAGGTCTCGGCACGCGCGGAATCCTCGGCCGGCGGCAGCCAGAGGAAGGTCAGGAAATAGCCCGACACGAAATGGGCGCCGGCCTCCTCGAATGCGGCCTTGCGCTCGGCGTCGACCAAGGCCGAGGCCGGATCGGGAAACAGGCTTTCGGGATAGGTCGCGGCCCCGCTGCGCTGCGCCTCGACAAAGATCGACCAGCCGGAACCGAGACGACGGAGGGCATTGTTGATGCGGCCAGCCACGGCGACCAGTTCGGCGGCGACCGACGAATCCAGGTCCGGCCCACGAAACTTCGCCGTCCTCTGGAAGCTGCCATCCTTGTTCAGCACCACGCCGGATCCGGACAATGCGGCCCAGGGCAGATAGTCGGCCAGGCGAGTGGCGGTGCGGCGGTATTCGGCCAGGTTCATCATCGCCGGGCCCTCACACCGCCAGGAAAGCCGGGATACGCAGATGCCGGCGACCGACCTCGACGAAGAGCGGGTCGCGCTTTGCCGCCCAGACCGCCACGAAATGTCCCACCGCCCAGATCGCCAGACCGACCAGCCAGAGGCGCAGGCCGAGGCCCACCGCCCCGGCAAGTGTTCCATTCAGGATCGCAATGGAACGGGGAGCACCGCCCAGCAGGATGTGTTCTGTCAGCGCCCTGTGAACCGGGATGGTGAAGCCCGGCACGGCATCGAGCTGTTCGAGAACAGCCGCCATCAGATGAGCGCCCCGCCACCAAACGAGAAGAAGGACAGAAAGAAGCTCGATGCCGCGAAGGCGATGGAGATGCCGAAGACGATCTGGATCAGTCGCCGGAAGCCGCCAGAGGTGTCGCCGAAGGCCAGCGTCAGGCCGGTCACGATGATAATGATGACGGCGATGATCTTCGCGACCGGTCCCTCGATCGATTCGAGAATGCTCTGGAGCGGCGCCTCCCAGGGCATGGATGACCCGGACGCATGAGCGGCCGGGGCCATGAACAGGCTGACATAGGTGACGGCCGCGGCTGTCGCGACGTGACGGCGCATGCGCAAGGCGTGACGGATCATTCGGACTTCCCTTCTGAACTGGTTGCGGGGGTGATGCGGTAGTCGCCGTCAGGGCTGAGCCCTTCGACGCGCGCGAGTTCGACAAGCCTTCGCGCGGACCCGCGTCCGGCGAGGACCGCGACCAGGTCGATCGTCTCGGCGATCAGGGCGCGCGGCACGGTGATGACGGCTTCCTGGATAAGTTGTTCGAGGCGGCGCAGCGCGCCGATGCCGGAGCCGGCATGGATCGTGCCGATGCCGCCCGGATGTCCCGTCCCCCAGGCCTTGAGCAGGTCGAGCGCTTCGGCGCCGCGCACCTCGCCGACGGGGATGCGATCCGGGCGAAGCCGCAGAGAGGAACGGACGAGGTCGGAGAGAGTCGCCACCCCGTCTTTCGTGCGCATGGCGACGAGGTTGGGCGCGGCGCATTGCAGCTCGCGCGTATCCTCGATGATGACGACGCGGTCCGAGCTGTTGGACACCTCGGCAAGAAGGGCGTTGGTCAGGGTCGTCTTGCCGGTCGAGGTGCCGCCCGCGACGAGAATATTGGCGCGCGTCGCCACCGCCTCGCGCAATGTCGCGCCCTGCTCGGCCGTCATGATGCCTGCGGCGACATAGTCATCGAGGGTGAACACCGCCACCGCGGGCTTGCGGATGGCGAAGGCGGGTGCGGCGACGACAGGCGGCAGCAGGCCTTCGAAGCGTTCGCCGGTCTCCGGCAGCTCGGCCGAAACCCGCGGCGCCCCGGCATGCACTTCGGCGCCGACATGATGGGCGACGAGCCGCACGATGCGTTCACCATCGGCTGCGGGCAGACTCTCCCCCGTATCGGCTAGGCCCTCGGACAGCCGGTCCACCCAGATGCGGCCATCGGGATTGAGCATGACCTCGACGACCGCGGGGTCGTCCAGAAAGCGGGCGATGGCGGCTCCGAGCGCCGTGCGCAGCATGCGCGAACTGCGCGCGCGTCCTTCTGGATTGTTATGTGAAGCCGCCATCTTGTCCCCGTTCTGGCCGGGAACAATTCGGTTCTGCCCCGACGGGGACGATTAAAAGAACCCGAATTCTGGTGGATTCAACAACTGTCTTTCGGAGTAGTACTGTAGCGTGCAAATACAGGAAATCGGCGGGATTGCCCGGCACCGTCGGCTTGCTGCTCGGCCCCTATGATGGTTCCGAGCGCGCGGGGCTGACATCCTCGCTGATCTCCTGCCGGAGCTGCGGTCCCGCCGCGAGGCGGCGCCCGAGCGCACGGACGAAAGCTTCATAGCGTTCACTCGCTTTCGCCCGCGCCGCCTGGGCCGCAGGCTCGGGCAGCGCCGGCGTGCTGGTGAGCCAGAAGCGCACGAAGACGGCCAGGGTTTCCACGGAGATCCCGACATCCCGTTCCAGCCTTGAAATGCGCCGGTCGATCTGGTCGAGGCGCTTGACGATGGCCGCTTCGCGACGTTCGTCGGCATCCGGCGACAGAAAGGACGCGATCGCGGCTTCCGCGATCATCGATCGGGACTGACCACGGCGCGCAGCGAATTCCGCCAACATCGCCAGGATCTCGGGGTCGAGATAGACGGAGACGGGAGATTTCTTCTTGCGTGCGGTCATGGCGATCAGAGGTCCATCCCGTCACCGGGATCCATGCTCACCTGACGCGCCACGTTCAGCCCCATCACCTGCGTGAGGCGCCGGCTGCGGGTTGCATCGTCCTCACCGTCCTCATCAGGCGGATCGAACTCGTTCTCGATCGGCTTCCTCTTCTCGATCGGATTGGCATGGCTCAGCTCAGGCTGATGTCGGCGCTCGGAGCCGGTCGGATCCTCATCCGGATCGCCGGACGTGTTCGTGGCCTTGTCGAACGGCGGACGTTGCGGCGCCGGCAAGGCGCTCCAATCGTCGGGCTGCGGCTTGTCGGATCGGACCAGTTCCGGGGGAGCGAGGACACGCTCCTTGAAGCGCACATCCTCGAAATAGCGGGCCTTCTTCGCGCGGATCGGCGGGGTGCCCGCCACCATGACGATCTCGTCGGAGGGCGGAAGTTGCATGATTTCACCCGGCGTGAGCAACTGGCGCGCCGTCTCGGAGCGGGAGACCATCAGGTGCCCGAGCCAGGGCGAAAGCCTGTGGCCGGCATAGTTCTTCATCGCCTTCATTTCGGTTGCCGTGCCGAGCGCATCGGACACGCGCTTGGCCGTTCGCTCGTCGTTGGTGGCGAAGCTCACGCGCACATGGCAATTGTCGAGGATCGAATTGTTTGGGCCGTAGGCTTTCTCGATCTGGTTCAGAGACTGGGCGATCAGGAAGCTCTTGAGACCGTAGCCCGCCATGAAGGCCAGGGCGCTCTCGAAGAAGTCCAGCCGACCGAGAGCCGGAAATTCGTCGAGCATGAGCAGGAGCCGATGCCGCCCCGGCTTGGTCTGCAAATCTTCGGTCAGGCGACGCCCGACCTGATTGAGAATGAGGCGGACAAGGGGCTTGGTCCGATTGATGTCGGACGGTGGCACGACGAGGTAGAGCGTCGTCGGTATTTCGCCCGCGACAAGGTCGGCAATACGCCAGTCGCATCGGCGCGTCACCTCGGCGACGACGGGATCGCGGTAGAGACCGAGGAACGACATGGCGGTGGAGAGCACGCCTGAGCGCTCATTGTCGGATTTGTTCAGGAGTTCGCGCGCCGCGCTGGCGATGACAGGATGCGGGCCAGCTTCTCCGAGATGCGCGGTTTTCATCATCGCGTCGAGTGTCGCTTCGATCGTGCGCCTCGGGTCGGAGAGGAACGAGGCCACGCCAGCAAGGGTCTTGTCGGGTTCGGCATAGAGGACATGCAGGATGGCCCCGACCAGCAAGGCATGACTGGTCTTTTCCCAGTGATTGCGCCGCTCAAGACTGCCTTCGGGATCGACCAGGATATCGGCGATGTTCTGGACGTCGCGGACCTCCCATTCACCGCGCCGAACCTCGAGCAGCGGATTATAGGCCGACGAATCCGGATTGGTCGGATCGAACAGAAGCACCCTGCCGTGCCGGGCGCGAAAGCCCGCTGTGAGCTGCCAGTTCTCACCCTTGATGTCATGGACGATCGCCGACCCTGGCCAGGTCAGGAGCGTGGGCACCACCAGGCCGACGCCTTTGCCCGACCGTGTCGGCGCGAAACACAGGACATGCTCCGGCCCGTCGTGACGAAGATAGGCACGATCGAAGCGCCCAAGCACGACACCATCGGGATCGAGAAGTCCCGCGGCCTTGACTTCATCGGGTCGCGCCCATCGGGCGGAACCATAGGTCTCCGCGTTCTTTGCCTCCCGCGCTCGCCAGACCGACATGAGAATCGCGACGGCAATGGCGATGAATCCGCCCGACGCCGCGATCATCCCACCCGTGGCAAAGATGCCAGGTGCATAGGCTTCATAGAAATACCACCACCAGAAGATCGCGGGCGGATAATAGACCGGCCAGCCGCCGACCCGGAACCATGGCGACCCGAGCTGCGCCTGAAACCCGAGCTCCCATGCCACGTATTGTGTCGCCGTCCATGTCGTGACGAGGACGATCAGAAACACGGTGATGATCTGGCCCCAGAGAATTTTCGTCGCGGACATGGTGGTTCCTTCCTTTGAATGTCAGAGCCCGAGGCCCCGTTTGCGGCCGAAGCTCCAGTCGACGCCGCCGTCGCCCCGCGCGACGCCCGAGACGTGGCGGCCGAGATTCTTCTCGAGCGAAGGGGACCAGGGCACGAGCTGGAAGCCGAGGCCGTCATCGATCATGGCGAAGCGGCCGGAGGCCAGCGCCAGTCGCTGTCGGTAGGTGCCGGAGACATATTCGCCGCCTGCGGCCCGGTTGAACGGAAGGCCTGTCTCGGCCGCCAGCTTGTCGCCGAGCGCGTCGAGTTCCCGGCGCCGTAGCGTGTCGATCAGGTTGCGAGTGAAGACGACGCGTCGCCCCTGACGCTCCGCCAGCCCTTCCTGCAGCAGGCGCTCGGCGCGGCGATCCATCGCTTCGCGAACCTCGGCGCCGAAGCCACCGGAGGAAACATCTATCCGCTCGCGCGCGACGGCCTGCCGGTCCAGCCAGGTCGCGCCGGACGCCGAGATCTGGCCTTGCAGGTCGAGATCGGAGCGGACGGCGATCGCCACGCGGCGTTGCCCCCTGGCATCGTCGAAGCTGCGAAGCTCGACGATCGATCCAGAAGCGCTGTCACCGGCTGCATCGAGATCGGGCAGCTTGATGTGATGGGTCCGGCCATCGACGCCATCGACCACCGCATAGGCAGTCCCTTTCAGCTCGTCATCGAGCCCACGCTCGACCAGCCGACCGATGACCGGCGTGTCGAGACTCTCGGCGGCAAGCACATAGCCTGCGGCGCCACGCTCGATCCCCTTCTCGGTCAGAGCCCGGTGCATGCGCTTGATGATGTCGCCGCGCTCTCCCAATTGGCGCAGCGTTGCCTCGGCATCGTGACTGATCGACCATTGCCCCGGGCCGACCTGGTCGGCGAGGCCGAGCGATTCCAGTTTCCGGAGCCGCCCGACTTTGAGGGCCTGGTATTCATCGGGCTGACGGTCGGGTTGCGGCGCCAGGTCGATCGTACCGGCATCGCGAGCATCGCGGACGAGCTGGCGGTCGAGCTGGGTCCAGCGCTCCGCCTCGATCTGCCGTTCAAGCGCGCGCCGGATGTCGCGATCGGTGCGCGGCCCCAGTTCCATGGTGATGAGATCGCGCGCCCGATCGCGCATCCCCTCCTTGATGTAGTCGCGCGAGATCACAAGGTCCTGCCCGTCGTCCCGAACGCCGCGGACAATCAGATGGACATGGGGATGCTCGGTGTTCCAGTGATCGACGGCCACCCAGTCGAGGCGGGTGTCGAGGTCCTTTTCCATCTGCCCGACGAGATCGCGCGTGAAGGATTTGAGATCCGACATCTCGAGCGCGTCGTCGGGCGAGACGATGAAGCGGAAATGATGCCGGTCATCGCCGCAGCGCTCGGCGAAGGACCGCTCGTCGGCAGCCTCCGTCTCCGGCCCGAACAGACGCGCCTTCTCCCCGTCCCGGGTGACGCCATCGCGGCTCAGGTAATCGAGATGCGTGCCCAAGGGGGCGGCGCGACCGGAATGGCGCACGACGCGCGCCTTGACCACGGCGCCCCGCGACCGGGCGGTGATAAATCGATTGGCCTGAATGCTGGCCCGCTGCCCATGCCCGAAGCGCGAGCGGTTCCCGGAAGTGACGCGACCAGAGCGCGACACCGTTCCCCCGGCCTTCTTGGCCGCCGCGAGTGCCTGGGCGATGAAGGGACGCACATGCTGTGCCCGTGTCGAGCGGATGCGGCCAGGGCGGACGCGAAACTCGCGCTCACCGGCCATGACCCTGCCCCGCAATGTGCGAAAAGCCGAGCAATTCCGGGCAGGTAAACAGTTCCGGCACAGTGCGCTGAGACGCCGCAATGTGTGAAACGCGCTGGAAAACCCAATAAAAACAACCGACCGTCCGGCCCGCGATGTGCGGCCTTTTATCCTGCCCTCCTAATCGGTCGTATTTCCACTGCTCTTGCGGACATCGTCGTTCATCCTTCCCGATGCGAGAATATACTATGCTGTTCGCCACGGCACGCCTCCGCTCGCGGGCTTCGAGTTCCGATGCGCCTTGCACTCCTCCGCGCTCTGCGACGGGGTGTTCCGGCTGCACGTCGGCAGCGCTCGAACCGTCGCGGCGCACTTTTCCATCGGATTGACGGAGCATCGTCACAGGCAATCGAGCGCGGTCCGGCCGTCTTCCGATCGGCACAGCCGCAGGCAAGATAACGTGCGTTCCGTCGGTCCTGGTCTGCATCGGTCCTCATCCGCCGAGGGCGGATCTCCATGTTCAGAATGGCGTCCGTCAGTTGCGGGCGCGCTGCATGTCTCGTGTCAGCAAGTTGCTCATCGGTGGGCTCCCAGGAGCTTGCGATCCTTGGTGTGCGCCCGCTGCGCGGCGTCGGCAGTGCTCGCTGCCGGATCGCCGAGATAGAAGGTGCCGTCGCTCCACATGGCGTGCATGATGACGGCCAGTTTGCGGGCCACGGCGACGCACGCCTTGCGATGGCAGGAGCGCTTGGCGATCTCCTGGCCCCAGGCCTTCACCTTGTCCTTGCCCTTGAAGCGGGTCAGCAGTCCCGATGCCGCCTCGTAGAGCGCGCGGCGCACATCAGAGTCCCCAGCCTTTGAGATACGCCCCTGCACGTCGATCGATGTGCCCGACTGCCATCGCCTGGACGTCAGCCCGAAATAGGCGGCAACGTCGCGCGAGCGGCGGAAGCGGGACGGGTCGTCGATCGCCGTCATGAAGCTGAGCGCCGTCACCGGCCCGACGCCTGGGATCGCCATGAAGCGCCGGCACAGCTCGCTTTGCGCCACCAGCTTCACGACGAGATCGTGCAGCCGGCAATACTCCTTCCACAGCGCGGCGCGCGCCGACAGCATGGCGTCCATGAGCTCGCAGGACAGCGGATCGTCGGCCACCGCCTCCCGCACCGCCTGGTCGAACTTGCCGCGCGAGGTGCCACCGAGCTTGATCCCGAAGCTCTTCAGCGAGTGGCGGATGGCGTTCTCGAGATCGAGGAACTTGCGCTTCAGGTTGCGTCGATGCGTCAGCAGCAGGCGCATCCGGTAGCAGCTTTCCGTCTTCACGTGCGCCTGGCGGAACCAGCCTGTGCGCATGATGTGGGCGATCCCGAGGGCGTCCGCTGCGTCGGTCTTGTTGCGCTGGGCCGACATCGCGGCCCGCACATGCTGCGTCTCCAGGCAGATCGCCGGCAGGCCGAGCTTCTTGAGCTCGGGATGGAGCCAGGGCGACAGCGAGCCGGCCTCGTGGCCGACACGCTTCAATCGCCCAACGAAGGGCTTCAGCACCGCCAGCAACGCCTCCGGCTCGGTCGCCACCTTCACCGTCAGATGTACTTCACCGCGATCATCGACGACGCACACCGCCGTCTCCTCGATGGCCACGTCCAGCCCGCAAAAGAAGTCCATCACCCGCCTCCTGCGTTGCGTAACGCGGGAGATTTTACCGGGCGGCGAAGCTGTTGGTGGCGCGCTCTTCGGCGGGGAACCGTCCTGCCGATTACGGGCGGCAATCGTCCGGTCGTGGTGCCCGCACCCGACCCCTGCGCCCTCCACGATGCGCAAACGCACGCCAGAATGCGATGGAGCATTCGGCGGGTCATGGCGCATCGCCCACGTCTTGCGTGGTAACGAAAATGCCCTCCGCGGCGCCCGGATCCACTCCGGGAACGAGGGAATGGGCGCCCTGCTGCGGCGCGTTGTCCGCAGCTTCGCGGCTGAAATCGCGCGCCACGAAGAGCGGCGCTTCGCGCCAATCGGGCGGCGGTGCGGGCGTGACAGAAGCCGTGCCGGGCAGAGCATCCGCGCCCAAGATCGGCGCGAGGGTCGCGACATAGGCGCGTGTCTCTGCGGGCAGATTGCGACCGTCGGAGAGGTATTCTTCGTAACGGCCCGGGCCGGCATTATAGGCCGCCAGCATGGCCGCGATATTGCCGTAGCGATCGAACATCTCGCGCAAGTAAGCCGCACCCGCGAGAATGTTGTCGCGACGATCGAAGGGGTCACGGCCGAGCCGGTGACGTTGGCGGAGTGCGGCCCAGGTATCGGGCATGATCTGCATCAGGCCCATCGCGCCGGCTGATGACACCGCCCGCAGATCGCCCGCGCTTTCGACGCGCATCACCGCGCGGATCCAGTGCTGCGGAATGCCGAAGCGGAGCGACGCTTCCGCGACATACTGGGCGTTCGGATCGCGCAGAACGGCCTGAGCGGCGGGTGCGGCCGGGACCTGCGCCAATCCAGCAGACGCGAACGGGATCGACAGGCCGAGAAGGAGAAGTGAGGCAGTGCGCCGGGCGACGCGAAGTCGCCCGAACACATGACCCTGGCTACGCCGGAAGCGAAGCTGCGGCATCGCTCAGTCCTTTCCGTCGCGCTTTGGCGCGCGGCTCCAGTGCAGCGACCACGACGTCGCGTCGGCGCCGTTCTGGAACAGGGCGGCGCGCATCGGATGCGGCAGGGCGGGATCGTCAATCAGCACCGAGAGATAGTCTCCGGCTTTCTCGCCGGTGCGCGACCAGGCGGCACCGACCTCGGGGCCGGTGCCATCCGAGCCGAGATGAACACGATGATCGGGCGCGTTCTCGACCCCTGCGGTATCGACCGCGACGATAGCGATCTCGCTGTCGAGCGTGAGGGTCCGGATGCGGCCGAAGAAGCCGGATTTCTGCCGGGTGAACTCACCGATTTGCGGCATGGGATTTTCCTTTCCTGTGCGGCGGAGTGGGCCGGGAACGGGCGGCATGTCCGCTCCCGTGCAGGCGTTCACCGCGTTGACGCCTGCCGTTCGAGGCGGCCGTCGCCGTTCCCGTCGGTCCAGATCGGCACGACGCGCGCAGTGACGGATGCGAGGGGGAGCGGCCCGAAATAGCGGCCGTCCAGGCTGTCTTCGGTGTCCCAGTTCATTAGGAACACATCGCCATTGGCGATCACCCGGCAGCCCTGCCAGAAGGGCAGTTGGCGGCCCCGGCTGTCGCGTTCGCGGGCTTCGCCATAGGCGTGATCGTAAGCCATGATCTGCGCGCCCTTTCGGCACACCTGGGTGCCGGGAAGCGCCAGAACGCGCTTGATCAGGGGAACGCCGCGCGGGAGATAGGCGCGCGCGTCGAGGAAGCCCGCGAGATCGTCCGGCGGCATGACCGCGACAAGATCGCCGACCTCGAGCCGCCCCACAGGGCGAACGGAATAGAGGCCGATCGGCGCGCTGGCCGACGCATTCCAGATGAAGCGGGGACCGTGCCCGGTCAAATGCGGCGCGACGATCAGCGCGCCCGCCGCCGCCATGGTCCAGACAATGGCGCGGCGGCTCATGGCTGGACGCTCCGCCGTTTCAGCCAGGCGCGGTGCTGCGTTGGCGAATAGGGACGCGGCCGTTCGCCGGCGGCGAGCCGATTGTGGACGTGCCGCCAGTGATCGGGCGAAACCTCCACCGCATCGATACCCGCCGCTTCGATCACGTCGATGATCTGAAGCATACGCTCCACCTTGGGCCAGCCATGTGTGCGCAGGAGGAGGACACCGCCGGGGTCGACGAACGGCACGGTCTGATAGGCTTCACCCGCTCGCGGGGCGCACAGGATGTCGAGCCGAGACTCGACCGTTCCATGTTCGTTGGCGGCCCAGCGAACGAGCGCAAAGCGGGAGCCCGGCCGGAAAGAGAGGACACGCCGGCGGCGGTCCAGGATCTCTTCACGCACAGCCAGGCCGAACCTGATCCAGTGTTCGACCGACTTCTCGACCCAGATCAGTTCAACACGAGTGAACCGGTCGGCCATTTGCGCTGACCGAGCCTGACAGGGTGTCGTGCTTGGGGTCATTCGCCATCTCCGCTGGTTGGGGGGAATTCCCGCGCGAGGAGCTCGCGCAGCATGTCGGCGACGGTCGTGCCGCGCCGGAAGGCGGCGATCTTGATCCGTCCCCGCAGCTCTGGCGTCACGTCGATGGTCAGGCGGGCGGTATTCGTGGCCGCTTCGTCGCCTTTCGGGGGCGGTCCGGCCTTGATCCATTGTTCTGGATCGGCCGGCCGGGTCGCGAAGCCCTTCCTGTTTGTCCGGGCGCTCATGATGCGCTCCGGGGACTGCCGAGATGCGCGACCTCGGCCGCCAGCGCGGAGATTTCGCGCGCGGCCACGCTCTCATGGTCGAGTTCCCGGACGATTCGTCCGGACTGCGCAGCGGCGGCGAAAGCGATCCGCTGACCAATGCGACTGGCCAGGGCCGGTGGGTCATGATCCGCGAGCGTTTCGGCGGTATCTCGCGCCAGCACAGTGCGCGCCCCGCATCGGTTCAGGACGAAGCGAGCGACCAGTTCCGGCCGGTAGATGCGCGCCTCCGATATCAGCGCCAGCATTTCCGCAGACGCCCAGCCGTCGAAGGGCGACGGCTGCACCGGGATCAGCACCATGTCCGTTGCCAGCAGCGCTGAGCGCATGAGTCCGGCCACACGCGGCGGCCCATCGATGACGACGAGATCGGCATCCCTGGCCAGCGCGGGGGCTTCGCGATGAAGTGTGTCTCGGGCGAGACCGATCACGCTGAACAGGCGTGGCAGCCCCTCGCGAGCGCGCATCTCGGACCAATCGAGCGCCGAGCCTTGCGGGTCAGCGTCGACGAGGATGACCCGCCGTCCTTGCATGGCCCACTCGCCCGCAACAGCAAGCGCCAGCGTCGTCTTTCCGACGCCGCCCTTCTGATTGAGCAAGGCGAGGATCATGACGCGCCCCCCGAAGGATCTTCGAAAGGCGGAGTCGGAGTACGCGGTCGGGCGGCGCGCTCGTCGACAACGGCGCTGCGATCCAGGGATTGGCGCTTGTCGCCGGACGTTACTTTCAGCGCATTGCCGACCTTCACGATGAGCTTTTGCACATCGCGTCTGCGCTCTTCAAAGTTAGATTCTTCGTTAGACTCTAAGTTAAGGGCGCGATTTTCGACGCGATTTCCGTGCGTTACGCCCTGTTTGGGTTCCCGATAGCACGAGTCCTGGGTTCCCGATAGCACGATAGTCCGGGTTCCCGATGGCACGAGGCCGTCCACAGGTTTTCCACAGGCTGGGCTGGGCTCGAAGGCCAGCAACATCCGGCCGCCGTATTCGATCTCGGTGAACAGCGTGTAGCCGGGGAGCGGCTGGCGCCGGATGATGTCGCGCAGCTCGAAGGCGAAGCGCTTGAACGGCGACAGGCTGCCCGATTTCTGGTGAAGATGGCGAAAGTCGAAGCGCCAGCCGTCCTTCTGCCGACCGCCATGCTTGCGGACGAGACGGTAGAGCCAGCGTTCGAGTCCGCCCGTCAAATCGAAGTAGGTTCGGTCGATCGTGAGGATGAGCGCATCGTCGAGGACGGCCTGGTAGAACCAGTCCGGGACGATCATCTCGACGCCGTCGGGTCGGCCCTTGTGGTTGGTCCGCTCCTGCCACTCGTTGATCCAGGAGAAGCGGTGGCGGCGTCCTTCGGCCGTCTGACGAAGTGTGGTCGAGATTGTGGTGGATTGCAGCCGGTCCAGTGCGGCCTTCAGGCGCCGATAATCTCGCAGGCTGGTGCCGCGGCCGATGAAGGTGAGAATTTCGTAGGGCGTCGCCATCATAAGCCGCGAGGTTCGCAGCCCGGCATCGCGTGCCTCCACGATCTGGCTCGCGGCCCAGATCAGGATGTCGGCGTCCCAGATGGTCGCCATCCCGTGATCGGGGACCGCCTCGACGCGGATCGAGACGGCTCCCGCGCTGAAGTCGATCGGCGCGACGCGATGAGACTTTGAGAGGGAGAAGAAGGGGTAGGCCATGAGATCCTGCGCGTCTCGCGGCGCGAAATCTCCCGGAAGCGCTCTGAACAGATCGAGCTGCCCGCGCTCCGACAGGGTTCGACGCCGTCCTGTCATCAGCGGGCGGTGCGAACCGCCCGCGGTGAGGCCGGCGGCATCTGCCGTTTGGGCGGAACCAGCTGGCCGCGCGGATCGGTGGTGGAGGTCACCGCGCCGCGATCGGCCCAGGCTTTGAGATCATCGACGGAATAGACGACGCGCCCGCCGAGCTTGTGATAGGCGGGACCAGTACCGTAGGTGCGGTGTTTCTCGAGTGTCCTGGCGGACAGGCTGAGAAATGCGGCCGCCTCTTTCGTGCGTAGGTAGCGCGGCGGCAGAACGGCGGGATCAGCGTGCATGGATCGAGCCTCCGTGGGGTTACGGGACGCCGCAGAGGACCAGCGGCGATTTGCGACCACGGTGGCGGAGAAAGATCGGCGGGGTGGATGGGGAAGATTGGGGGCGAAGAATCCCCACCCCCCGGACAGAGCGGCAGGTTCAGGCCTTGCGTTTGTGCCGGAGCAGCCTGCGGTAGCCGCCTTCGATAAGGGCGGAGGCGCTCTCAATCAGCCCGATGACCGTGTCGCGGAGCGCGGACGTTCGCCATGGCTCCGAGGCGATGCGCTCGGAACCGAACATGGCGATCGCGATCTCCCGGTAGGTGGCGCCGTTGCTGCGGCCATCGGCCGCCTGCATCATCTGGCGCATCCGCCGTCGCTGATAGGGTGTCACGCGCGCGTCGTGCGGGACTTGCCCTGCGTTTGTGGCATGCCAGAGACGGAGAACGGCCTGAAGTCGGTCGGGTAGATCGCTGTCGAGGGGCAGAACGATGGAGGATGCGCTGCCGACGTCGCAGCCGGTCAGATACAGGACTTGCGCGTCGGTATAGGCCTCGTGGATCGCGTATAGGCCCTCCGGGCCTTCGCGGCCGTCAGCAGGCGCGAGCGGAGGCGGCGACGGCAGGAACGACGGCGCGGTGTCGATGAGCAGAACGGCCGGATTGACGAGTGGCGACCAGACGACCTGTTGTTCGAGCACGGAAAGGCTCGGTCGCGCCGGGAAATCGCAACCCCCATAGATGCTGGGCGTCATCGGTGTAGGGGTTTGACTCCGCATTCATGGCGGCGAGTTCAGAGAAATGCTGCTGATAAGGTTCGGAGCGGCGCAGGCATTCCCAGGCAAGCCCCTCGACCGAGAGGCTGTCGTAGAACTCGTAACGATCACTTTCGCTCCACAGGGATGTATCTGGTCGCATCCTCCCCTCCTCGCTCTGTCGGAACGGTCGAGTTGTTCAACGATTCCAGCATCATCCGCATGCGGGAAGATCGAGGGATGGCATTGAGCGATGCCGGTTTGGCATCGCTTCACGGCCCGGTCTGACGGGTCAGTGCCGGGGCGCCGATTGCCACAGGAGGTGGCGATATCCGGTTTGGGTCATCCATCTCGCCCGCGCCAGATGGCTGTCATGGACGCGGCGCGCGCGCGCCGGCTCGATGCGAGGGTCAATCCCGAACAGGACTTCCACCGCTTCGGTCCATTCGGCGCCGTCGGCGGCGGCGTCCAGGAGCCGCATGTAAAGCTTGATGTGCGTCCGGTCGTAGGCCGTCAGTTCCTCGACATCGGGCGCGGCGTCGTCGAAGGGCTCGATCATCGAGGACATAATGGTCGCCCCAGACGGAGAAGAGCCAGCGGATGGTAGGATCTCGTACCGTCGCAAGCGGTCGCCGACGGAAAGGGGCACGCCAAAGCGGTCCAAGTATTAGCGGGCGCTCCTTGGGCGTCCTTTTTCGTCACCGCCATGAACAAGCAGCACCCCCTGTCCGCGTTCCGTCGACAGGAGAACAATTCCGGCCGCTTCAAGTGCCCGGCGAACCTGATCGCGCGTGGACTCATAGACCGCGAGTCGGTTCTCCGATTCGAGGCGCTTGAGCGCGGTCAGTGATACACGGGCCTTGTCTGCGAGCGTCTCCTGTGACCAACCAAGCAACGCGCGTGCGGCCCGCGACTGTCGGGAGGTGATCATGCATGATCACCTCCCATCGCGACCGGCGCGCATTCCAGAACTACGACTATAATAGTCGTTCTGCTCCGATCTTCTATCTGAAATCGCAGATCCTGAGCCCGGCTTTGCGTGCGTCCTGGCTCAACGCTTCCGAATCGATTCGGCGGCAGCGGCCGGGGTGACGGCTTTCCTGCGAGCAGGAAGAAGGCCCCGACCTCTCGGCCGGGGCCTTGCGCGCCTTAGTCGCCGTTGCGGCGGTTGGGGCGGGACCAGATGAGGGAGTAACCCTCGCCGTCCTCGTCATCGAAGAGGTTGGCGTAGATCGGAGCGGTGAAGCTCGGATCGTCCAGCTTGAGGCCCAGATAGTCGCGGCCCTCGTTGGAGCGCTTGGACCAGGCGGCACCGATCTCGGCGCGGCCGACCAGGACCCGGTGGCTGGGGGCGTTCTCGCCGGTGGCGCGCTGGTCGGGGACGATGCGCACGCCTTTGGCCTGGACGCTGAGGGTGACGATTTCGCCGGTGAATTCGTTCGAGCCGGTCTTCTTGAAGGTGCCGATGGTCGCCATTTTAAGTCTCCGTTTTCCGTTTTCGAGCCCGCACCATTGCGGCCTCGATGGCGATCGACAGGACGGAGACGATCGCTGGCGCACCCCCGCGCAGCAGGGGGCTGGACAGCAAAGGAGGAACTTTCTTGTCACCGCGAGGAATGACGGTGCCAGCACCGGCAGGGGAAGAAAGTTGTGACGGCGCTGTTGCGCTGAAGCGGTCGAGGCGCAGCCGGTCTTCGGCCAGATCAGGCCGTTGAAGAGGCCGTTTGGAGCGGTTGAGAAACGGGGCATGACACGGAGACGATGGCGCCCCAGTGGTTCCAGGAAAGACAGACCCGGCCGGCATCACGGCCGGTCCGTCACCCTTCGTCCCAGGCCTTGCGCGGCCTTCCACACGAACGGTTCCACCGGCATTGCCCCCATTGCCGGGTTCAGGATCGGCAGGCGAGTGCGGGAGCTGTCATCTTGCGCTCCCGTTACGGCCCGCGCGCGGGCCTCACGCCGATCCGGGTCGTACACTCCGATACATCCCCACCCGCCTGCTGACGGGGATGGCCGGTGTCACGCTGCCCTAGCTGTCAGTCCAGCTGCCGCTATGCGTCGTCACGCGCGCGCAAGGTTCCGGTCCGCCGGGCCGGCGGCCGCCCATCCCGCGAGCCGGAGGAGAGCCGTCACGCCCACGGCTATTGCGCCAATGATCGCGAATACGAGCTGCCAGGTCTCGGACGGCATCGTGAGTTTGACGATGCCAAGCGTGGCATAAAACCCGGCGAGGACAGCGGGAGCGACAAAGACCAGGGCGATCAGCATACGCGCCCAGAGTGGGCGAACGAACATGAGCAGACCCTGCGCAACGGCCAGGGTCAGCCCCGCCGCGAGGAGGCCGACGAGCCCTGCGCCGAGCCATCCCGCACCTGTGCCAAAGGCCCAGGTGGCGGCGTTCAGGCCGAGGAAGAACGGCAGCGCAAAGACGGCGAGATTGAACAGCAGCCAGCACATCGTACCGATGGCCGCAATGGAAACGAGGATGCCCAGAATGATCATGGTGGCGGCTCCGTGCAAAAGGTTGAACGGTTGCGCCTGCCACCACCTCCACGGCGCAAACCGGGATATAGCATGAACATGCCTGTCTCGGCGAGACGGAATGGCAGGTCCGCTCGCGCGCCTTCGACATGAGAATGTTGGAGGGCAGCGCTCATGCGCTGCCCGTCCCGAAGCGATAGACCGGGATGCCCATCTTGCGGGCCTTGTCGGCCAGATTGTCCTGGATGCCGGTTCCGGGGAAGATGATGACGCCGATCGGCATGGTGGCGAGCATCTGGTCGTTGCGCTTGAACGGCGCGGCCTTGGCGTGTTTTGCCCAATCGGGCTTGAACGCGACCTGCGGCACCTTGCGGTTGTTGGCCCAGGTGGCGGCGATGCGTTCGGCGCCTTTCGGCGTTCCGCCGTGCAGGAGGACCATGTCCGGGTGTTTGGCATGGACCTGATCGAGCTTGACCCAGATCAGCCGGTGGTCGGTGGTATCGCCGCCCGAAAAGGCAATCTTCGGTCCGCCGGGCAACAGCACCTCGTTGTCGGCCCTGCGCTTGGCGGCGAGGAAGTCGCGGCTGTCGATCATCGCCGCGGTCATCTGGCGGTGGTTGACCCGTGAGCCGGAGCGCGGCGACCAGGGCGTGCCGGTGGTGCGCAGGTAGATGTCGGCGGCGGTATCGCGGAAGAGCTCCATGCTGTCGCGGCGCTCGATGAGGCTCTGGCCGATGCCAATCAGGTTCTCGAGCTGGACGGATTTGACCTCCGAGCCATCCTGTTCCCGCTGAAGGCGCTTCTGAGTCTGCTCGTTGTCGTCCAGTTTGCGCTCGATCCGCTCGACGGCGCGGTGGAAGGTGTTGACGGTGGACCACATGATCTCGTCGAGGTCGAAATCGAGGCTGGTGTCAGCCATGCTGGAAATCAGGGCATCGAAGATATCGGCGACAGCGGTCTGGATGACGTGATCCTCGGGGGTGATCCGGGGATCGGTCTCGTCCTCCGAGGGACGATAGCCATAGAGTTCGAGATCCTCGATGACATGACCCGTCGGGGAGGTGCTGTGATCGGGTTCGAGTTCGTCATGAGCGTACATGGGTTGCGTCCTTCGGCTGGACCGCGACCGTCGCGGCCTTCATGGCGACGACAAGCCCACAGGCGATCCGGTCTGGCAGCCCGAGCCCTGGCGAGGGCCTCGATGGCAAAGCCGGACTATTTTGCCTCGCGCTGCAAAGCCCCGAAGGGGCGGCGGAAAATAGTCCGGCGCCGCCATTGCCGGGCCGGACCGTTTGTGGGCCGCTCGCCCTCTCGAAGGCCGAGGCGTGGTCCCCTGGCCGTGGGGGTGCAGTCCAATATGCCCATGACAAGCCGGAACCCGCCCGATCACACCCCCTTCCCGGCTATGCAGCGAGGACCATGAAGCGGCTGACGTCCTCGGGTGCGAGTTGCACCCGCACCTCCGCCCGAAGCGCAGTCAGCCCGCGCATGACGAGATCTTCGTTGAAGTCCCCCAGCATGGGCGAGAGCGTGATCGCCTCGATCCCAGCCTCGCGTGCCCGGTCGACAAGACTATCCCGCGCGCCGTCACCTGCCGGATCGTTGTCGCGGACGATATAGAGCCTGCGCAAATTGGCCGGAAACAGGATGGCGGCGAGATGCCCGGCAGAGAGTGCGGACACCATCGGCATCGGGGGCAAGGCCTGCCGCAGGGACAATATGGTCTCGATGCCCTCCCCCGCCGCCATGACAACTTTGGCATCGCCGAAGCGGACGGCGTTGCCGAGCAGATCGCCCATCGCCTTGCGCGGTGGATCGACAGGGGCCTTGCCGGAGCCGTCGGGTCTGAGCCAGGAGCGGTGTACGCCGGTGATCCGACCTTCGAGGTCGGTGACGGCGGCGATCATCGCGGGCCAGGTCTCGGTCGGCCCATCGCCCTCGGGCCGCCAGTAGCAGTTCGGATGAAAGCGCAGGTTTGCGGTTCCACGTAAATCCGTAATCCCGCGTTTGCGCAAATACGATTCCGCGACACTGCCCATGATCGGCCGGGTCATGCGCCAGAGTCTGCGCGCCGCCTCGGATGAACCCGATGGCGCCGGTGGTGTCCGGGATCGACCTGCGATGTGCTCCGGCTCGGGATGCGGCAGGCTGAGGAACCGCCGGGCCTCCTCGGCCACATCCGCGAAGTCGCTCAGGCCGAGGGATTCCCGGATCACGTCGAGCAGGTCGCCATGCTCGCCGGTGGCCGGGTCTTGCCATTTCCCGGCGACACCTTTGGCGGTGTCGTGCAATCGCACGAACATCGAGCGGCCAGCGGCGTTGCGGACATCGCCGACCTGCCAGTAATTGCCCTGCTTGCGCCCGTTCGAAAGATAGGCGCGGCACACCGCCTCGGCCTGACGGCCGAGCCGCTGCGCGAGATCGGTGGCGTCGAGACGGGACATTACGCGGCCACCCGCTCACCGATGCGCTCGACCGGGAAGCGGTCGAGGAGCCTGGCCGTAATCTCCGGCCCGGATGCGCCCACCGGCACGAAGAAGCGCAACTTCCACGAGATGATCTCGCTGAAGAGGCCATAGGCGCGCAGGCGCTCCCGCATCGCCTCGGTGAACCCCGAAAGCTCGATGCGGTTCGCACCCATCACGCGGGCGCGGCGCAGGTGCAATCCTTCGGCGAGATCGAGGACGGTGCGGCCTTCCAGCAGCGCGGCATAGGCCGCATCGGGCGTCAGGCCGGCGGGGACACCGCTGGTCGAGGCGCTGGCCGCCCATGCAGGCGAGACGCGGCGACCGATGATCCGTTCGCCCTCATCGGTCTGAAGGCGATAGACGCGGGAAGACTCCTGCGGCAGGCGCTTCCAGATCGGCAGCAGCAGACCCGTCACCATATGCAGCGTGCTGTCGGTGAACTCCGGCACCTCGGCGAGTTCGGCCCTCCAGGCCGCGCCGAATATCTCCCGATCGGCCTCGACCCAATGCGTCTCGCCCATCATGCGAACGGGGACGTTCTGCGCCTCCATCGGCCGGATCAGCCGGACGCGCCGCTCGATCTCGCCATCGTCCAGCATGATGCTGGTGGTGGGGATCTGGACAGCGGCACGGCCGGAACGCTCATTGACCAGCAGCTTCGCGCGGGGATCGTCAAGTTCAGCCATCGCGTCGTCCAGAGTGACCGGCCGGTTGCGCTTGCGCTCGGCGATGGTAAGGAGCCGGGTCTCCGCGCCGGTCGCCGGATGGGTGTAGATCACTTGCCGGTCGGAAACCGTGAAGCGTTCAGCCCGCAGCGTTTCCAGACCCAAGTCATAGGAACCGGATGCGATTGCCCCGTCGATCCGGGCCTCGAGCAACTGCTCGAAGGCCGCGAACAGGATCCCCTGGAGTTCGATGGTCAGAGCCAGCAGACGATTCAGGAAGGTGGAGATCGGCGGCAGGTCGTCCTTGATACCATTACTGTCCATCAGCTTGAGACCGGTCGCAGTCTCGAACCGCTCCAGCGGGCAACCCTCGACCTTGCCGCGCACAATCAGCAGATAGAGCCGGCGCAAGGCGTCGCGGGCATAGCTGGATTCCAGATTGTCCTCGGGCCGGAAGAGGCCCTGTCCGCCGGTCTGGCGCTGTCCGCGCGTGATGGCGCCCAGCGTGTCGAGGCGGCGGGCGATGGTCGAGAGGAACCGCTTCTCGGCCTTCACATCCGTGGCGATGGGTCGGAAGAGCGGCGGCTGCGCTTGATTGGTACGGTTGGTGCGCCCCAGGCCCTGGATCGCGGCATCGGCCTTCCAGCCGGGTTCCAGCAGATAGTGAACGCGCAACCGCTGGTTCCTGGCCGAGAGTTCGGCGTGATAGCTGCGCCCGGTTCCGCCCGCATCCGAGAAGACCAGGATGCACTTCTGGTCATCCATGAAGGCCGAGGTCTCGGCAAGATTGGCGGACGGCGCGCGGCTCTCGACAGCCAGCCGCGCGGCGATACCCTCGCCTCGGCGTACGATCCGCCGCGAACGTCCCGTCACCTCGGCGACCATGTCGGTCCCGAAATGCTGCACGATCTGGTCGAGCGCGCCGGGAACGGGTGGCAGGCTGGCGAGCTGCTCGATCATCTCGTCGCGCCGGGCCACGGCCTCGCGGCTTTCGACGGGCTGGCCATCGCAAAAGACCGGCCGGGACGAAAGGTTGCCTTCGCCATCGGTGAAGGGTTCATAGAGCTGCACCGGGAAGGAATGGGCGAGATAATCGAGAACGTATTCCCGCGGCGTGATGTCCACGCGGACGTCGTTCCATTCCTCGGTCGGCAGTTCGGACAATCTCCGCTCCATCAGCGCCTCGCCGGTCGAGACGATCTGGATGACGGCGGAATGGCCCGCCTCCAGATCCTCCGTGATCTGCCGGATCAGGGTCGGCGTCTTCATGCTGGTCAGCAGATGGCCGAAGAAGCGCTGCTTCGCGCTCTCGAAGGCGGAGCGTGCGGCGGACTTGGCCTGCCGGTTCAGCGTGCCCTCGCTGCCGGTGATATTGGCGGCCTCCATCGCGGCATCGAGATGGTTGTGAATGACGGCGAATGCTCCGGCATAGGCATCGTAGATGCGGCGCTGCTCGCCGCTGAGCCGGTGCTCGACCAGTTCGTATTCGACGCCATCATAGGAGAGCGACCGTGCGGTATAGAGGCCGAGCGCCCGGAGGTCGCGGGCCAGCACCTCCATGGCCGCCACGCCCCCGGCCTCGATCGCCTCGACGAATTCGGCGCGGGTCGCAAACGGAAAATCCTCGCCGCCCCAGAGGCCGAGCCGCTGTGCATAGGCGAGATTGTGGACCGTGGTGGCACCGGTCGCAGAGACATAGACCACGCGCGCGTCCGGCAGGGCGTGCTGGAGCCGCAGGCCCGCGCGTCCCTGCTGTGAGGCGGCGACATCGCCGCGTTCTCCCTTGCCGCCGCCGGCATTCTGCATGGCATGGCTTTCGTCGAAAATGATGACTCCATCGAAATCGGAGCCTAACCAATCCACGATCTGCCGCACCCGCGAAACCTTCTCGCCGCGGTCGTCGGACCGTAGCGTAGCGTAGGTGGTAAATAGGACGCCTTCGGTGAGCGTGATCTGCTTGCCTTGAGCGAATCGCGAGAGCGGCGTGATCAGCAGCCGCTCCATGCCGAGCGCCGACCAGTCGCGTTGTGCGTCCTCGATCAGCTTGTCGGATTTGGAGATCCAGACGGCCTTGCGGCGACCGCGCAGCCAGTTGTCGAGGATGATGCCGGCAGACTGGCGGCCCTTGCCCGCGCCAGTGCCATCGCCGAGCATGAAACCCCGGCGGAAGCGTACCGCGCCTGTCGCATCCTCAGGCGCCGCGCTGACATTGTCGTAGGTCGCATCGACGGTCCAGGCTCCCGACAGATAGTCGGCATGGGCCTCGCCCGCATAGACCACAGTCTCGAGCTGAGCATCCGACAGGCGCTCATGGATGTCGGCGGGCAACGTTGGCCGATAGGTCGGGCGGGGCGGCGCAACCGAGGCCATGGCGGCGGATTGCACCAGCTTCGTCGGATGTGGCTGCGCGCCGGGAATCCGCAGGGATTGCAGCGCATATTCCTCGTAGATGGAGTCCGACAGCCGCACCCCTTCAGGCGGCGTCCAGTCGAGCGTCTCGTAAGTCAACTCCACGCCTTCAGGAGCGCTGGCCGGGGCTGCAACAGGACGCATCGCAGCCGGGCGGGAGTGATAGCCGCGCGCGGTCTTCGGCGCGGCAGTCGAGGCGGAAGCGGTAACCTTCGGCAATGCGGCCGGCAGGCGCGGCGGCACCTGCGTCTCGACCCAATGCAGCAACGTCGCGACATCCGGGGCCATGCCCGGTGAGGCCGGGAAGAAGGACGGATCTTCGGCGGGCAGCTTGTCGATGACGGTCAGCCGCGTGTCGATGCTGGTGCCGTGCCTGGCATAGACCGCGCCGTCGACAGTCGCGGTGAACATCACCCGCCCATGTTCCTGCAACCGAGCAAACGCATCGCGCCAAGCAGGCGCGTCAGGGCCGAAGTTCGCGCCCGTGATCGCGACCAGCCGGCCGCCGGGGGCAAGCCGGTTGAGCGCCGAGGCGACATGCCGATAAGCCGCATCGGCCATGCGTCCGATGACATTGGCCATGACCGAGAACGGTGGATTCATCAGCACCACGGACGGGACGGCACCAGGCGCGAGGTGATCGTCGATCTGGGCGGCATCGAACCGGGTGACGGGAGTGACCGGAAAGAGGGAGGACAGTAAATCGGCGCGCGTGTCGGCCAGTTCATTGAGGATCAGCGATCCGCCGGCAGTCTGCGCCAGGATCGCCATCAGCCCGGTGCCGGCCGAAGGCTCCAGCACCACATCATCCGGCGTGATCGCAGCCGCGCTCAGCGCCGGGAAGCCCAGCGGGACCGGCGTGCTGAACTGCTGGAAATTCTGGCTTTCTTCCGAGCGCCGCGTATGCGTCGGCAGCAACCCCGCGATCTTCGTGAGCGCGTCGAGCCGTGCAGTCGGAGACGCGGCTTTACGGAAAAGCGCCTTGCCGTATTTGCGCAGGAACAGGACGGTCGCGGCCTCGCAGGCGTCATAGGCCGCCTTCCAGCCCCACGCGCCGGTGGCGTCGGAAGCGCCGTAGGCGGTTTCCATGGCGGCGCGCAGGATGATCGCATCGATGCGCCGGCCGTGTTCGAGATGGGGCAGCAGGAGATTGGCGGCGGCAAGGATCGCCGGCGCAGGGGCAAGCGGTGCGGCCGGATCGGCCGCGGGGAAAACCATCTTCATGAGAGGGAACCTCGGGAGAGCGGGAACGGGAAAGCCCAGCCAGCGCTCTCTCAACCGCCCGGACTCACCCCGTCCCGGCGGGCCTCTCCCTCTTCAAGCACACCTTATAGGTCTTGAACCTTCTATTGTTTCATCCCATTTGCGGTAACAATTCATGATGTTCGCGGACGTCGCGGCAGGACCGGCGGCAAACTAGTCATAGTGGGGGAACAATGGCCGATAAGAAGACGATCTTCGTGGCATTCGCGATGGAAGATGTACGGTGCCGCGATTTGCTCAGGGGCCAGTCTCTCCACACCGACTCTCCTTTTGAATATGTCGACATGTCGGTGAAGGAACCTTACGACGAGGATTGGAAGGCGCGGGTCCGGACTCGGATCAGGCGGTCGCACGGCGTGATTGCGCTGGTCAGCAAGAGCTCTCTGACCTCTTCCGGCCAGAAATGGGAGATCAGCTGCGCGAAGGAGGAGAAGGTCCCGCTGCGGGGCTTCTGGTGCTACAAGGACGACCGCACCAACCTTGTTGGCGTGAACACTAACGTTTGGACTTGGCAAAACATCGCTGCCTTCATCAATAGCCTCTGAGGTTCCACGATGAGGAAAGCGCTCGTTGTCGGGATCAACCATTACGACAAAGCCGGCTCACTCTACGGCTGCGTTAGTGACGCTTACAGCGTGAACGCCATGCTCGAGCGAGACGCCGACGGATCCCGAAACTTCCACACCCGGATCCTGACTGCGACTGGCCCCGGCCAAGAAGTCAATCGGGCCGAACTCAGAGGTGCCATCCAAGAACTCTTCAATGGCGACAGCGAGATCGCTCTGCTCTACTTTGCTGGACATGGATACGTAGAAGCGGCCGGCGGCTTCCTCTGCCCCTCAGACACCGAGACCGGTGACGATGGGGTTTCCTTAGCGGACGTCATGACTTGGGCGAACAAGTCAGCCGCTCGAAACAAGGTGATCATCCTCGACAGTTGTCACAGTGGCGTCGTCGGGAAGAACCCGATTGCTCCCGTGACCGAGCTCAGCGAAGGCATGACTATCCTAACGGCATCGACTGAAGAGCAATACGCGAACGAGCAAAACGGCTCCGGGGTCTTCACGACGTTGCTGGTCGACGCTCTCGGCGGTGCCGCGGCCAACCTAGTTGGGGAAGTCACGCCGGGCAGTGTCTATGCGCATATCGACCAGTCGCTTGGCGCCTGGGCGCAACGCCCAGTCTTCAAGACAAATGTTAAGACCTTCGTGTCACTTCGGAAGGTGCAGCCGCCTCTCGAGCTTGGCGACCTACGTCGTCTGGCGGAGTTCTTCCCTGAACCGGGTTTCGAGTACCCACTCGACCCGAGCTACGAACCGCATCGCTCTGGTAATGAGAAGGCTGGTGTTCCCGGCCCTGATTCAGAGAAGACAGTGATTTTCGCCATCCTTCAGAAGTATAACCGGGTGAACCTCGTGGTTCCGGTCGGAGCTCCCCACATGTGGCATGCTGCGATGGAAAGCAAAGCCTGCACACTGACAGCGCTTGGCGAACACTACCGCCGGTTGGTCGCCAATGGCATGATCTAACAATGGACAGAGAACAAACTGCGGAACGGCTCAACGACATCATCGACGAGCTCGCGGATATCGAACATGAGCGGTGGGCGCACTGGCAGCGGTATATGCACAACCAGTGTGAGCAACGGCCCGACGGGTCTCTGGTTATACCGCCGGACTTAGCCGCACAGTGGGAACGGCAGATCGCCACCCCTTATCGCGACCTCACCGACCAGGAAAAGGAGAGCGATCGGGAGCAGGTCCGGAAATACTTACCGACCATCGTTCGTACGCTTTCAGATCCATAAAGCAAAACACCTAATCATCAACCGAAGCGGCGACCGGCCTCGGTGAATGTGTATTCGTTCGCGATGATGGTTTGGTCGACGGCCTCGTCGGACGAGAGATAGTCATATTCCCGTTCGAGCTGGCGATAGAGCCAGCGGGCAAGATCGCGCAGCACCTCGATCACCGCATCTTCGGCATCGGCCGTCATGTCCTGCCAGACCGGGCCGTCGCGCTCGACCGAGATCACCATGCAGTATTCGTGGAAATAGTTTCCGCGATGGCCAATATCGGCGCGCAGCTGGTAGAAGTTACGCCGCTGGATCGATTGAAGCGCATCTGCGATCCGGTGCAGGTCGCCATCCTGCGGAGCATAGTCCCGGATGCGTTTAGCCGCGCCCTTCGCATAGGACCAGAAGCCTTCGTAGCAGGCCCCGTCCCCTTGCGACCAGAAGCCCCGGAACCATATGCACGGTTCCTGTCGCATGCCCCCGCCATAGAGACGAACAGGCCGGGTCTTGAGCCGGACCCCGAGGATTTCCGCGATCCGCTGGAAATCCTCATAGACGGCATCGTACCAGTCGTAGTCAAAGCCGCCCTCGCGATACCAGGCGCGGGCCTTATCCTTCGCCGCATCGGAAAGTTCGTCGAGACGGTAGACGGTGGTTTCGATGATCTCAGGCATAGGGATCGCCTCCTTCCAGCACCGTGGAGAGCCACCCGTCGGTGTAGATCCAGTCCACCGTCTCGCCGGTGACTAGATCGAGCACATGCGCACCGCCCCCGAAGCCATCGACCCGCGGCTTCGAACAGGTGTTGGCGTATTGCATGCCCCATCGCCCGGTCAGGCCGAACTCGGCGGCACAGCGCATGACGAACCGGATCACATGCTCGGGATCGCCGGTGCCGTCATCGCGCATCCACAGATGCGTGCCGCCATGCTCGGGCTGGATCGACAGCATGAACCCATCCGAGGGCGGGTCCTCGGCGGCGTTCTCGTCGGACAGCGAATTGTAGAGTTCGAGTGCGCGGGCGGCGTTCTCGGGGGTGCCCACATCGAGCAGGCAGGAAAAGTGCGTGAAATGGTCGGCCATGACGGTCTCCAGAAATGTAACGGCCCGGTGCAGAACAGGACCAGATGGATGGGAATGGGTGGAAGATCAGGCGGCCTGTGGAAGGCGGAGCAGGTCGGTCGCGGTCTCGCGCCAGAACGCATCGACCAACCGCGCCTCAAGCAGGCTGGCGCGGTAACGCAGGTCGCGCGCCGATCCGTGTTCCCCACGCCCTGACGCGGCGAAAGCCATGCCGCGCAGACGGCTGGCGTCGGTCACGACACGGCGGGCCTCGGCGTCGGACGCGACCGGCTGCCGCCAGAGGATGATCCCGGCACGCACTTCCCCTGCGAGCACCAGGCCGTATTCGCTGTCCTGAATGACCGCGATGCGCGGCCGGAAGCGCAGCGTGTCGTCGCGACCTGCGTGGATGTCGCCGCGCGACACGCGCAGAATGGCGAGGTCCATGGCCTCTTCGGGGGATTGACGCGTACCGAGCGACACGGTGCGATCGAATACATGAACGTCGTCGCCATCATCATAACTGGCGGCGCCGAGGCAGGTGACGCGCAGCGGCAGCTTTCGCGCATGGCAAAGCGCCGGAAGCAGATCAGCGGCAAGAATCTGGCCGATCGAGCGGAAGGTATCGTGGCGGGGAAGGGTCATCGGTGTTGCTCCGCGACGGGCGGCGGAGGCCTCTCCTCCACCCTCCAACCCGTCACTGCCAAACCGGCCCGCACTCTCCCTCTCGTCGCCGAGGGCCTCGGCCCTGGCGCCACCTCCGGCGATGGGTGATCATCGCCAGGGGGAAGGCCCGGGACGCGCTTCCGCGTCCCGGATTGGCGGGGATGAGGCGCTTTCGCGCCTCAGGCCCATGGATCGAGCTCCAGCTTCACCATTTCCTCATCGCCATCGAACTCGTTGGCGGGCATGGCGCCGTGGGTGCCGTCGCCCGCCTCGAACACGACGATCGAGACCATCAGCGTGGCGGCGAGGCTGGCGGCGAAGGCGGTGGCATCTGCATAGGACATGGGTTCCGGCTCCTGTCTTGGAGGCGGGGGACCATCCCCCGCGCGACAGGCGCACGAAGTGTCTGACCGGATCTGCACTCACCCTCGCGCGTTCGGGTTCCCCCGAATCCGCGAGGGCGGCACGCGCAGCGTCAAGCCGACTCCTTGGGGTTGAATGCCAAGAAGCGGATCAGACCAAGGTTTGCGAATGGAGGCGGGGGGTGGTGCCTTGCATCTGACCGGATGCCCGAGACCCGTCGCAGATGCCTCGTCCCGCCCGCCTTGCTGGCACGCTGGCCGAAAATTCGTGTTCGCACGGGGCCGGACGGCAACCGTCACCCATGACATCGATGGCTAATGGCGAAGCTGGAGCCCGGTCCATCACTGCCGGCAAAGCGATAACCGGCGGCGCCGCAGGGGGGCGGAACCGGCCTTGCCGCTCAGTCCCAGAGCCCATCGGCGATTTCGCGCGCGATCATGGCGCGGGCCTTCATCATCACCTCGTCGCCCGACGTGTCGACATGGCCGAAAAACCGCGCCCTGGCGCCATGCGCGATCCAGTCGGCGTAACGGCAATATTCTCGGGCATCGAGGCGGAACGCCCGCATGTCCTCGGCCCAATGGGGCTTGGGCTCCACCACCACGGTGACGCCGTCGCGCGTCTCCTCCCAGGGCAGCGAACGCTCGGCCGGGAGATTGCCGACGTCGTGGCGGAAGATCTCGTCGATATCGATCAATCCGGTCATTGGGGCTCTCCAATGCAAAGCCCGGTCACGAGGACCGGGCGGATTGTGGGGGATGGTCATGGTCAGGCTGCCCCTGGGCCGGACCCAGGATGCGGTGGACCGCTTGCGTCCGGCTCACTGTCAGCCGCAGCGGCGAAGGGGTCGACCAGCTTGTGAATCGGCTGGGCGCGGCCCATCCAGGGCTGGGGCCGGATCGCACGCACCCAATCGGCAAAGCTCGGAATGAAGCCGAGATCCTCCAGCACATGCTGTTCGCCGATCAATCGGACGGGGACGACGCGGCCGGTCGAGACGGTGATGGTCGGCCCGAAGACCCGCTCCAGCTCGAATATGCCCTGGGCGTGATGGCGCAGCGCCCGGTGCCGGAAGTCGGCGGTGATCTCCTTCGATTCATCGAACCACTGATGCAGCGGCAGATAGTCCTCCGCGGTGCCGCCCCATTTGCGCGCCGAGGACAGCGCGTGATGATAACAATGTCCCATTGCCGCCTCCCTCAGAACTGATGCGTGTAGTTTTCGGTGGCGGTGTAGCGCTCGTTGTAGTCGAGCGTGATCGCATGCGCCGCCACATCGAAGGTGATGTCGCCATAGGCGCCGTCGGAGTTTTCCCAGCCGCAATGCGTCCGCTCCAGAACATGATAGGTCAGGCTTTCGACGGCCGCCGCGATCGCGACCATGGATCGTTCCGGCTCGGATTGGCCCCAGACGGCTTGCGCGATCTCGATCGCGCCCTCGGGCATCGGGATGGCATCGTCGCCAGACCGGACCTCGACATTCTCGATCTGACCGGAATCGCCGTAGCCGTCGAAGGTCACGACGACATGCGTGACTCCCGCGGATGCGAGGGCATCGAGCAGCACGCCCTTGTTGAGGTTGAACAGCTCGGCCTCGAGTTTGGCACGAAGGGCATCCAGCGTCCTCCACTCGGAGAGCGGCGGGCAGGCGTTGGGTACGGTTTCGGTGTCTTCGGTCATCGGTAGCTCCTGAAGCGAATGCGCCCGGCGCGGTGGCCGGGCGGATGGAAAATCGAGAGGGAAGATGCGGGGCGGCCGAAGCCGACCCCGCAGGCGGAGGTCATTCATCGGCGACCATGTGCTCCTCCTCCTCGGCGAGGTCTTCATCCTCGCTATCGCCTGCCAGGAACTCCGGCAGGTCGTCGGCCTCGACATCGGCGGAGGCCATAGCGTCGGTCTCCGTGCCGGGGTCGATCATGCGCAGCGGCTCGGGCAGCCAGCCGGTTTCCGCGAGCAGGCGCTCGGCCTCCTTCGCCATGTCGCCCTTCTTCAGGTGGTCGATAAGCTCGGCCGCCCGTTCGCCCGCCCCCTCGCGCACAGCTTCGAGAATGCGCGGCTTGGTCACGCGGCCGAGATAGTTCGCGACCGTCGGCCGCCAGCCCACGGCCACCATGTCGAGCCCGGTTGCTCGCGCCAGCCGGTCGGCCTGCGCCAGCCGCACCTCAAGACCGTGCTGGCTGACTCCCATGCCGCCATAGGGGTTCGGCTTCTCGTAGAGCGCGTTGACGCCGAAGCTCACGCAATGGGCGAGAAGCTCCATGCGGGAGTCGTCGTCGAGATCGGCCAGCCAGTCCCAGAGCGCCGCGTCATCTGCGGGGATATGATCGCCCCAGCGTTCGTGCCGTTCGGCCACCGCCCGCGCCGAGGCGCTGTCGCGCAGATCCTCGGCCTGCGCCGGGAAATGCACATCGCGGACCTGAGCCTCGATGCAACCCCGCGTGGAATGCGGGAGGAAACTGTCCGTGACCAGCCGGTGCAAAAGCGCGGTCATGGCGACATGGGGGTTCATCGCCACGGCATCGCGCAAGGCGAGCGTACGATGCGCAGTCAGTTCGCTGACCAGGCGGTCGGGAAGCGGCCGGATTGTCTCGACCTCATCCTCCTCCTCGTCTGCCTCGGTGGGGGATCCGCCAACCGTAATCACGGCGCGCTGGACGCCGGCCAGCTGATCACCCTCGGTCGCAGTGCCCGCAGCGTCAGCGCCATCGTCGCCCTCGGGCTCGGCCGTCGCCTCGTCCCCGGGCCGGACATAGCCGCGCTCGACCAGGAGCGTTCCATCGGAGTCGATGCTGACGAAGGCACCGGCCCGGGCCATCTGCTCGGGGGTATAGGTCATGGGACGGTGATCGAAGGCCTCCAGCGCCTCTTCGATCTCACCGAGGCGCTGGTCGACCTCGTCGGGAAGCTCGTCAGCCTCGGCATATTCGGCCTCGAGCCGGTCGTATTCGTCGCGCAGCGCTTCGCGGGTCGCGCGTTCCTCCTCGGTCAGGTCGACCGTGGCGCCGACGAGTTCCCGCAATCCGTGGTCATGACCATAGGGAAAGGTCACGGCGATCTCGATCCATTTCCAGCCCTCGGCAGCGACGGTCTCGGCTTCGGCCTTGAGCTTCTCGGTGACGAGACGGTCGAGCAGGACGGCGTCCTGGAGCCAGCCGCCATCGTCGGACTGGAAGAGATCGCGCAGGACGTAGCCGCCAGCCTCTTCATAGGCCGCGATGCCGACGAATGCCGCCCGCTTGTCCGAGGCCCTGACCGTGGTCTCGGTCATCAGGCGACGGATGTAATAGGGCTCCTTCTGCCAGCCGTCCTTGATCGCCTCCCAGACCTGCTCCTGGCGCGCATGATCCTCCGAGACGGTGAACGCCATGAGCTGTTCGAGGGTCATGCCGTCCTCGGCATAGATGTCGAGCAGCGCGGGAGAGACCGATGCCAGGCGCAGGCGCTGCTTCACGACCTTGACGTCGACGAAGAAGGCCGCCGCGATTTCCTCCTCGGTCATGCCCTTCTCACCCATGGCCTGAAAGGCGCGGAACTGGTCGAGCGGATGCAGCGGCGCGCGCTCGATATTTTCGGCAAGCGACACCTCGTCGATCAGGATGCCGGCGCCGGCCTCCGACACGACACAGGGCACCGGGGCGGTCTTGTTGAGCCGCTTCTGCTTCACCAGCAGTTCCAGCGCCCGGTAGCGGCGGCCGCCGGCAGGCACCTCGAACATGCCGGTTTCCTTGCCCTCGGCATCGACCACCAGCCGGACATGCAGCGACTGGATCAGGCCGCGCCGGGCGATGGACTCGGCCAGTTCCTCAACCGAAATACCGGCCTTGACCCGTCGGACATTCGCCTGGGAGAGCACCAGCTTGTTGAAGGGAATGTCGCGCGAGGACGACAGGGTGATCTTCTGAACGGCAGTAGCCATGATCTTCACTCCATGACGGACGCCGGGGAGCCTCTCTCTCCGGCAACCAGCCCGTCGCGAACTCCCCATCCCTCCTTTCACTCTCCGGGCCCCGCGCCGGCGCAATTCCCATGACCATCAGATCTCGCCTCGGGCGCGCAGGCTGGTCTCCCGGCCGGCGCCGGTGATGATGTGGTCATGCAGCGTCATGCCCAGAGCCGCGCACGCCTTCTGGATCTCCATTGTCATCGCGAGATCGGCGGCTGACGGCTCGGGATCGCCGGCCGGGTGATTGTGCACGATGCCATCGAAAATCCGTAAACGATTGAAATTGCTAAGAAAATTATGCATCTGGCGGAGGTGTAGAGGCTGTAATTGGGGGCGGTCTTGTGTGATGCATCGTGATGGTCACGCCTCGTCACGTGCCATCCGTGTTGAGTCGCTTTGACGCACGACATGTCACCATGTTCTTTTGATCCCAGGCCTCCAAATCGTCAATTGGATAGAGGACTGCCTTTCCGATCTTGATGAAAGTCGGCCCAACCCTCATTGAACGCCAGTTTCGCAGAGTCCCCACCGAAATTTCGCCGCGATAGCGTTCCGAGACTTCTTCGGCAGTCAGATATTTCCTCTCATCCATTGATCTCTCCTGCATCTCGTCACTGGCGACTAATGCCGGGCCACATGCCGACGACGATTCGGCACAGATGGCGTTGAGCAGGTTTCGACATGCTGCCGAACGGGCGCTCATGCTGTCGCCCGCCTATGGATGGACGCCCTTTCAGAGAAGGGAAGAATTGAAAGGTCGTAGTAGTAGGTTCGGATAGCGTCGGATGGAAATCGGATGCTTTGAAAATTCATTTCGATGGCGCGACATCTCACTCCCCCGCCAAGTAGAGATCAAAGTCCAGCTGTCTTTCAGCCTAGTCGGCTGCTGTCAGGGTAGAATGGGCGGAGGCCGGCGCTCGCAGTTCTGTACCGAGATGGCGCGCCCCAGCGTGGATGAAACCGATAACTACATTTCCGCTGGAGCACTATGATATTCCGATCTTCGGCCTGCGATTGTCGCCGCGAACATCCGAGGCTCCCCAAAGCCACTACGATTAATCGCCTAGGTGGACGCGCGCCAGGACCGCGCGCATTAGTCGGAACTCGCGACAACAACAAGGTATCCGTAGGGGCTCTCTACCCATATCTCCCTTCGGCGGGAGTTCTAGTTGAGCAGGAGGCGACCGCGAGGAACCAGGCCCTGGCCGGCTCCTCAAGCGCTCTTCTGAGAGTGGACGGGGCCAGCGGTAGCTCGCACCGGCGTGTTCAGTGCCACGGCGGTGCGATGACCGCCTTCAGCACCTTTTCATCAATCTTGTCGCCCCCATGGAATCGATGGCACGCTTGGTGTTGCCTTCGAGGCTGGAGTTGAAGAGGCCTGAAGGGTCCTCCAACGAGGTGCTCTTGGCGAAGGTCATCCGCACGACATTCTAGTACGTCTCACCGGGCCACTGTCCCGGGATGTCCGAATCCGAGGCAGTCATTTCCAATGTTCGCGAATCTTAGCGAAGTTGAAGACCTCAAGCGCTTGGCCCTTCTCGTCGTTCTATTGATCCTTGCTTGACTAGCATGTTCTCAACTTGACGCGCCCGATCAGCTTCCTGGTGCAACCAACCGCGAAAAGCTAGAAGTGCCGGATCTTCCTTTCGAATAGCGCGGTATTCTAGAAGCCAACCCCCGACTGTGTGCGCGACGATCGGGAATGGCGCGACCAAGCGGCCCGCTGCCAGGGCATCGCTGACGTAAGGGATTTGAGCGATGGCGACTCCGACCCCGTCGAGCGCTGCCTGCATCGCCATGACATTGCTCTCGAATGACACTTCACCGGCGGGGTGCACGGGGGAGCGTAAGCCCGCCGCCGCGAACCAGTGTGGCCATTCGTTTGGCATGTGGGACACGACGATGAGAGTCGCGTTGCGCAAGTCGTCAGGCGAGCGCAGCGTCGATGCGAGCTTAGGCGTGCAGACCGGCACGACGGTGCTCGGGAATAGGCATTCTGCATTGTAGCCCGGTAACGCGTCGGTATCGCGTCGGATAGTGCAGGTCCAGTCATCGCGTACCGGGCGAGTTGCGCCACCCGTCGCCATGCGCACTTCGACGTCGGGATGGCTGCGATAGAAGTGTGCCAGTCGCGGGATCAGCCAAGTGACCGCCAGGGTTGGGCCGACTCCAACCGTTAGCACCGGGCCACCACGCATCGCCGTAACGCTTTCAGTGAGCCGGGCGATGGTATCGAAAGCATCGGTCAGACCGGACAGCAGTGCCTGCCCTTGCGCCGTTAGCTCAAGCGCGTTCGCATGTCGCCGGAACAGAGGAAAACCAAGACGATCCTCCAGCAGACGGACCAAGCGGCTTACCGCTGTTTGGGTGACGTTCAGCTCTCTTGCCGCGGCGGTGAAACTGCCGTGCCGGCCAGTTGCCTCAAAAGCGCGCAGTCCGTTCAGCGAGGGTAGCCGCCGCATCATGTGAGACCCCAATCTTTTCTTGGGCACACGGTAAGTTAAACGCGTTTGCCTGACAATGATCTTCACCCCAATATACCTTGAGTAATCGGACTTCGTGCGGAGGGCGCGCATGCACTATCCTGTTGGTTCAGGCTCGGTTTTTAATGGGCTATCGTCAGTGCAACGTCCGGGTCCAGCCGGACCCGGCATTTGGGCATCTCAGAGCGTCGGGAGGCAAGGCGTGCCTAAAGGCGCTCTCTTCAGCATCGTTGTGGCAGCAGGAGTCCTATGCATGGCTTACACCCAGCCGGCCTTCGCCCAGGAAAAGCGAGGCGTGATCCCGCATACGCCGCTGCTGAAGACAGCCGTGCCCGATACGGTGAACCAGGAAGTCGCCGTCTACCACACCGAATATGAGCCGGGCGGCATCAATCCGCGGCACTTTCATCCGGCCGCTGTCACCTTCCACATCCTCTCCGGCACTGGCATCTGGCAGGAGGAAGGCAAGCCGCCGGTCACCTTGCATGCGGGCGATAGTTTGCTGGTCCCAGCCGGGACTACTCATGCGCACTGGAATCCCAGTTCAACCGAAAAACTCCGCTTCCTCGAATTCATTGTGTCGGAAAAGGACAAAGGCCGGTCCATTCCCAGGCCGTTAAAGGACTAGCTCGCCTCTGACGCCGGTCAACTCGAATAAACCGGGTTTCTTATCTGCAGGCGCATCAGACAAAAGGTGGATATGTCTGTCCGAAACCTGTGTCGCATAATTCTCGTCGGCGCCGGTGCAGCGATTGCCGTCGTCGGACTGCTCTATTGGCAATTTGCGCCGAGTCCTCCGCAAGAGCGCAGCGCGCGCTCGCAGGCGCCCGCGCCGGCACCTGTGAGCGTCGCGACGGTGACGAGACAGGACGTCCCGATTCATCTCTCAGGACTGGGAACGGTGCAGGCGTCATTGACCGTCGGTATCCGTTCCCAAGTCGACGGCAAACTGCAGGAGGTGCTATTTACCGAAGGACAACGCGTCCGGAAGGGCGACGTATTGGCGAAGATCGATCCGCGACTGTTCCAGGCGGCGCTCGATCAAGCCATAGCCAGGAAGAGGCAGAACGCCGCATTGCTGGCTGGTGCGGAAAAAGATCTGGCACGCTCGAAGGCGCTCGCGCAAAAGGATATCGGCACGCAACAGAATGTCGACCAGCAGCAGGCCAAGGTCGATCAGTTGAAAGCCTCCATCGAGGCTGACATGGCTGCGATAGCCACCGCGCAAACTCAGCTTAACTACGCCACGATCGCCGCGCCAAGCGACGGCCGCATGGGCGTCCGACTGGTTGACCCCGGCAATCTGATACGCGTGTCGGAGTCCGGACCGATTGCCACTCTCGTGCAGATCCAACCTGCGGCGGTTCAATTCACGCTGCCGGCGCGCGTGCTGCCGGACCTACGGGAGGCTATGGCGCGCGGGCCTGTCGAGGTTACGGCCTTCGACCAAGACAACAGGCGCGCGCTCGACACGGGTACGATTCTGCTTATCGACAATGTCATCGATCAGGCCACCGACATGATTCGTCTCAAGGCCATGTTTGCCAATGCTGATGACCAACTGTGGCCGGGTCAATATGTTAATGCGCGTGTGCTGGTCGCGATCAAGCGCAACGTACTGACAATCCCGTCCAGCGCAGTACAACGCGGACCGCAGGGTCTGTTCGCCTGGATCGTGACGAGTAAGAACAATGCGGAGCCGCGTCCACTTCAGGTCGGACTGACGACGAGTGATCTGACGGTGGTTGCATCAGGCCTGTCCGAAGGAGAGCGCGTCGTAATCGATGGGCATTACCGGCTGCGGCGCGGCGCTTTGGTGACTATCGCAAAGCCGCAATCCGTCGATGCACGGAGTGGATCGTGAATCTCTCCGACCTATCGATCAGGCGACCGGTCGCAATCACGCTGCTGATGGCGGCGCTAGCCCTTGTCGGAATGACATCATTCTTCCTCTTGCCCGTTGCGCCGCTTCCTCAGGTTGATTTTCCGACGATTCAGGTCACGGCCACACTCGCGGGCGCCAGCGCCGAAACCATGGCCTCGTCAGTTGCGACTCCGCTCGAACGCCAGATCGGGCAGATTGCCGGTGTCACGCAGATGACGTCCTTCAGCGCGCTCGGCGCGACGTCGATCACCATCCAGTTTGATTTGGATCGCAACATCGACGCGGCCGCGCAGGACGTTCAGGCGGCGATCTCCGCCGCCTCCAGAAACTTGCCGGAGTCGATGACATCGCCGCCGACCTATCGCAAGCTCAATCCGGCCGAGGCGCCCATCCTGATCCTCTCGGTAAGTTCAGAGACGCTGCCGCTGACCGCCGTCAGCGAATATGCAGACAACTTCCTCGCGCAGCAGATTTCACAGGTGCAGGGTGTCGCCCAGGTTTCGATCGGCGGCGAGCAGAAGCCCTCAATTCGGGTTCAACTGGATCCGGGAAAACTCGCGGCGCGCGGATTGACGTTTGAAGAGGTGCGAGGCGCCCTCGTCAACACCACCACCAATGCCCCAAAGGGTAGCCTGACGACACCGAAGGCGAGCTTCGCATTTGTCGCGAACGATCAGATCACCGAGGCAGAGCAGTTCGAGGACGCGATCATTGCGTATCGCGATGGCGCGCCGGTTCGGGTGCGGGATGTGGGGCGCGCCGTTTCCGCGGCATCTGACAGGAATACAGCGGCCCATTACAACAACGTTCAGGGTATCTTGCTTTCGGTCAACAAGCAGCCCGGTGCGAACGTCATCGAAACGGTCGATCAGATCAAGGCGCAACTGCCCAAGCTGACCGCGAACCTGCCCCCTGCGATCACGGTCGAGACCGTGCTTGATCGTACCGTCACCATCCGGGCGTCCGTTCACGAGGTCGAGTTCACGCTTGTGCTCACGGTCGCCCTCGTGGTGCTGGTGGTTCTGCTGTTCCTGCGCAACGTGTGGGCGACCCTGATCGCGAGCATCACAGTGGTGCTCGCGCTGATCGGGTCGTTCGCCGCGATGTATCTCCTCGGATTCAGTCTCAACAACGTTTCATTGATGGCGCTCACCATAGCCATTGGTTTTGTCGTTGATGACGCGATTGTGGTTGTCGAGAACATCTATCGCCACATGGAAGAGGGACAGTCGCCGTTCGAGGCGGCGCTGGCCGGGTCCCGCGACATCGCCTTCACCATTGTGTCAATCAGCGTGTCGCTGGTTGCGGTCTTCATTCCGCTCTTGCTCATGGGCGGCATTGTCGGGCGACTGTTTCGCGAGTTCGCCCTCACCGTCACAGCCTCGATTCTGGTATCGGTCATCGTCTCGCTCACGCTCGTGCCGATGCTTTGCTCGCGCTTCATGTGGCCGAATACCGGCCAGCATCGGCGCCTCTATTGTGCGATCGAGAGTGTGCTGGACGGAATCCTCTCCGGATATCGCTATACGCTCGACATTGTGCTCCGGCACCAGGCAACGACTTTGGCCGTGTTCTTTGCAACCATGGCGCTCACCGTCGTTTTGGCCATTCAGATTCCGAAAGGATTCTTTCCGACACAGGACACCGGACTGATTGGAGGCGTGGCGGAAACCGCGCAGGGGGCCTCGTCCGAAGAAATGCAGCGCCTGATGAAAGTGTTGGCCGAGGTCGTGCTGCGCGATCCCGACGTTGCGGGTGTCAGTGCAACGACCGCCAGCACGGGCGGCAACGGAAATGCGCAGACCGCCAACACTGCCCGCTTCACCATTGTCCTGAAGCCGCGCGAGGAACGCACCCAGACGGCCTCGCAGATCATCAACCGGCTGCGGCCGCAATTAGCCAAGGTCCAGGGCGCAAACCTGTCCATGCAGCCGATCCAAGACATCACAGTCGGCGGTCGAAGTTCGCGCGGAAGCTTTCAATATACGCTGCAAAGCGTCGACGTCGGTGAATTGACGACGTGGTCCCAGAGAATTCTGGATAAGATGCGGACGCTGCCGCAGATTGCGGATGTCGCAACGGATCTTCTCGCCAATGCGCCGCAAATCCAGGTGCAGATCAATCGCGACCAGGCGGCGCGTTTCGGGATTTCGCCGCAACTGATCAACGACACCCTCAACGATACCTTCGGTCAAAGGCAGATCACGCAGTACTTTACGCAGCTCAACACCTATCCAATCATTCTGGAACTGCTTCCAGAGCTCCAGACGGATTTCTCCTCGCTTCAGCGTATCTACCTGAAGTCGCCGCTGACCGGAGCCGCTGTGCCACTTTCCGCGCTGGTGACTTTCGATACTACCAGGGTGGGGCCGCTGTCCGTGACGCATCAGGGGCAGTTTCCGTCCGTGACCTTGTCGTTCAACCTCGCGCCGGGCGTCGCTCTCGGCCAGGCTGTCGATGCTATCAGGCAGTCGGCACTTGATATCGGTATGCCCGGTGCGGTCACTGGCACGTTCCAGGGCAACGCGCAGGCATTCCAGGACTCGCTGTCAAGCACCCCGATACTGATCATCGCCGCGCTCGTGGTGGTCTACATCGTGCTCGGGATTCTCTATGAAAGCTTCGTCCATCCGCTGACGATCCTCTCCACGCTGCCATCCGCGGGCATCGGCGCACTGCTCGCACTGCAATTCGGCCATATGGATCTGTCGGTGATCGGAATCATCGCCCTCATTCTGTTGATTGGTATCGTCAAGAAGAACGGCATCATGCTTGTTGACTTTGCCATCGTGGCGGAACGCGACCGACATTTGCCGCCGGTCGTCGCCATTCGCGAAGCATGCCTGTTGCGGTTTCGCCCGATTTTGATGACGACCGCGGCTGCGCTCCTTGCGGGCGTACCGTTGGCGCTCGGAACCGGCACTGGTTCGGAGCTACGGCAGCCCCTCGGCTACGCGATGGTCGGTGGGCTGGTGCTTAGTCAGCTGCTCACGCTGTACACGACACCAATTGTCTATCTCTATCTGGATCGTTTTCAGTCTTTCCTCAAAGGGAACGCAAGAGCAAGGCCTGAGATGGATAAGCCGATGTTCAAGAATTCGGAGGGAAACGTTTTCGTGCTGGTTGAAGACAAGAAGTGACGTTTCGAGCAATCATGGCAATCAAAGGCACTCGCGCGAATGAGCGGCGAATCGAGTGCGGCACGCTGCCAAGCCGCAGGAATGGCACAGGCGCCCCTTCGGCGCCGAATAGCTCTGTATGCTCAACGTCGACGATGTCGATGCGGCGTTCAAGCGCGTGCTCGATGCTGGCGCGCAGGTCAAGCTGCCTGTCTCGCGTTGATGCCCGCTTGGGCTGCGGGAGTTCTGTTTGCCAACCGAGCAGCGGGCGGCAGATAACATCGCGACCGTGACATGCGCGTCCGAGACCTCGGAATGTTACCGGTTGAGCTCAAGCATCTCCGCTATGCCGATGCGGCGTCGCAGCACGGCAGCTTCCGCAAGGCGGCCGACGCACTTGGGCTCAAGCAATCAAATCTCAGCCGCAGAATCCGAACTCTTGAGGAGTGCCTCGGCTACCGATTGTTCGAACGGACCAATGGGGGCGTACAGCCGACACCTATGGGGCGCGACTTTCTTCAAGGCGCACGGCGCGTTCTCGATGATGTCCAAGCGATTGTGGATGCCGCAGATGCAGTGGCGCGGGGCGCGGCCGGACAACTTCGGCTCGGGTTCTATACATCGCTCTCGGCCGGGAATCTGCGCAGCACGCTGCTCGACTATGCACGCCGTTTTCCGCAAGTGCGCATCAGCGTGGTTGAGGACGAGCGATGTCGTTTGTGCGCCGGCCTGCGAAACGGGAAAATCGACATTGCGATCGTCACTGGTGAGCCGACTGCCGAAGGTGGCACGTCGATGGCGCTTTGGAGCGAACGGATCCTGATCGCACTTCCGGAAGCCCATGAACTTGCGGCCAAAGAGGTCCTCAATTGGGGCGACTTGAAGCGCGAACGCTTCGTGCTGAGCACGCGCGACCCCGGCCCCGAGATCGAATCCATCCTGATCGCGAAGCTGGTTACACCGGGAGAGTCACTCAACATCGATCATCACGATGTCAACGCGGAGAGCCTGAAGAGCCTGGTCAGTGCGGGACACGGCATCACCGTGGTCTGCGAGTCCTGCATGGGGTCTGTCCCGCCTGGGATGGTGTTCCGCGAGACACGGGACGGCAATGGATCGACGCGTGTTGGCTTTTGTGCCTATTGGATGCCAGGCAACGAGAACCCGGCGCTGCGGAATTTCATTCAGTTGCTGGAAGAGCGCTGCCCACCGTTGGGTGTGCGGCTGAACGGCGTTTAGCGGATCGCGCAGGTGGTAGCGAAAGACACATGTATCGCTTCAATTGCGTGCTTGTGCATGAAATCCTGCGCTCGTTATAGGCGTTATGTCCCTGCGTGACTGGCGGCAGGGCAACGCAGGATTCTCTCGCCGCGGGCCTGGGCGTCCCTCAAGCATGAAAACGCCCAACATTAAAGAGCGACCCACAACCTGATCGATGGCCATGAGCTGCTCTATCATGGCAACCTGGGGCTGGACGAATATGGACCCCTCATGGCCGCACGGGGCTTTGAGGTTGTGTGGCGCATCAGCTCGATGATCCCTGCGATGCGGCGAGCATATTGCCGGCGCAAAGGCGGCGGATGCTCTCCAGCGCTGCTGTGCGCCGCTGCCATCGGCCTATGAACTACCGCTACTCACCGTGCGCTTCGCCTTGAGGAATCCCCGGTCGGTGGCCATGAAACGCGCGACCATCGGTGCGACTAGCTTAGCGGGCTCGATAGCTTGCCCGCTCTCGCGGCCGAGAATTTCCGCATAGGCGAGGAGATCGCGGTGAAGGGCGGCGGGCAGTTCCACCGAGATCTTCACCGGCTTGTCGTCTTCGATCGCTCCGAGCTTTAGCTTGGCCATTGGCTAGCCTCCGTAGGGTTCGAGCACCAAGTCCCGCGTGATGATCACGCGGACCGGGAAGCCGGGCCGGATGGTCAGCGTCGGCGCGACGTTGAGCTGCCGGCGGATGATCTGCTGGCCGGCATCGTTGATGGTGTCCTGGCCGCCGTTGCGTATCGCCTGGATCAAGCGGTCGTCGTCATTGGTCGCGAGCTCAGCGCCGACGCTCAGCAGCGTCGAGAGGCCGGCCGCCTTTGCGAGATCCCACCAATGGTAGTCGACGCCGTCTTGCAAGCCCGCGTAGCCTTCAACGTCTGCGCCGGGCTGACGCTCGAGCACAATGGAGCGTCCGTTCGGGAAGATCAGCCGGTTCCAGATCAGCAGCACGCGGCTCTGACCGAACTGAACGCTGTTGTTGTATTGCCCGATTACGCGTGTGCCTTGGGGCACTAGAAGAATGCGGCCTGTCGGGCTGTCGTAGATATTCTCCGTCACTTGCGCCGTGATCTGGCCCGGGAGATCCGAGTGGATGCCAGTAAGGAGCGCTGCTGCGATCACCGCACCTGCCTGAAGGATGTAAGGCGACGCCGGTGCGGCGACGCGATCGGGTGCGACGGTGCGCCGATCGGCGGCCGCATTGAGGAATGCGAGCTGGCGATCCTGGGGCGATGGGGTGGCGGGTGGTGGCGCGAGGCCGAGGCCAGTGAGGTCAGGCGCCGGCGGCGGCGCGATCGTCGCGGCGCCGGGGCCTGTCGAGGCCATGGGCCGGTTCTCGGAGCCGCTGAACAGCCTGCTGACCCGGGCGGTCTCTATTTCTTGCAGCCGGCGCTGCTCCTCCGCGCTGATGCCGGGGTTGGGCTGGTTCGGCAGTGGCTGGCCACGACTTTGCGCGCCCAGGATGGGTCGCCCGAGGTCGCCCGGGAGCGGCGGACCGAGCTGGGGAATTCCGCTGTAATCGCGTGGCAATCCGGCCAGGCCATCGGCGGTCGACCGATTGTCGGTCGAGTAAAGTTCGTCCGCCGGTCTTCCCGCGTCGCGGGTTTGGAGCGCATAGACTAAGGCGCCGCCGATGCCGACGCTCGCCACGAGTCCGATGCCAGCGAGCACGTTACGCGAGAGCCGCGTGACACGCGGCGCCTCACCACGGAGCCGCATCGGGTCGGCCGCGTTGCCGGCCGACCCGGTCAGCGGCGCATCGTCTTCCTCTTTCCGGGGTTCAGGATCGCTCACGACGTCGGCCTCCCGTCAGTGCGAACGATGCGGACGCGCTTCTGGCGGTCGCCGGCGCCGAAACGCAGCTCGGCGGCTGCGAACAGCCGGTCGACGATCATGTAGTTGGCGCGGACGCGGTAGTTCACGAGTTCGGAGGTGTTGCCCTCCGGACCGACGACGAACAGCGGCGGCATTTCGCCCTGACCGATGCCGCGCGGAAACTCGATGAAGACCTGGCGACCATCATCGTAGGCGCGCAGCGGTCGCCACGGCGCACGGTCACCCTCGATGGCGTAGCGGAAATTGATGTTGGCGAGGTCAACGCCGGTGGCGACGGGACTGCTGGCCTCGGCCTGCGCGTTTTGGCGCCGCAGCGCGATAAGCTGATCCTGCGGATACCGCCAGGACACCGACGCCATATAGGTGCGCTCGGTCGAGCGCAGCTCCATGTGGTAGGTGCGCAGATTGGTGTTGATGATGAGATTCGTCATCAAGTCGGCGCGGGTCGGTTTCACCAGGATATGAACTTGCTGGGTCGCGCCCGAGCCGCTCAACGTGTCGCCGATGATCCAGCGAACCGTGTCGCCGGCGGCGACCGGGCCGGAGCCGACCAGTTGCTCGCCCGGCTGAAGAGCGATGTCAGTGATCTGGCCTACGGCGGTGTAGACCTGATAGAGCGCGCCGCCCGTATAGGGATACACTTGCATGGCGTTGATGAAGCCATCGCGGACCGGCTGCACGCGCGCGGCTGCGTTGGCCTGATTAACGCGCGCTGTCGGATCGGTAGGCTCCGGTGTGCCGCGGGACGGCTCGACGGGCTTCATCTGACCGGGGAGTGGCAGAGGTCGCGGCAGCTCGACCACGCGCACGGGAGCCGGAGGATTGGCGCTCAGCGCCGCTGGCACGGCGTCATCATAGGAGATCTCTGGCGGCCTGTTCGCCGTGGCGCAGCCGGCGAGCGCCGACGTGCACAGCAAGAGAATCGTAAATGTGGAAGTGCGAGAAGCCGGGTTTCCGGCTTTACGGAAAGACGGCTTCATTGCCCAAGCTCCCGTGACCAGTTGATGGCGTTGACGTAGATTCCAAGCGGGTTGGCGCGCAGCCGATCGGCGTTGCGCGGAACCTGCACGACGATGGTGAGGATGGCGGTCCAGCGGGTCGTCTCGGCGAGCTGGCCGTTCTCGTACCGGCGCTCGACCCAGGCGACACGGAAACTGTCCGGCGATGCCCGGATCACGCTGGAGACGTCGACCGCGATCTGTTGTCGGCCGACCTTCGTGAAGGGGTCATTGGATCGCGCATAGTCGTTCAGCGCCATCGCGCCGCGGTCGGTCGTGAAGTCGTAGGCGCGCAGCCAGTTCTGCCGGACGATGATGGCGTCGGCCGGAATCGAGCGGACCTGCTCGATGAAGCGCGCGAGATGAAAGGCGATCTGGGGATCGGTCGGACGATAGTCCGCGACGGCGGGCGCAACGGCCTGCGCCTGGCCGAGCCTGTCGACCTGCACCACCCACGGCACGATCGTGCCGCGCGCCGATTGCCAGACCAGCGCCGCCGCGAAGCTGGCGGACAGGAGCAGCGAACCGAACGCCATGAAGCGCCAATTCTTCGCCTGGACGCGCGCGGCGCCGATGCGCTCGTCCCAGACCTGAGCGGCGCGCTGGTACGGCGTCTCGGGTTCGGGCGCTTTGCCATAGTGGGTCGAGGGTCTTTTGAACATCAGCGGTCGCCTCCGGAGAGATTGATGGAAGAGCCGCCGCCGTGGCTGTCGCCGCTGCGCACGGCTTGGGCGGCCGCGGTCACACCGTGGCTCAGGGCTTGAGAGCGCTTCATGCGGCGGGCCCAGGCCGGCGGTCCGTCAGCAGCCTGCGATGGCGCAGCCTCGGACGCCGTGCCGCCGATCGAACCCATGGTCGATGTGCCGCCGGTAGCCGCGAACGCGGACTTGGCGCCATCGGAGAAGCTCGACTTCATGCCGTCTGCCGCCCGGAAGGCCGCGCGACGCAGCGGTGAGCCGGCGGCCGCGCCAGCGGCGCGAGCAACGCCACCGAGTCCGAACCCGACGGCGGACGCGCCCGACTGGCCGGCGGCACCGAGGCTGTAGGCCGTCGAGGCGCCACCGGCCAGGGCCGCCCCCCCTCGAGCGGCAGCGGCAGTTCCGGAAAGAGCAGCGGCACCGCCGCGCAGGGCCATTCCGCCAGCCGCGCCGGCCGCGACCAGAGCGCCGCCCGCCGCGAGCCCGGTTCCGACCGCCGCACCGGCGCCGAGCTGCGGACCGCCGGAGACAAGGCCGTTGGCGATGCCGGGGCCGAAGATTCCGAGGCCCAGCAGCGAGAGCGCGGCAAGCACGATCGCCATCGCCTGGTCGATCGTCGGTGTCTGGTTCGCGAAGCCGGCGGTGAACTGAGAGAACAACGTCGAGCCGATGCCGATGATGACGGCGAGCACCAGAACCTTGATGCCGCTCGAGATGACGTTGCCGAGGACGCGTTCGGCCATGAACTCGGATTTGCCAAAGAGGCCGAAGGGGATCAGCACGAAGCCCGCCAGCGTCGTCAGCTTGAACTCGATCAGGGTGACGAAGAGCTGGACGGCGAGAATGAAGAAGGCGAGGAGCACCAGGGCCCAGGCGAACAGCAGGCAGGCGATCTGGATGAAGTTCTCGAAGAAGGCGATCCAGCCCATCAGGTTGGAGATCGAATCGAGCAGCGGTCGGCCGGCATCGAGGCCGGTCTGCGCGACGCGGCCGGGGCGCATGAGATCTTCGACGGTGAAACCCGTGCCTGACGCCTTCAGGCCGAGCCCCGCGAAGCTCTCGAACACGATGCGCGCGAGGTTGTTCCAGTTGCCGATGATGTAGGCGAAGACGCCGACGAACAGGGTCTTCTTGACTAGGCGCGCCATGATGTCGTCGTCGGCGCCCCAGCTCCAAAACAAAGCGGCCAACGTCACGTCGATGACGATCAGCGTGGTGGCGATGAACGCCACCTCGCCGCCGAGCAGGCCGAAGCCGCCGTCGATATAGCGGGTGAAGACCTCGAGGAATTGGTCGATGACGCCGGTGCCGCCCATGGTTCACCGCCCGTCCTGCGGCTGGGGCGATGCTGGCGCGGGCGTAACGCCAAGGAAGCGGTCGCGGGTTTCAGCCCAGGTGCGCAGGCATTCGGTATCGCGCGAAGCGGCCTCGCCGAGCAGTTGGCAGCGCCGCTGCGCCTGTCGCAGTGGATCGGCCGGGGTGACCTCAACTGGCCGCAGCACCTGGCCGGCCGGCTCTTCCTCTTTCCGGGTCATCTCGATCGCCGTGGCGGTGATGGCGACGGCGACGAAGACGATGGCGCCGAGGCGGGCTAAAAGCTTGCCATCCATGACCTGATCCTCGCGAGGGGCCTTAGTTGCCATTCGGGAACATGCGGGCGTTGCCGGGCTGATAGGCGCTGCCGGGGGACAGGAAGCGGCGGCGCTGCTCGCGACCCTGTTCGGCAGCCGCAGCGCGCTCCGCTTCGGACAACGCTTGTGCCCGACCGTTCGCGGCGACGACGGCCGTAAGATCGGCGAGCTGCTGGGCTTGGAGGGCGAGGAGCTGATTGCCGGCCTGCGACGCCTGCAAGGCGCCGGTTGCGCCCTGGCTTTGGCCGATGAGCGCCGACATCTCGGCGCGGTTGGTCTCGATGTTGCCGACGACGCCTGCCTGCACGCGCATGGCGTCCTGCAGACCGCCGACGGTGTTCTGCCAGCGCTCGCGCGCTTGCGCGACGAGCTGCTGGTCCGATGCCGAGAGCGACGCGTTTCCGTAGGTGGACGTGAACGCCTGGTCGATCTGCTGGACGTCGTAGGCGATGCGCTGCGCCTGGCCGAGGAGTTGTTGCGTCCGCTGCACGGACTGCTGCAGGCGCTGAAGCGAGGTGTAAGGCAGGCTCGCGAGATTGCGCGCCTGGTTGATCAGCATCGTTGCTTCATTCTGAAGCGAGGTGATCTGGTTGTTGATCTGCTCCAGGGCGCGAGCCGCGGAGAGAACATTCTGCACGTAGTTCGTCGGGTCGTAGACGATCCATTGCGCGGACGCGGGCTGGACCATCACTGACGACATCGTCACGGGGACAGAAAGGATCGACGCGGAAAGAAGCGCCGCGCATGAGCGACGGAAGATCATGGCTGGGTCTCCAGGTTATTGAGGTTGGGGATGAGGTCAGCGGCCCAGGCGACGCCGCGCAGACGCAGCCAGGCCGGCAGGAAACCTTCGCGGCCGTGCTCTGCGACGACGCGCTCGATGGCGGCCTGATCGGTTTTCGAGGAAGCAGCGCAAAGCGCCAGCGCCACGTCGGACAGACCGAGTTCGAAGAGCCGGTTGCCCCGCCGGGATTGGCAGTAGTAGTCGCGCTTCGGCATCGCGCGGGCGAGGATCTCGATCTGGCGATCGTTGAGCCCGAACCGCCTATAGATCGCCGTTATCTGCGGTTCGACCGCACGCTCGTTCGGCAACAGCAGCCGGGTCTGGCAGCTCTCGACGATGGCCGGCGCGATTGCCGAGCTGTCGATGTCGGAGAGCGATTGGGTGGCGAAGACGACGGACGCGTTCTTCTTGCGGAGCGTCTTCAGCCACTCGCGGAGCTGGCCGGCGAAATCCTCGTCATCGAGCGCCAGCCAGCCTTCGTCGATAATGAGCAGCGTGGGGCTGCCGTCGAGGCGGTCCTCGATGCGGTGGAAGAGATAGGCGAGGACGGCTGGTGCGGCGGCCGTGCCGATCAGGCCTTCGGTCTCGAACGCCTGCACAACGGCTTCGCCAAGATGCTCGCTCTCGGCGTCGAGCAGCCGGCCATAGGCGCCACCGACGCAGTAGGGCCGAAGCGCCTGTTTGAGATCGTTCGATTGAAGGAGGACGGCGAGTCCGGTGAGAGTGCGCTCGCCAACCGGTGCGCTCGCCAGCGAGGTCAGCGCCGTCCAGATGTATTCCTTCACCTCCGGCGCGATCGTCACGCCCTCGCGCTGCAGGATCGCGACGATCCAATCCGCCGCCCACGCGCGTTCCGGCACGTGGTGGATGCCGGCGAGCGGTTGCAGCGAGACGCTATCGGCGGCGCCTTCTGTCAGGCCGCCGCCGAGATCATACCAGTCACCACCCATGGACAGCGCGGCCGCACGGATCGAGCCGCCGAAGTCGAAGGCGAAGACCTGTGAGCGAGGATAGCGCCGAAACTGCAACGCCATGAGCGCCAGCAGCACGGACTTCCCCGCGCCGGTCGGCCCGACCACCAGCGTATGGCCGACGTCGCCGACATGGAGGGAAAACCGGAACGGGGTTGATCCTTCGGTCCTGCCATAAAGCAAGGGGGGTTGCCCGAAATGCTCGTCCCGCTCCGGTCCCGCCCACACCGCCGACAGCGGAATCATATGGGCGAGATTGAGCGTCGAGACCGGCGGTTGCCGGACGTTGGCGTAGACATGGCCCGGCAGCGAGCCAAGCCAGGCGTCGACGGCGTTGATCGTCTCGGCCATCGCGGTGAAGTCACGGCCCTGAACGATCTTCTCCACCAGGCGCAGCTTCTCGGCTGCGATGCGTGGATCGGCGTCCCAGACGGCGACCGCCGCGGTGACATAGGCCTGACCGGCATAGTCGGCGCCGAGCTCCTGCAGCGCGAGGTCGGCATCGGCGGCCTTGTTCGCCGCGTCGGTATCGACGAGCACCGAAGCTTCGTTGGTCATCACCTCCTTGAGGATCGCCATGATGCTCTTGCGCTTGGCGAACCACTGCCGCCGGATCCTGGTGAGCAGCTTGGTGGCGTCGGTCTTGTCGAGAAGGACGGCGCGCGTCGACCAGCGATACGGAAAGGCCAGCCGGTTGAGGTCGTCGAGCAGCCCGGGCGTGGTCGCGGTCGGAAAGCCGACAATGGTGAGGATGCGGAGATGCGTGTCGCCGAGGCGCGGCTCCAACCCGCCGGTGAGCGGCTGATCGGCCAGCAGCGCATCGAGATACATCGGCGTCTCTGGCACCCGCACGCGATGGCGCTTGGTCGAGACGGTCGAGTGCAGATAGGTCAGCGTCTCACCGTCATCGAGCCATGCACATTCCGGCATGAAGTTCTCGACGAGCTGCAGCACGCGGTCCGTGCGATCAGCGAAGCCGCGCAGCGCCTCATGAGGATCAAGACCGTTGTCGGCCTTGCCTTCATAGAGCCAGTTCTCGGCGCGGGCGGCGTCCTCGGCCGGCGGCAAATAGACGAAGGTCAGGAAGTAGCTGGACTCGAAGTGCGAGGCGTCTTCCTCGAAATCGGCCTTGCGTTCGGCGTCGACTAGCGCCGACGCCGGCTCGGGGAAACGGCTCACCGGATAGGCTCCGGCGCCATGGCGCTGCGCCTCGACGAAAATCGCCCATCCCGAGCCGAGGCGGCGGAAGGCGTTGTTAAGCCGGCCGGCCACGGCGACGAGTTCGGCCGGCACCGCGGAATCCAGGTCGGGACCGCGAAAGCGAGCGGTGCGTTGGAAGCTGCCGTCCTTGTTGAGGACGATGCCCTCGCCCGCGAGCGCGGCCCAGGGCAGGAAGTCCGCGAGGCGGGTTGAGGTCCGGCGATATTCGGCAAGGTTCATCATTGGGGCCTCACGCGCTCAGATGGCCGGGAATGCGCAGGTGACGGCGCACCACGTCGACGAATTGCGGATCGCGTTTGGCCGCCCACACGGCGGCGAAATGCCCGATCGCCCAGAGCCCGAGACCGACCAGCCAGAGGCGCAGGCCAAGGCCGAGCGCCGCCGCTAGCGTGCCGTTCAGGATCGCGATGGAGCGCGGCGCGCCGCCGAGCAGGATGTGCTCGGTGAGCGCCCGGTGGACCGGAACGGCATAACCCGGCACTTCGCCGGCGCTGTCGATCAGGCTCGCCATCAGACGAGCGCTCCGCCGCCGAAGGAGAAGAAGGAGAGGAAGAACGAGCTGGCCGCGAAGGCGATCGAGAGGCCGAACACGATCTGGATCAGTCTGCGAAAACCACCGCTCGTATCGCCGAAGGCGAGCGTCAAGCCGGTGATAATGATGATGATCACCGCCACGATCTTGGCGACCGGTCCCTCGATGGATTCGAGGATCGACTGCAGCGGCGCTTCCCACGGCATCGAGGAGCCGGAAGCGTAGGCGGCCGGCGCCAGCATCATGCTGAGGACAGTGACGGACACGGCCGTCGCGATATGATGGCGAACGCGCAGGGCATGGCGGATCATGCAGGATCTCCTTGGGCGGACTGGGTTGTGGGGATGACGCGGTAGTCGCCGTCGGGCTGAAGGCCCTCGACGCGGGCGAGTTCGGCGAGGCGACGGGTCGAGCCGCGGCCGCTGAGCACGGCGACCAGATCGATGGTCTCCGCGATCAGCGCGCGCGGGACGGTGATGACGGCTTCCTGAATGAGCTGCTCGAGGCGGCGCAGCGCGCCGAGCGCGGTGCCGGCGTGGATCGTGCCAATGCCGCCCGGGTGGCCCGTCCCCCAGGCCTTGAGCAAATCCAGCGCCTCGGCGCCGCGCACCTCGCCGATCGGAATGCGATCGGGGCGCAAGCGCAGCGAGGAGCGGACGAGATCGGAGAGCGATGCGACGCCATCCTTCGTCCGCATGGCGACAAGGTTGGGCGCGGCGCATTGTAGCTCGCGCGTGTCCTCGATCAGCACGACGCGGTCGAAGGTCTTCGACACTTCGGCGAGCAAGGCGTTGGTGAGCGTGGTCTTGCCGGTCGAGGTGCCGCCGGCAACGAGGATGTTGCGGCGGTCCGCGACGGCGCGGCGGAGGATCTCAGCCTGTTCGGCCGACATGATCTCGGCGGCGACGTAGTCAGCGAGCGTGAAGACGGCGATGGCAGGTTTGCGGATCGCGAACGCCGGAGCGGCGACGACGGGCGGCAGAAGGCCTTCGAACCGCTCCCCCGTCTCGGGCAGCTCGGCCGAAACCCGCGGTGAACCCGAATGAACCTCGGCGCCGACATGATGCGCGACGAGGCGAACGATGCGTTCGCCGTCCGCGGGCGACAGACGCTCTCCTGTGTCGGACAGTCCCTCGGACAGCCGGTCGATCCAGAGCCGCCCGTCGGGATTGAGCATCACCTCGACGATCGACGGGTCTTCCAGAAATCCGGCGATGGCGGGGCCGAGGGCCGTGCGCAACATGCGTGCGCCTCGAAGGATCGCCTCTGATTGCTGGTGAGAAACCGCCATGTCGTCCCCGTTCTGCGCGGGACCGCAAACACGCGGCCCTGGATCGGGGATGAGTAGAAGAGGCAGAAATCAGGTCATGACAACAAGGAGAATGGGGTGGTAGGGCTCTGGCGTACAAAGACAGGGCGACGGCGGAACTGACAAACTCTTGCGATGTCCGGCGCGACCATTATTCCGCGCCCGCGTTCCCCGCGACGTCTTCGGAAATCTCCTCACGCACCTTCGGGCCCTTCGCGAGTCGCCGTCCCAGTGCTGCGACAAACGCGTCGTAGCGCTCGCCCGCCTGCGCGCGTGCGGCCGCCTGCGCTGGCTCAGGTAATGGCGGATTGGTGGTGAGCCAGAAGCGAACGAACACCGCCAGCATTTCCACCGAAATGCCGAGGTCGCGTTCCATGCGCGTCATGCGCCGGTCGAGTTGGTCCAATCGCTTGGTGGTCGCGGCTTCCTGGCGCTCGGCCGCATCCGGCGACAGGAACGACGCGATGGCCGCTTCAGCGACCAGAGATCTCGATTGGTCGCGCCGCGCAGCATAGGCGGCCAGCGCCTTCGTGACGTCCGGATCAAGATAGACCGAGAGCCGCTGCTTCTTCCGAATTTTCGTCATCGGTGCACTCAGAGATCCATGCCGTCATTGGGGTCGAGCGAGACCTGCCGCGCGACCCCCTGCATGACCTGGTTCAGCCGGCCCGCACGGGCGGTGTCGTCATCGGCATCGTCGGCGCCATCGAGGTCGAACTCGTTGTCGATCGGAGCCTTCTTCTCGACACTCCTCGCCGTCGTTAGCTCGGGTTGCCGACGGCGCTCCGAGCCGGTCGGGTCGTCGTCACCCGTGCTGTCCTGCCGGGCGGCTGGATCGAGCGGTGGCCGCGACGGCAATGGAAGAACGCTCCAGTCGTCCGGTTTTCCCGCGGCTGGCTTCGCAAGCGCCGGCGGCGGCTGCACGCGCTCCTGAAAGCGGCGGTCCTCGAAGTAACGCGCTTTCTTCGCGCGGATGGGCGGTGTGCCGGCGACCATGACGATCTCGTCAGCGGGCGGGAGCTGCATCACCTCGCCGGCCGTCAGCAACGGGCGCGCCGTCTCCGATCGCGACACCATGAGATGCCCGAGCCAGGGGCTGAGCCGATGTCCAGCATAGTTGCGCATCGCGCGCATCTCGGTCGCCGTCCCCAAGGCATCTGACACGCGCTTGGCCGTCCGCTCGTCGTTGGTGGCGAAGCTGACGCGGATATGGCAGTTGTCGAGGATCGAATTGTTCGGCCCATAGGCTTTCTCAATCTGATTGAGTGACTGGGCGATCAGGAAGCTCTTAAGTCCGTAGCCCGCCATGAACGCCAAGGCGCTCTCGAAGAAGTCGAGCCGCCCTAGCGCGGGAAACTCGTCGAGCATGAGCAGGAGCCGATGCCGCCGCCCCTTAGCATTGAGATCCTCCGTCAACCGGCGTCCGATCTGATTGAGGATCAGACGGATCAACGGCTTGGTGCGGGCGATGTCAGAGGGTGGCACCACGAGATAGAGCGTCGATGGCTGTGGCCCGCCGACAATGTCGGTGATCCGCCAATCGCAGCGGCGGGTTACCTCGGCGACGACCGGATCGCGATAGAGTCCGAGAAACGACATGGCGGTCGACAAGACACCTGAGCGCTCGTTGTCGGATTTGTTCAGCAGCTCGCGCGCGGCAGAGGCGATGACGGGATGCGGGCCCGCCTCGCCGAGATGCGCGGTCTTCATCATGGCGGCGAGTGTGGACTCGATCGGCCGCTTCGGATCGGACAAGAAGGCGGCGACGCCCGCGAGCGTCTTGTCCGCCTCCGCGTAGAGGACATGAAGGATTGCGCCAACTAGAAGCGAATGGCTCGTTTTCTCCCAGTGGTTCCGCTTCTCCAGCGAGCCTTCCGGGTCGACCAGGATGTCAGCAATATTCTGGACGTCGCGGACCTCCCATTCGCCGCGGCGGACCTCGAGTAGCGGGTTGTAGGCCGACGACTTCGCGTTGGTGGGATCGAACAGCAGCACGCGTCCATGTCGGGCGCGGAAGCCGGCGGTGAGCTGCCAGTTCTCGCCCTTGATGTCGTGAACGATGGCGGAGCCGGGCCAGGTCAGCAGCGATGGCACCACCAGGCCGACGCCCTTGCCAGAGCGGGTCGGCGCGAAACACAGCACATGCTCTGGCCCGTCATGGCGAAGATAGGCGCGGTCGAACTTGCCGAGCACGACGCCATCGGGGCCAAGCAGACCGGCGGCCCGCACCTCATCGGCTCGCGCCCACCGCGCTGAGCCGTAGGTCTCGACATTCTTGGCCTCGCGCGCTCGCCAGACCGACATGCCGATGGCGACCGCGATGGCGATAAAGCCGCCCGATGCCGCGATATAGGCGCCCTCGACGAAAACGTGCGGTGCATAGGCATCGTAGAAGTACCACCACCAGAAGAAGGCCGGCGGATAATAGATCTGCCAGCCGAAGAGTTCGAACCAAGGCCGGCCGAGCTGCGGCTGGAAGCCGAGCTGCCATGCCGTCCACTGCGTCGCGGCCCAGGTGGTCGCGAGCACAATCAGGGAGACGACAAGGATTTGGCCCCAGAGGATTTTGGTGGCCGACATAGCGGAGTCCTTTCTTGATGAGGCCGCGGTTCACAGGCCCAGCCCCCGCTTGCGGCCGAAGCTCCAATCGATGCCGCCGTCGCCTCGGGCGAGGCCGGAGACATGACGGCCAAGCTGTTTTTCGAGTGAGGGGGACCAGGGCACGAGCTGGAAGCCAAGGCCGTCATCGATCATCGCGAAGCGACCGGAGGCGAGTGCGATGCGCCGCTGGTAGGCGCCAGCGACATATTCCCCCGCTGCGGCCTTATTGAATGGGCGGCCGCTCTCTGCCGCGAGCTTCGCGCCGACGGCATCCAATTCGCGTCGGCGCAGCGTTTCGATCAGGTTGCGGCTGAAGCTGACGCCGCGGTTCTGACGTTCGGCCAGACCTTGCCCAATCAGGTGTTCGGCGCGCCGGTCCAGGGCTTCGCGCACCTCCGCGCCGAAGCCCCCGCCGCCGAGCGCAATCGGCTCGCGGGCGATCGACTGTCTATCAAGCCAAGTCGCACCTTTCGCCGTGATCTGCTGCTCGATGGTGAGGTCCGACCGGACTGCCATCGCGACGCGACGCTGTCCCTTCGCGTCGTCGAACCTGCGCAGCTCGACGATCGAGCCGGGTGCGCTGTCGCCGGCGGCGTCGAGGTCGGGCAGCTTGATGTGATGGGTGCGGCCGTCCGTGCCGTCGACCACGGCATAGGCTGTACCCGTCAGCTCATCGTCGAGACCGCGGGCGACCAGCCGACCGACCACAGGATCGTCCAGGCTTTCCCCGGCGAGCACATAGTTGGACGCACCGCGTTCGATGCCGTGTTCGGTCAGACCGCGATGGATGCGCTTGATGATGTCGCCGCGTTCACCGAGCTGGCGCAGCGTCGTTTCGGCGTTCTCCGAAATCGCCCACTGGCCGGGACCGATTTGGTCGGCCAGGCCGAGGGACCCAAGCTTTCGCAGGCGTCCGACTTTGAGCGTATGAAATTCGTCGGGCTGGTGGTCGGGCCGCGGCGCGAGGTCGACGACACCGGTGCGGTAGCTGTCTCGGGCGAGCTGCCGATCAAGATTGGTCCAGCGCTCGGTCTCGATCTGGCGTTCGAGCGTGCGGCGGATTTCATGGTCGGTGCGCGGTCCGAGTTCTTGGGTGATCAGATCCCGTGCCCGATCGCGCATGCCTTCCTTGATGTAGTCGCGGGAGATGACGAGGTTCTCGCCATCCTCGCGCACACCGCGCACGATTAGGTGGACGTGCGGATGTTCGGTGTTCCAGTGATCGACGGCGACCCAATCGAGCTGGGTGCCGAGGTCCTTTTCCATCTGCCCGACCAAATCGCGGGCGAAAGTCTTGAGGTCCGCCATCTCCACGGCGTCGTCGGGCGATACGATGAACCGGAAATGATGCCGGTCATTCTCGCACCGCTCCGCGAACGCCTTCGAGTCGGCGTCGTCGGCGCCAGGCCCGAACAGCCGGGCCCTCTCTCCGTCCCGGGTGACGCCCTCGCGGCGCAGATAATTGAGGTGAGTGTCGAGTGGCGCATTGCGTCCGCCGTGGCGGACCACACGCGCTTTGACGACGGTGCCGCGTGAGTGGGAGTTGATGAGCCGGTTGGCCTGCACCGACGCGCGCTGACCCTGGCCGAACCGAGAACGGTGGCCTGGCCCGATCGTGCCCTTGCGCGAGACGGAGCCGCCGGCGCGCTGGGCGGCAGCGAGTGCCTGGGCAATGAACGGTCGGGCGCGTTGCGCGCTCGTTGAGCGGATACGGCCTGGCCGGATACGGAAATCGTCCTCGCTGCTCATGCGCGCGCGGTCGCACATCGCGCCATCGCGCGGATAATCTTGGAGAATCGCGGAAGCCGCAGTCTGCGCCGGTAAGGCGCACCTCGCGAATTCACTGCGTAAGCCCTTGAAAAAGCACAACCGAACCAAGGCGCACATCGCGCCCCTTTATCCTGCCCTCCTAATCGGTCGTATTTCCACTGCTCTTGCGGACATCGTCGTTCATCCTTCCCGATGCGAGAATATACTATGCTGTTCGCCACGGCACGCCTCCGCTCGCGGGCTTCGAGTTCCGATGCGCCTTGCACTCCTCCGCGCTCTGCGACGGGGTGTTCCGGCTGCACGTCGGCAGCGCTCGAACCGTCGCGGCGCACTTTTCCATCGGATTGACGGAGCATCGTCACAGGCAATCGAGCGCGGTCCGGCCGTCTTCCGATCGGCACAGCCGCAGGCAAGATAACGTGCGTTCCGTCGGTCCTGGTCTGCATCGGTCCTCATCCGCCGAGGGCGGATCTCCATGTTCAGAATGGCGTCCGTCAGTTGCGGGCGCGCTGCATGTCTCGTGTCAGCAAGTTGCTCATCGGTGGGCTCCCAGGAGCTTGCGATCCTTGGTGTGCGCCCGCTGCGCGGCGTCGGCAGTGCTCGCTGCCGGATCGCCGAGATAGAAGGTGCCGTCGCTCCACATGGCGTGCATGATGACGGCCAGTTTGCGGGCCACGGCGACGCACGCCTTGCGATGGCAGGAGCGCTTGGCGATCTCCTGGCCCCAGGCCTTCACCTTGTCCTTGCCCTTGAAGCGGGTCAGCAGTCCCGATGCCGCCTCGTAGAGCGCGCGGCGCACATCAGAGTCCCCAGCCTTTGAGATACGCCCCTGCACGTCGATCGATGTGCCCGACTGCCATCGCCTGGACGTCAGCCCGAAATAGGCGGCAACGTCGCGCGAGCGGCGGAAGCGGGACGGGTCGTCGATCGCCGTCATGAAGCTGAGCGCCGTCACCGGCCCGACGCCTGGGATCGCCATGAAGCGCCGGCACAGCTCGCTTTGCGCCACCAGCTTCACGACGAGATCGTGCAGCCGGCAATACTCCTTCCACAGCGCGGCGCGCGCCGACAGCATGGCGTCCATGAGCTCGCAGGACAGCGGATCGTCGGCCACCGCCTCCCGCACCGCCTGGTCGAACTTGCCGCGCGAGGTGCCACCGAGCTTGATCCCGAAGCTCTTCAGCGAGTGGCGGATGGCGTTCTCGAGATCGAGGAACTTGCGCTTCAGGTTGCGTCGATGCGTCAGCAGCAGGCGCATCCGGTAGCAGCTTTCCGTCTTCACGTGCGCCTGGCGGAACCAGCCTGTGCGCATGATGTGGGCGATCCCGAGGGCGTCCGCTGCGTCGGTCTTGTTGCGCTGGGCCGACATCGCGGCCCGCACATGCTGCGTCTCCAGGCAGATCGCCGGCAGGCCGAGCTTCTTGAGCTCGGGATGGAGCCAGGGCGACAGCGAGCCGGCCTCGTGGCCGACACGCTTCAATCGCCCAACGAAGGGCTTCAGCACCGCCAGCAACGCCTCCGGCTCGGTCGCCACCTTCACCGTCAGATGTACTTCACCGCGATCATCGACGACGCACACCGCCGTCTCCTCGATGGCCACGTCCAGCCCGCAAAAGAAGTCCATCACCCGCCTCCTGCGTTGCGTAACGCGGGAGATTTTACCGGGCGGCGAAGCTGTTGGTGGCGCGCTCTTCGGCGGGGAACCGTCCTGCCGATTACGGGCGGCAATCGTGCGGTTGTGTTGCCCTGCGTCCCCCTCCGCGCACTCCATGATGCGACGGCGCACGCCAGACTGCGAAAGAGGCCGGGGCACCTCATCGCGGTTTTCCGCTGACGGTTCGCGCGACAAATAGGCCGGCTGACTGCGGCATGATCGCAGAAGCCTCGCGCACCGGAGTTGCTGCCGGATCGTCCTCCGAACGGCCTTCCGTCTGCGCTGGATCGGCGCCGGCAATGCGCTCATCGCGCGCAACGAACAATGGCGCACGAGTCCAAGCGCGAGCATCGGCCGTGGCGACGGTGATTGCGCCGGGTAGATCACCGCCGCCGAAGGAAGGGAGCAAGGCGGCGACATACGCTCGGGTCTCGGCCGGCAACGGGCGGCCCGCGAGATACTCTTCGTATCGCCCTGGTCCGGCATTGTAGGCCGCGAGAAAGCCCGGCGAACCGTAGCGATTATACATCTCGCGCAAGTACGCTGCGCCGGCCAGGATATTGTCGCGCGGATCATAAGGATTACGTTCGAGTCTGTGGCGGACGCGCAGCTCCGCCCAAGTATCCGGCATGATCTGCATCAGGCCCATCGCGCCGGCGGAGGAAATCGCGCGCACGTCGCCGGCGCTTTCAGCGCGCATGACGGCTCGAATCCAAGCGGCCGGGATGCGGAAACGCTGTGCGGCCTCGTCAATGTAGGCCGCGAACGGATGGGCCGGCGCCGTGCGCTTGGCCGGTCCATTCTGCGCGTTCGCTGTGACACTGAGCGGCACGGCGAGGAGCAGGCCGGAAAGGAGAAGGAAGCCTGTCAGTCGGACGGCGCTTGACCGCCCGACGACAGTTTGATGGCGCGGGCCGGACATCGTTCAGTCCCGTTCGCCGCGCTTGGGCGGGCGATTCCAGTGCAGGCTCCAGGCGGATTTGTCCTCGGCGGATTGGAAGAGGTTTGCGCGGATCGGCTGGGCCAGCGTGGGGTCGTCGATCTGCAGGGAGACGTAATCGCCGGCCTTTTCGCCGGTGCGTTTCCATCCCGCGCCGATTTCGGGTCCGTCATCGTTGACGTGGTGAATACGATAGTCCGGCGCATTCTCGGCGTCGGCGTGCTCGGCGGGGATGAGCACGATCTCGACATCGAGCGAGAGGGTGCGAATGTGGCCGGCGTAGCCATTCTTCGTTCGCGTGAATTCGCCAATCTGCGGCATGGGAAGGCTCCTTTGCTGTGCGGTGAAGTCGGATAGGCGCGTCGTTCACCGCGTGGCGGCGCGCCATTCGAAGCGGCCGCGGCCGTCTTCATCGGTCCACAAAGGTGTTGCGCGACCGATGATCGAGCGGATGGAAATCGGACCGAAGTAGCGACCGTCGAGGCTGTCCCCGACGGACCAGTTCATGAGGAAGATTTCGTCCGCGGCGATGCGTCGGCAGCCTTGCCAGACCGGCAGTTCGCGGCCGAGCCGATCGCGTTCGAGCGCCTCGCCCATCGCGATGCCATCGATCGTGATGCGAGCGCCGGTGCGGCAAACCCGTTGCCCGGGAAGAGCGGCGACGCGTTTCATGAGGGGAACGCCGCGCGGCACGTAGTCACGCTCGGCGAGGAACGATGCGAGCGGCTCAGGGGCGTCCACGGCGACGAGGTCGGTCACTTCAAGGCGCGGCGACCGATCGAGCGAATAGAGTCCGATCGGGGTGCTGGCGGACGCGTTCCAGATCAGCCAGGGCGTGATGTGGATGAAGGACAGGCCACCGATCAGCATCACGGTGAAGTACGTCGTCATGACGTAGCCGAAGCGGGTCATGGCTCGACCCTTCGGCGCAAAAGGATGCCCCGATGCTGTTCGACCGTGTAGCTGCGCGGCTCTTGGCCGGCAGCGAGACGATTGTGGACGTGCCGCCAATGATGCGGCGAGACCTCGGCGGGATTGATGCCGATCGCTTCGATCGCATCAACGATTTGCAGAACGCGTTCGACTTTCGGCCAGCTCTCGGCCTTCAGCAGGATATCGCCGCCGGGACGCACAAAGGGCAACGTCTGATAGGGTTCGCCCGGCGAGATCGCGCGCACAATGTCGATGCGGGAGATAATCGTCCCGAAGTCGTTGGACGCCCAACGAACGAAGGCGAACACGCTATGGGGCGGGAAGCTGACGACGCGCCGACGGCGGTCGAGAATCTGTTCGTGGACGTCCTGACCGAACCTGATCCAGTATTCGATCTTCTTCTCAAGCCAGGTTAGCTCGACATGGGTCAGACCAACTACAGTCGGCGTCGCCACGCGACGCAAGTCAGGAGCGCCGTTCATGGCGTACCTCCTTCGGCCGGAGAAAATTCGCGGGCGAGCAACTCGCGCAGCATGTCCGCGACCGTGACGCCGCGCTGGAACGCGGCGATCTTGATCTGGCCGCGCAGGTCGGGCGTAACGTCGATGGTGAGCCGTGCGGTGAAATTCGTGGCACCACCGCCGCGCGCGGAGCGCGGTTCGGGCGCTTTCACCCAGCTTTCGGGATCGGCTGGACGTGCGGTGAAGGCGCGCTTGTGGGATCGCTCTGTCATGGCGCGATCCTCCCGGCCTCAGCGCATAACGCTGTGATCTCGCGCGCGCCCGGGCTGTGCTCATTGATTTCCGAGACGAGGCGCCTGGACCGCGCTGCGTCTGCAAAGGCGACGCGCTGGCCGATAGTGCTGGCGAGTACGGGCGGATCGTGATCGGCGAGCGTCTCGGCCGTCTCGCGCGCGATGACGGTGCGCGCGCCACATCGATTCAGCACGAAACGGGCGGCAAGATGAGGGCGATATATCCGCGCCTCGCCGAACAGCGAGAGCATTTCCGCGGAAGCCCAGCCATCGAAAGGCGATGGCTGCACGGGGATCAGCACGACGTCCGCGGCAAGCAGCGCAGACCGCATCAGGCTGGCGACACGCGGTGGCCCGTCGATCACCACATGGTCGGTGCTCCGCGCCAGTTCAGGTGCTTCGCTATGAAGCGTATCTCGCGCCAGGCCGACGACGTCAAACAGCCGTGTCAGACCCTCGCGCGCACGCTGCTGCGACCAGTCGAGCGCCGAGCCTTGCGGATCGGCGTCGATGAGAATGACGCGCTTTCCTCGCCTAGCCCATTCGCCAGCGAGATGCAGCGCGAGCGTCGTCTTGCCGACACCACCCTTCTGATTGAGAAGCGCCACGATCATGACGTGCCGCCACGTCGCATGAGCATCGCACCGGCCGGCGCCGCCTGTGGCTTCGCCGGGTGAACGACACCGTGGCCGGGGTCCGACGTCGACTGCCGTGTGCCGCGATCGGCCCAAGCCTGTAGGTCGTCGAGGGCATAGACAATGCGGCCACCCAGCTTGCGATAGATCGGTCCCGTGCCGTAGGTACGGTGCTTCTCCAGCGTGCGGCCGGACAGACCGAGGAAGCGCGCCGCCTCGGGTGTGCGGAGATAGCGTGGCGGGGGATCGAGTCGCGCTGCTGACATTGGAGCCTCCGGGTCGTTGGCCGCGCCGTCGGCGTGCGGTGGCGAAGCAGCGACCACGATGGCGAACCACCGGCGTCAGGGTGGATGACGGAGTGAGACCCCTGTGTGTGCGTACCCCCTTGCGGCCATCGAACCGATGGGCGTGGGGCGTAGGTTCAGCGGCCTGCCAGCAAGCGGAGATAGCCGCCGCGCACCATCGTCTCGGCATCCTTGACCAAGCGGATCGTCTGGGCGCGGATGGACGACGTTTTCCATTCGGTCGCGGATTGCTGGTGCGTTTCGAAGAGTACCGCGGCGATCTCGCGATACGTGGCGCCGGAGGATCGGCCGTCTAACGCACGCACCATGCGCACCAGCCGCAGGCGGTAGCGTGGAGTAAGCGCGAGCGCGCGTGGTGGCGGACCGGTCGCGCGTCCGAGCAGATGCCGCTGGAATTGGAGTGCCGCTTCGGCGCGGATGTGGAAGCTATCGTCGAGCGGCAGTAGCACCGCAAGGGGTTGCGTCGGTTCGATGGCGCCGACAACCAGATGAATATCACCGCCGGGGTGAGGCAGCACGATCGCGGCTCCGCCGCCGCGCCGTCTGTCTGTGGTGGCTAGAGTCAGATCGAGTTGTTCGAGTCGTCGAGCCATCCGAAATACCGCTGGCGCGGCTTCGAGTAGCAATACGCTGGCGAGGTACTCGGGACGCCAAAAGATCGTGGTCTCATGAGCGGATCGATCGGGATCGATCAGGAAAGCGCAATCCCCATTGCGGGGCGGTGCTCCTTTGTCGCGATGTAGCGCCTGGCTGGCTTATTGGGGTCCTGTGCAGGCTGTCGTACTCACTGCGGTAGTCGGGATTGCGGCGCAGAAATTCCCACGCGAATCCCTGCCGCTCCAGCCGGTTAAGGGCGCGTTCGGTCTGCTCTAATCGCCAATCGAGCGGCTCGGCCATACGCGTCTCCTCGTCCGCGCTCAGAGTGGCCCCCTGCGCGCGCAGAGTTGCTGCCGACGAGACATGACGGAAGTCCCTGAATCTGGACGGCGCGATGCCTTCCACAACCGGGAGGAGAGCCCTATTTCACTGCGCCCGGGGGCGGAGGAGCTCGCGATAGCCGGTCGTTGTCATCCAGCGCGCGCGGGCGAGGTGGGTTTGATGCATGATGCGAGCGCGTTCAGGGTCACGTTCGGGGTCAAGTCCGAAGATGATCTGCACTGCCTCACGCCAATCAGCGCCTTCCGCGTCGGCGTCCAGCAACCGTATATAGGCGGCGAGATGGCTTTCATCGTAGGCCGTGAGACGGTCGCTCTCGGGCGGACGATCTTGGAAGGCAATGGCGGTCATTGGCGCGTCCATCGTCCTTGGTTAATCGATCGTATCCGCAGCGCAACTGCAAACCAGACCGGTAGCTGAAATTTCCCGATGCTTTTCACGCATCGCGCCATCCCGCTGGCGGCATCGCGAGCAAGCGGCGTGGCCGTGTATTATAACACGTAGCGATATAATACACGATTGTCTCCTATCCTGCGGATGGACATTCGCAGAATCTTTGGAGCCAACGTCAGGAGGTATCGCATCGCGGCCGGCCTGAGTCAGGAGGCGGTCGCCGTGAAAATGGGTGTGGACCGCGCTTATGTGAGCGGCATGGAGCGGGGCCAGCAAAATGTCACGCTGTTGACGATGTGGCATCTGGCGGAAGCGTTAGAAGTGAGGCCTGCCGCCTTTCTCGATGAAACGGTGGCTCCGATCCGCTTAACCGGATCGGCGGAAACGCGCAAAGCCGCAAAACCGCGGACACGGAAATCCGGCGACGTGTAGGGTCGAGTCTGCTCAAGGTTAGCCGCTCGGGTCGTCTGAAAGCGGCTTCGCGAGCTTTGCAGAATCGAAAAGACGAACCCCGCCCGAGGATCGGGCGGGGTTCGCGGGCGGGTCAGTCGGCGCGGCGGCCGTTGGGACGAGACCAGATCAGGCTGTAACCCTCGCCGTCCTCGTCATCGAAGAGGTTGGCGTAAATCGGGGCGGTGAAGCTCGGATCGTCGAGCTTGAGGCCCAGGTAATCGCGGCCCTCGTTGCTGCGCTTGGACCAGGCGGCGCCAATCTCGACGCGGCCGACGAAGACGCGGTGGCTGGGGGCGTTGTCGCCGGAGCGGTTGGCCTCGGGGACGATGCGGACGTTCTTGGCCTGGACGCTGAGGGTGACGATTTGGCCCGTGAACTCGTTCGCGCCGGACTTCTTGAAGGTGCCGATGGTCGCCATGATAGTTCTCCTTGAACTCTGTTCCGAGCCCGCACCATTGCGGCCTCGATGGCGATCGACAGGCCGGAGGCGATCGACGCGGCATCTGCTCGCAGGCCGTAGCGCAGCGGAGGATGGTAGCCAGGCGACTTTCTTGTTTCGCGAGGAATGACGGCGCAGCCGGCAGGGGAAGAAAGCCGATCGGCGCCATTGCCGCATAGGCGGTCGAGGCGCAGCCGACCTTCGGCCAGATCAGCCCATTGAAGAGGCCGTTTGGAGCGGTCGACCAGACAGAGACCGAGCAACGGAGAACGTGGCGACCTCGCTGCAACCGACGAGATCCCGGCAACGACTCACGCCGTCGAAGACGCGCTCTGAGTGCAGGCCTCGGTGCGGATCAGTCGTGAGTCGCCATTCCACGATCAGAGCATTAACGCCACAGACATCTTCACTGGTTGTGCCGCGCGACGGCTCTGCTGATCACGCGGGGCAGCTCATGCGGGCCGCATGAGGCCCCATAGATCGGTCGCGACATGAGCACAGATCAACATCAGCACATCGCGCCGCCAGATGTAGAGGAGCGTCAGGATTCCGCCTGAAACCAAGGTTGTCGCTGCTGGCCCGGGTCCCCAGACGGGAAGATGCACGAGCACGAACGCGGCAAGGGACATCGCGCCTGCGACCAGGCATTCCCAGTGAGTCGTTCAAGGTGCTCGATGGCATAGCCACGGTACAGCCATTCCTCACCCGCGCTGACGATCACGATGGCGAGCGCGAGATAACACCGTGGGAGCAGGCGAAACTGATCTATTCCCGTGTCGAATGAGCCTGCGTTCAGGTTCGTCAAAAGCGCAAAGGCCGCTGGCCCGAAGATAAAGATGAAGATGAAGAACAGGGCGACTGGCACAGCCCAGAGCGGTGACAACCAGCCAGAACGTCTGAACCCGACATCGCGCCAGCCAAGGCGTTCTCGGGCGGCGATCAATGCCACCGCCACGAGCAGCCCCAGGAACAAGCCAAGTGACAACGCGCGTGGCGTGAGCGTCTCTGGCTCGGAAGCAATTGCCGTCGACAATAGCGCTACGGCTCCGGGCCCGATCAGCGCGATAGTAATGCCAAGATACGTCACGTTCACTCGGTCCGCTCCAGCGGCTAGGCACGGCTCGCAATCTACGATGTCAGCCGTGAGCGACGCTCCCGCCGGGCGATCCGGGCGTCGCCATCGTCGTCATCTTCAACAGTGCAGTGACGCCGACGGCGGTCGCGCCGATGACGGAAAAGGCGATCTGCCATGTCTCGGAGGGCATCGTGTGTTTCACGATACCGTGGGTGGCATGGTAGCCGGCAAGCGCCGCCGGAGCGACTAAGGCGAGCGCGATGCCGATCCGCAGCCAAAGCGGGCGCACGAAGGCGAGGAGAAGTTGGCCGACGCCATAAGTCAAAGCCGCTGCTACGGCGCCGACGATAAAGCCGCCGGGCCAACCGGCGCCGCTCTCATACGCCCACATGCCGGCGGCGACGCCTGCAAAGAGCGGCAGCGTAAAGACTGCGAGCGTGAAGAGTAGCCAGCAGAGCACGCCGATGGCTGCGATGCTGGCGAGGATGCCGATGAAGATCATGGTGATGGTCTCCCGTGAGAAATGTCTGACGGTCGCGCCTTCCACCACCACCACGGCGCGACGTAAACATAGTCGAAATCGAGCGAAAACGGGAGTGGAAATCCGATAGAACTTCCGCTCCCGCGAGCAATATCTTCGCCGTGGTCACAAGGCGAACGGATCGATTTCATGGATAATCACCGCCGCGTCGCCATCGTATTCGCTGGCGGGCATGACGGCGAGGCTGCCGTCTCCGGCCTGGAAGATGATGATCGCGACCATGAGCGTCGTGGCAAGGCTGAAGGCGAAGGCGTGAGCGTCGTTGAGGGACATCGATCCGGCTCCTGTTTCGAGCGGAGGACCATCCCCGCTGACAGGCGCCCGAAGTGTCGGACTGAGCGCTGCAATCACCGCGCAGGCGTAGCTGGAGCGGCGGCATGCTCGCATAGCCGACCCTTTACGGGTTGATGGCGTCAAGCGGTCAGTCCGGCCAAGGATCAGCGCAGATAAGCGGGGATGCTTTGCTCAACGCGGAGCCACCGATCAGTCCATTGAGGTCAGTCGCTTCGCCGTGCGAAGTCACTCGGTGTCGGCTATTCTTGCATAGGCTGACTCGGCGTGTAGGTCCTGAGCCCCGAGGTTGTCACGGCAACTCATGCCTAAGGGAAGAACGAGGACATCCGGCATGGGAGAGATTAACATCCCCCGCGATCAGCAGGTTGCCATCGCGGCGATCGACGCCAGCGAGTTGGACAGACTCATCGAGCAGGCGATCCGGGAGGAACGGTCGGGCGATTTGCGCCGTCTCGCTCTTGTGAACTGCGGCTCCTACATCGCTACAAAGTTCCATTCCTTCGAGCAGGCATTGGCAAAACGCCGCGAGGCCAAGGCGCAGCGAAAGCGGGCGGAAACAGAAAACGCCCTTCGACGCGCAGGCCATGATTTGTCCTCCGCCGTCGGAGCTATGAAGCAACGGCTGGAAACCGAGCAGAAGGAAGCGCAGCTCTTTATCGTCGATGACCAGATCATGCCGCCTCATCGCTTCAGCAAACATCTGAGTGTGAGGGTGAGCTATCGGTGGCGCCGGACTGTCGATGACGAGTGGACGTTCGGCAGCATAACGTTCGTACATGACGTCGATTTACGTCCGGACTATGCGACACCGATTCCCAAGCGAAAGCCGAGCGCCGCCAAGCGGGAACAGGACCAACAAGACAGGCTGTATCAAACTTGGGAGCACCTGATGAGAGGCGCGCTCTATTCGGTCAGGGACTATTTCCGGGAAGGCGGTGACGGAGACAAGATTCCCGACACCTTCCAGGCGACGGTCGATTCTCACTCCCGCGGGCTGAACAACTACAGCACGCAGTTCTGGCGCCAGCAGCCTTGAAGACGTTCGCCTATCAGGGTGATTGAAGGTGAAAGATGGCGGCGCTTACGCGCCGCCGAACTTCCAGACCGGGATGCCGAGCTTGCGTGCCTTGTCGGCGAGGTTGTCCTGAATGCCCGTGCCCGGGAAATGCATGACGCCGATCGGCAGTACGTCGAGCATCTGGTCGTTGCGCTTGAATGGCGCGGCCTTGGCGTGCCTCGTCCAGTCGGGCTTGAAGGCGATCTGCGGCACGTTGCGATGATCGGCCCAGCGTGCGGCGATGCGTTCGGCGCCCTTAGGGCTGCCGCCGTGCAACAGCACCATGTCCGGGTGCTTGGCGTGAACCTGATCGAGCTTGGCCCAGATGAGCCGATGATCGTTGAAGTCGAGTCCGCCGGTGAGCGCGATCTTCGAGCCCGCCGGAAGAAGGACTTCGTTCTTGGCGCGCTTCCTGGCAGCGAGGAAGTCGCGGCTGTCGATCATCGCCGAGGTCAGGTTGCGATGGTTGACCATCGATCCGCTGCGCGGCCGCCACGATGAGTTGGTGTGGCGTTCGAAATGTTCGGCGGCCTGGTCGCGCATCAGCTCGAACGCGTCCCTGCGTTCGATCAGCGTTTGCCCCTGGGCGGTGAGCCGTTCCAAGTCGACGGATTTAACCTCGGAACCGTCCTGCTCCCGTTGGCTCCGCCTCTGCGCCTGCTCGTTATCGTCGAGTTCGCGCTCGATCCGGTCGGTGGCGCGGTGGAAAAGATTGACGGTCGACCAAAGCAGATCGTCGAGGTCGGGCTCGAGGCGGGTGTCCTGCAGGGTGACGATCAGGGCGTCAAAAATGTCAGCGATGGCGCCGGCGACGACGTTCCCGTTGGGTAGCGGCCTCGGGTCGAGTTCGTCCTGGAAAGGGCGGAAGCCGTAAAGCTGAAGTTCGGTCAGAACGTGGTCGGTAGGAGATGAAGCGTGATGGGGCTCGAAGTCGTCGCGATCGCTCGTCATGGGATGCTCCTTCGTCGGTCTGACCGCGACCCTCGCGGCCTTCTGGCGACGAAAGCCGTCGGGCGGGCCGGGCCTGCACCCGGAGCGAAGCGCAGGGCCCAAGCGTCAGCGGAGGATGGCGAAGCCCGGTTGTTTTGCTTCGCGATGCAAAGGCCCGAAGGGCCGGCGGAAAAGAACCGGGCGCAGCCATTGCCGGGCCGGACCGTTTGACGGCCGATCGCCCTCTCGAAGGCCGGGTCGCGGTCTCTCCGGCGAAAGGAGAACCCAGTCGGGCGGTCGTGCTGACAGCGCCGCCGCTATTGCCGCATCCCGGCGGAACTACATCGCATCGGTCGCGATGAAACGCACGACATCTTCTGGGGCGAGCTGGCCGCGGACGTTGGCCCAGAGTGCACTGATGCCGATGCGCCTGAGGTCCTCGTTGAAGTCTCCGAGCGTGGGTGACAGAACAATCGCCTCGATCCCAAAAGAGTTCGCCCGTTCGATCAGACTGTCGCGTGCGCCGTCACCGGCCGGATCGTCGTCACGCACGATGTAGAGTCGGCGGACCGTCGGCGGGAACAGCATGGCTGCGAGATGCGCGGCCGATAGCGCGGCGGCCATCGGCATAGGGGGTGACGCCATCCGCAGCGACAGAATCGTTTCGATGCCTTCTCCGGCGGCCATCACGTCACGCGCCACGCCGAATCGGACCGCGTGGCCGAGCAGATCGCCCATCGCCCGCCGCGGCGTGTCAATCGGCGCCTTGCCGCTACCGTCGAGTGCAAGCCAGGTGCGATGTGCGCCGGTGATCCGGCCGCCGAGATCGGTGACGGATGCGATCATCGCCGGCCAGCTCTCGGTCGGGCTATGCTCATCCGGCCGATAATAGCATCGCGGATGAAAGCGCAGCGATCCGGTTCCGTGCAAAGCCGTGATGCCGCGTTGACGTAAGTACGTCTCCACGAGAGTGCCCGGAATCGGCTGTGACATGGACAAGAGCCGGCGTGCCGCCTCCGCCGACCCGGTCGGTGCCGGTGCGAGGCGCCTCGATTGCGGCTCGGGGTCCGGGTGCGGCAGGCTGAGGAAGACTCGGGCTTCGTCGACGACATCCTTGAAGTCGAGCAGGCCGCGACTCTCACGGATGACGTCGAGCAAATCGCCATGCTCGCCGGTGGCGGCGTCCCTCCATTTGCCCGCAGCGCCCTTGCCGAACTCGGCGCCTTTCAGGCGGACGAACATGGACCGGCCCGGCGTGTTGCGGGCATCGCCGACCAGCCAGTAGCGACCCTCGCGGCGGCCATTCGAAAGATAGTGACGGCACACTGCCTCGGCCTGCCGCCCGAGACGTTGCGCCAGATCGGATGCATTGTCCGGCATCGTGTCCTCCGGAACGAAAAAGGGCCCGCCATCGCTGGCGGGCCCCTGACGGTGCGGTTGGCTCCTTCGTTACTCGGCCGCTGTGGCGTGGTGTTCGAGCGCGACCGATACATCCTCGGTCACTTCCTCATCTTCCACCACGACCGTTTCGCCGCCGTCCGCCGCCGTTTCTGCGCCCGCCGCATCGGCGCCCGCTTCGGCGGAATCAATGACGTCGGACTCAGCAACATTCGGCACGCAGCGACCAGGCGTGCGGAGCGGCTCCGGAAGCCATCCGGACCCGGCCAACAGGGTCTCGGCCTGTTCCGCCATCTCGGCCTTCTTCAGGTGCTCGATGCGGTCGCCCGCACGCGCGCCCTTCGCCTCCCGCACTGCTGCAAGGATGCGGGCCTTGGTGACGCGGCCGAAATAGTTGCCGATCGTCGGCGTCCAACCGGCGGCGACCATGTCGAGATCGATGGCTTGGGCGATGCGGTCGGCGTGTGCAAGGGCTCGAGGCTTGCGATTGTAAGCCTCATAGATCGCGTTGACCGACAACGACACGCAGTGCGCGAACAGCGCCTGACGGCTGTCGGTGTCGAACGACATGAGCCCGTCCCAGAGATCGGCTGGCTCTTTGGGCAGGGCGGAGATCCAAGCCTGATGCCGGGTGTCGAAAGCGACGGCGAGCGCGCTGTCGGCAAGGCCCGGCGCCTGAGCACCGAATCCCGCGCTTTTCACATCGAGCTCCAGGCAGGTGTCCTGTGCGTAGCGGTAGAATACCTTGAGGCACAGGGCATGAAGCGCCGCGACGAACGCGATGTCGGGATTCTCGCCCAGGGTATGGCGAAGGGCTAGAGTCCTGTGGGCGGTCAGCTCGGTCATCAGCCGGTCGGGAATCGGCTTGATGCCATCGTCCTCTTCGGGCTCATCCGCAGGAGACTCCGCGCCTGCGCTCGCATCGTCGTCCTCGGCTTGGACTGCGATCGCATCCTCGTCGGCGGGATCGGTCTCGACGTCGGCCTCCGAAGCAATCGGAAGCTCATCCTCGGGGCGAACGTAGCCACGTTCGACGCGCAGGACCCCCGAGCCGTCGATGCTGACGAATGCGCCAGCACGCGCGACCTCGTCGGGATCGAAAGCCTGAGGACGATCGTCGAAGGCGGCAAGCGCCGTCTCGATCTCGCCGAGCCGCTGATCGACCTCATCGGGCAACTCGTCGGCTTCAGCGTAGGTCTCCTCCAGACCGTCCATCTCGGCCTGCAACGCATCACGGGTCGCCTGCTCCTCGTCAGTGAGCGGAATCTGCTCGCCGCGCAGTTGCCGCAGGCCATAGGTGTGGCCGTAGGCGAAGTCGGGCGCGACATCGATCCACCTCCAGCCTTCGGCGCGGATCGCCTCGGACTGCTCCCGAAGCTTCTCGGCCACCAGCGTGTCGAGGAGACCAACATCCTGCAGCCAGCCGCCGTCGTCGCCCTGGAACAGGTCGCGCAGAATCACGCCGCCCGCCTCAGTGTAGGCGTCGAGGCCGATGAACTGCGCGCGCTTGTCCGAAGCTCGCACCGCACCCTCGGTCAGCATCCGGCGAATGACGTGCGGCTCCTTGGAGTAGGACTGGCTCAGCCGCTCGAACACCTGCTCCTGCCGCTCGTGGTCACCGTTGACGGTGAACGCCATGAGCTGGTCGAGAGTCATGCCATCGTCGGCATAGACGTCGAGGAGCTTGGGCGAGACCGACGCCAGGCGCAGGCGCTGCTTGACCACCGATACGGCGACGAAGAAGGCCGCGGCGATGTCTTCCTCGGACTGGCCCTTCTCGCGCAGCGTCAGGAAGGCCCTGAACTGATCGAGCGGATGCAGCGGCGCGCGCTGGACATTCTCGGCGAGGCTGTCCTCCTCGGGGATGCCATCCTCGCGCACGACGCAGGGCACTGGCGCGGTCTTGGCCAAGCGCTTCTGCTTGACTAGGCGTTCGAGCGCGCGGAAGCGACGGCCGCCGGCCGGAACCTCGAACATGCCGGTCTCGACGCCGTCGGCATCGCGAACCGGCCGCACGGTGATGCTCTGCAGGAGCGTGCGCCGGGCGATGTCCTCCGCCAGCTCCTCGATCGAGACGCCGGCTTTGATCCGGCGAACATTGGACTGGCTCAGCACCAGCTTGTTGAAAGGGATGTCCCGCGACGAGGACAGGGTGATCTTCTTAACAGCAGTAGCCATCGGGATGTACTCCGCGACGGGCGGCCGAAAGCCTCTCTCTCGGCCTCCAACCCGTCACGAAGCGAGCGCAGCCCTCTTCCTCTAGGAGGTTGGGGCTGCGCAGAGGCGTAGAGGCGTGAAGCCGCAAACCCGGCTCCACGCCTCGCGGTGTTTACCGGACGCTGGAAAGGAGCTTCGCGGCCTTGCCCTCCAGCTCCAGCCGCGAATCCTGATGCGGCTTGGTGCGGGCAAGCGCCGTGATCCCCTGGACGAAGTCGAAGATCGACTCTGGTGGACGCCCTTCTTCCTCCAGCACGGTGGCGATGATCTTCTCGGTCTCGGGACGTGAGAAGCCGCGGCGGCGCAGGAAGCTTTCGCGATCGTCATCCTTGCGGGCGACGATCTGTTCGCGAGCCGCCCTGATCCCGGCCAGAAACGGCATGGGCGACGACGTGGCGAAGCGTTCCAGCGCCGGCGCCGCCTGATGCGCGAAGCGATGGCTGGCGAACTTGCTGTGGCGGATCGAGATCTCCTCGAAGCCCTCCGCGCCCCAGATGTTGCGATTCATGCAAACCGCGCGGAGATAGAAGGACGCCATTCCAAGCGTCTTCGAGCCGACCTCGCTATTCCAGCAATAGAAGCCCCGAAAATAGAGATCGGGATCGCCATTGGGCAGGCGGCCGGCCTCGATCGGATGGGCGTCATCGACCAGGAAGAGGAAGACGTCGCGATCGGAGGCATAGAGCGTGGTGGTGTCCTTGGTCACTTCGACGAACGGGTTGTGCGTCATGGTCGACCAGTCGAGCAGGCCCGGCACCTTCCACCTAGTGTCGCCTGTCCCTTCACCGGCGATCTTCATGACCGCGGCGACCAGCTCATGGTCCCAGATGCGGCCATAGTCAGGACCGGTGACGGCGCGCAGCTCGATCCGCCCGTCATCGGCTTCCAACGTCTTCACCAGCTCGGCCCGGTGCGAGAGCAATCCGTGCTGCATGTTGATTCCGGCAAGCGGCGCGGGAAGCTGCCGCATATAGCTGGCCGGGGCGCCGACCAGGCTGCACATCTGACCAAATGACCAGTGTGTCGGCGCGATGGGTTCGTCGCGGCCCGGGACTATCAACGCCAGGCGCTCGGCGTCGTCGCGACTTGCTTCGATGCGAAGGGCCCGGGTCTCCACGGTGCGGGCGCTGGCTCGATCAGCACGTGCACGAACGGCAGCGTAGAGCTCGCTGAGCGAAAGGTAGCGCTCGTCGCCGGGTCGCGAGAACCACTCGGACGACACGCGCCCGATCCGTTCGCCGCGCGAGATGTCGACCTTATAGCCGGCTGAAACCGGCGGGGCGCCGAAGGCGTCTTGCCCGGCGAGCGTGCTTATCTGAGTCATGGCAGAATCTCCATGACGGGCCAGCCGGGAGCCTCTCTCTCGGCCTCCAGCCCGTCACGAAACCCCCGTCTGCACTCTCACTCTCGGGGCGCGGGGTTCCCCCGCAGAAGGGGTCGGCCGAGACGAAAGGCTCGGCCGCAAGGGAAGGCCTTCCCCACCCGAGGGTCGTTGCCTCACGGCCTTTCCGGGTTGGAGGACCGGAAGCGATTATAGAATTGGGACTGCCATGGAGCGGCCAAGCGAAAAATCTGGATGACGAGGAATTCGAATTGACGGTGAAACGGAAAATGGCGGCGCTGGTGATCGGGAACGGTGCCTACCGCGATTGCGGCGTGCTGAAGAACCCGGTGAACGACGCCGACGACATGGCGACGAAGCTCAGGTCCTACGGATTCCATGTGGTCTCGAGCGCCGACGCGACGCGCATCGACATGGACCGCAGGCTCCGCGAGTTCAAAGACCTGCTCGCGACCAATGACGTCGGGCTGTTTTTCTTCGCCGGGCACGGCATGCAGATCGACGGAACGAACTACCTCCTCGCAACCGACACGGACACCTCGTCGGAACTCGACGCGAAGCACAGCTCGCTTTCGCTCGATAAGGTCATCGACACGATGGCGAAGTCACAGGCCTCGATGAAGATCATGATTCTCGACGCCTGCCGTAACAACCTGTGGGAGCGGGCTTGGCATCGCGATGCATCGACGCGGGGCTTGGCCTCGGTGTACGCCCCGAAAGGCACGATCATCGGCTTTGCGACCTCGCCCGGCGAAGTCGCCGAAGACGGCACAGGTCGCAACGGTACCTATACCGCCGCACTGCTGCAGCATATCGACACGCCGGATTGCTCGATCGAGACGATGTTCAAGCGGGTGCGGAACACCGTGGCGGCCGAAACGCGCGGGAAGCAGACATCCTGGGAGCACACCTCGCTCTCGGGGGAGTTCTATTTCAACATGAGCCTCGGCCGTGTCATCCGGGAATATAAAGAAACTTCGCTCGCCGACGGCCTCTTCGTCATCGACACGAGCAAGAAGTCACACCGGATTATTCAAGGCCTGAAGAGCCACAACTGGTACACGCAGAACGACGCCTTGGGGATGCTTGATGCGGCATCGGCTTCGAAGATGGCGGATGACAGCCTGTTCGTCGTGGGGCGCAACATCTACCAAGCCGCCTGTGGTGGCGCGAATGCGGCGATCCCTTTCGCCACGAACTTCCTCACTGAGACGAGCGGCTATCCCCCGGAGAAGCGCAAGGCGCTTCTGGATGGCATGTTGTTCGAGATATTCTTCAACCCGAAGGGGGAGCTGCGAGAGGCGATCAAGGACGGCTACTTCGACGAGCTCTTCGAGTTGCAGCGATATGCCGAGACCAAGGAGAGCTTCCGGTTCATCAGCGACGCGCTGCAGGCTGCCCGCGGCGATTTCTATGCGCTGCCGGGCAAGAACCGCGAGGTCGCCGTCACTGTCGCGACCAAGAAAATGAAGGACGGTTATAGGGTGGAGGCCGTGTTCGTGGACGGCGCCGATGTCTTGCGGGCGAAAGACGAGGAATGGGACGTGCCCGAGGCGGAGCGGTTCTATGAACGCAAGGATCTGGACGCGCTCGTCAGGCAGCTGTCGGCCGAGATGGTGGTCCCCGGCCGATCGCTCAAGGTGACGTTCACGCCCATTGCGGCGGCGAACGCCGAGTTGCGGTTCCCGACGGGGTGGACGGTTCGCAAGGCTTGAGCCTGGTTCGCGTCCGCGGGCGGTGCCGGCTCGGCCAGCGGGGACAATCGTGTCGTTAAATTCAAACGGGATATCAGACGCTTATGGGCCAACAACAGAACATGTCGTGCTGGGCGGCCGGCGCGTTTTCCGCTAGGATCAGCCTGCAATTCGCTAGCGCTGTGCCGGTCGCGGCGAAAAAAAATTGTGCGGCGACGCGGATTCCCTTTCCGGGTTCCCTAGGACGACGCGATCAAGGTAGTGACGGGCCGGCCATCAGGTCACCCGGTCTGACCGCTGTTGCGAGAGCATGGGGGGACGATGGCGCGACCGTTAACGAAAACCGAAGCGGACGGGACGCTCTACCGCCGACCTGCACCTGTCGAGGCGCAGGTGGATGAGGCGGTGCAGCTGAAGTTACCGGATCTGCAGAGCCGACTCTTGGTCACGGACAGGAATGACGCCGCTTACTTGCGGTCAGAATGCCTCGTGCACCTTCTGCGCCACGGCCGTCGGGCTGGGGATCAAGCGCTCATGAGCGCGGTGCTGCCGGTCCTGCTCAGTCGATGCGAGGCCAATCTTTTGGTCACCGTTCCTGACGGCCGCATGCCGGATGCCACCAGCCTGCGCCAGGACATCCTGGATGAGCTCACCGAACTCTTTGTGCTCGACGGCTTGGGAGAGAATCCCGCCGAGCTCGACTTCTATGAATGCCGCTTCAACAAGGCGTTTCGGACTCTTCGGATCGACGCCGTTCGCCGGGCCGCCCGCCGCAGCAAGGAGATCATCGATGTGGCCGCGCTCCCGCCGTCCGAGGCCGAAGGTGAGCCCGACGCCTACGAGGATGCGTTCGCGCGCGTCTCGGACGCCTTCAAGGTCTTTCCGACCCAGGAGTGGGATGCTTTCCGGGAACCGTTCGTGAACGCGATCGAAGCCTTGCCGCCCGACGAGCGCGAAGCGGTCATCCTGGTCCATGTCCTCGGCTACAAAGAAGAGTCCGAAGACCCGAATGAGGAGACGGCGGCGACGCGCTGCAACTGCACCGGACGCACCATTCGCAATCGGCTGACGCGCGCTGCGGGGAAGCTCGCGCGTTTCAAGGAGGATTTATGAGCCAGACCCTCAATGCAAATCCGCACAGCTTAAGGGACGCGTTCTATGCGCTTTCCATCGCTCAGGACATTCCGGACGCCAAACTGCTGGACGACATCGTGCGGCGTTATCCCAAGTTCGGCGAGGAGCTGACCGAATTCGCCATTGCGCTTGCGGTCGATGCGCTCCGGGGCGCGCGCGTGATCGAGGCGGCCGAGGCGGCGCTCGATCCAAATGTGGTCAGTCCCGCGGTGAGCCGCGCGATCAGCCATTTCCAGAACCGACTTCACGCGGTGACGGTCGACGCGCGCGCAACGGAGGCGAAGCGAGCGCCGGCGACCTCCGCGGATGCGCCTAATCCGTTCTTGGCGCTGCCTCGCCAAGAATTCCGCGCGCTGGCCGAGCGGCTAAACGCGAACGCGGTGTTTGTCGGCAAGCTGCGCGATCGTCAGATCGACCCGAGGACGATGACGTCCGGGTTTCAGCGGCGGGTCGCCGAGGAGCTGAAAGCACCACTCGAGGTCGTGGTTGCGCATTTCGCTGCCAGCCAGTCGGCGCCGGCGCGACAGTTCTTCAAGGCCGAAAGCAAACCGTCGGCCGGCGGCCAGCAGACGTTCGAAGAGGCGGTCAGAAGTTGTGGCCTCACCGAGGCCCAACAACAGACGCTCCTGGAGCTTTGATACGTGGACGCCTTCGAGCCCATCCGGTCCAAGGCCGCAGCGCTTCATGGCCAGCTGGTCTCGGAGGGGTGTGACCCGTTTGACCCGCTCGCGCTCGTTCTGGCCGCCGCCGCCAAGCTCGATCTCCAGGTCGTCTGGCTTCCTGCCGGCGATCCTGCACTGAAGGGCGCGCGGGCTCTGTACGACGACCAAGGCGGCACCGTCTGTTGCGAGCAGGAGCCTGATCCGGCGACACGTGCACTGTTGGTAGCACACGAAATCGGACACGCCGATCTGCATGCTGGATCGGCGGTGTGCGCCAGCGGCGACATCGATCCGTCGAGAAGCACGGAGGCGGCGCCCGTCGGATTGCAGCGGGTGGAAGACTACGGCGCTCGCGAACGGCGCGAACTGCAAGCCAATGTCTATGCGCGCGAACTCGTCCTCCCGCGCGTAGTCGCGCGGGACCTGCATGTCTCACGCGGGATGACGGCGAGCGCCATCGTCGATCGAACGAAACTGTCCATGCCTCTGGTTCGCCAGCAGTTGTTCGACGCGCTCCTCTTGCCGCCCTTGGGCGACATTGAAAGCGAGCCGCCCGTCGGTGTCGTCGCGACGCCGAGGCACGACCCGTCACAAGATCGCGCTGCCGCACACCGCGACACACCGTTTCAGCTGCAGGCCGGCCCGGGCACGGGCAAGACGCGAACCTTGGTCAAGCGGGTGCTGTCGTTGCTGGCCGACGGTATCGACCCGGCGGCCATTCTTGTCCTGACATTCTCCAACCGCGCCGCCGGCGAACTCTCCGAGCGCCTGATTGCGGCCGCGCCGGACGCGGCGCCTAAGCTCTGGATCGGCACCTTCCACGCCTTCGGTTTGGATCTGGTCCGCCGCTACCATGACAAGCTCGGGCTAACGCCCAACCCGGCGCTCTTCGACCGGAGCGACGCGATCGCGGTTCTCGAAGAAATTCTGCCGACCCTGCCGCTGGTCCACTATCGCAATCTCTGGGATCCGGCGATGGTCCTGCGCGACATCGTCGCGGCCATCTCGCGTGCCAAGGACGAGCTCGCCGATCCGGCGCGCTATCGCGCGCTGGCGCAAGGCATGGCGGCCGAGGCCGTCGACGAGGAGGCGCGCATCGCAGCCGCGAAGTGTCTCGAGATCGCCGACATCTATGATCTCTACGAGCAGGCGCTGCGAAAGCACGGCGGCGTGGATTTCGGCGATCTGATCATGCGCCCGGCGCGCCTCCTCGAAACGGACGAAGCCACGCGCATCGCGGTGCAGCTGCGGCACCGTCACGTGCTCGTCGATGAATACCAGGACGTCAATCGCGCCAGCGCCCGTCTCCTGAAGCTGGTCGCCGGCGACGGCGAGCGGCTATGGGTGGTCGGCGACGCACGGCAGTCGATCTACCGGTTTCGCGGCGCCTCATCGGAGAACATGGTGCGCTTCGGCCGGGACTATCCGGGCGCAGCGGTTGACCAGCTCGGCGTCAATTATCGCTCGACGGACCAGATTGTCCGCAGCTTCGTCGCCGTCGCACCGCGGATGGGCGCCTCCCACGGCATGCTGGCGCTGGCGCTCGAGGCGGACCGCGGCGCCGCGCCGAGCCGCCCTGAAATTTGCCGCTTCGAAACGCTTGACGATGAGGCCGCGGGCCTGGCGGCGAGCATCCGTGAGCTCGAAGGCGCAGGCGTGCGGCTGCGCGATCAGGCCGTGCTCTGCCGCACCAACGGACGCCTCAATGAGATCGCCGCGGCGCTGGAAGCCCGCGGCATTCCCATCCTCCATCTCGGGAGCCTCTTCGAGCGCGAAGAGGTCCGCGATCTGCTCTGCCTGCTGAGCCTGGCCGTCGATCCGTTTGGCGACGCCATCGTGCGCGTCGGCGCGATGCCGCGCTACGGCCTCTCGCTGCAGGATGCGTATTGCGTTTCCCGGCACCTGCGCTCAATCGGCAAGCCAGCGCTTGCCGGCCTCGCGGAGGCCTCGGCCGCGCCGGGCTTATCAACAGCCGGGCGCGCGGGGGTCGAACGGCTGGCCGCAGACCTGGCCGGCCTGCGCGCGAACGCGAGCGCCTGGGATTTCCTGGCCACCTACCTGCTCGACCGGACGGACCTTGCAAAACAGCTTAGCCAGGCGGACAGCCTCACCGCACAGATGCGTGCGGTCGCCATCTGGCAATTCCTCAACTTCGTCCGCGAACAAGTGCCGGTCGGCGGCGGCTTGCCGATCCAGCGGACGCTGGACCGTGTGCGCCAGCTCGTCTTGCTGGCCGAGGAGCGCGATCTGCGCCAGGTCCCGGCCGCTGCGCTGCATCTGGATGCCGTGCGGCTGATGACGGTGCACGGCAGCAAGGGCCTCGAGTTCGAGGCAGTCCATATCCCCGGCCTGACGGTCGCAAGCTTTCCGAGTTCGAATCGTGGTCAGCGTTGTCCGCCACCGCGCGGCATGGTCGAGGGTGCCGGCGATCTTTCGCCCGCCGACGAGGCGAAGCGCGCGCATGACGACGAAGAGGAGTGTCTCTTCTTCGTCGCGCTGTCGCGCGCCCGAACGCACCTGCGTCTCTACCATGCGCGCAAGCAGCGCAATGGGAGCGGTCGATCTGCCTCGCCCTTCTTAGGTTGGATACCGGCGACCCTCCTGGACGAGATCTCGAATCCACCGACTCTTCCGCTGCCGGCAGGCGCGTCCACGTCGCAGCCGATCGCGATCGCCTGGCCGGCCGACTGGTCCGTCACGGACAGCCGTCTGGGGTCGTATGAGAAGTGTCCGCGCCGGTTCTTCTACACCCACGTTCTGGGCCTCGGCGGGGCGCGCAAGCCCACGGCCTTCTCGCGGACCCATGACTGTCTCTACGATCTGCTGCGGTGGCTTGCCGATACGCGGCGCACGGCCGAGCCCACCGTCGCGGACGCGGAATCCGCATTCGAGAAAATCTGGGGCACGCGGGGCCCGACGGATCACGCCTTTGCAGCGGACTATCGCCGGCTCGCATCCCGCTTGATCGGAGCACTGGTCAGATCCGGAGCCGGACGGCGGTTTCGCGAGGCGCAGCCTCTTGCGATCGATTTTCCCAACGGGCGGGTGGTGGTGGAGCCGAACGAGCTCGCCGAGCTGCCCGATGGCACGGTCGTCATTCGCCGGGTGCGGACCGGTCACAAACGCAGCGACGAATATGACCGGCTCGAATACACGCTTTATCATCTTGCGGCGGAGAGCCAGTTCGGCGGTCGCGCGGTCGTTCAGGCGCTGCATCTGACCGATGAAACGGCGGAGGCCGTCGCCATCAGCGCTACCAAGCTCGGCAACCGCAAGAAGAAGAGCGACGGGATGCTGGCCGGCATCGCCGGCGGCGCCTTCCCGACCGAGGTGGACGTCGTGACGTGCCCGCGCTGCCCGCACTTCTTCGTCTGCGCCGCGACGCCGCCAGGCCCCCTCACGCTCGACTAGAATCCGCGCCGTCGCCTTTCCGGGTTCCTGCTCCGCCGTCGATCAACTGAGCAAAGGGACGGAGACAGGCACTAGGGCCTCGCACTTCGATCCCCGGAGTGCAGACACATGAAGTCCATCGACCTGTTCTACCAGGGCGAGGGTGTCGGCGAGATCGCGCACATCGAGCTCGAGCCCGACGCCACCTTCGCCATCCTCAAGGGCCTCTTGGCCGACAAGCACGGCGTCGCCTCGGATGCGATGCTCTTCCTCGAGGACGAGGACGAGCCCATCGACGAGGCCGTGCTGCTCAAGGATCGCGCCACCGCCAAAGGCCTCAAGGTCCACATCCACCGCTGCCGTCACATCGAGGTGACGGTGACGTTCAACAACGAGACGGTCGAGCGCCGGTTCGCACCGGGTACGACGGTCGCGCGGGTCAAGCGCTGGGCCGCCGAGCACAAGTTCGGAATGTCCGACGAGGAGGCCGGCGAGCACGTGCTGCAGATCGCCGGTACCCATGACCGGCCGGCGCCGGGGACGCATATCGGCGCGCTCACCGACGGCAAGGTCTGCGGCCTCGCCTTCGACCTCGTCGCCGACGAGCGGGTGAACGGCGCTTCCGGGGCCGGCGCGTGAACGGGCCGGACCAGCGGGCCTTCGAGGCGGACGTGGCGAAGGCCACGTTCCGCCTCGGCGTGGCCGAGCGCCGCTGGCGCCTGGCCGGCGTCTCCTGGCCCTTCGTCTTCATCGGCGCAAGCGCAAGGGACGGCCGCGAGTACATCCTGCGCTTCAACTGCGCAGGCTACCCGCAGGCCGCCCCGACGGGAGGGCCGTGGGACCTGAAGACCAACCAAGTGCTCGCCTTCGATCTGTGGCCGCGCGGGCGAGGCGGGCGCGTGTCGGCGGTCTTCCGCACCGACTGGAAAAACGGCACCGCCCTTTACCTGCCCTGCGACCGCGAAAGCTTCGCAGGCCATGACAACTGGCGGCACGAGATGCCGTCGAAGATCTGGCGCCCAGCTGATGGGATCGTCCAGTACCTGGAGCTGGTTCATGAACTTCTTCAATCTCGCGACTATACGGCGCCTGTTCGCGCCGCGGCATGAGCTGTCCTGCTCGTGGCTGCTGTGGCTGCGGCTTTGCGAGAGGCTGCGTGAGCGCGGCCGCCGGTGCAGCCGGGAGAGCGGCGCATTCCTGCTTGGGCGTCGGGAAAACGGCCGCGTGCGCGTCGTCGACTTCGTCCTCTACGACGACCTCGATCCACACTGCCTCGACAGTGGCATCGTGCGCTTCGACGGGCGCTACTTCAGCGAGCTGTGGGCGATCTGCAAGGCGCGCGGCTTGTCGGTCGTTGCCGACATCCACGTTAACCCGGGCGGCGCGGGACAAAGCGACTCCGACCGCGACCACCCCATGATCTCGCGCGCCGGGCACATCGCTTTGATCCTGCCGCGTTTCGCGACCGGGCGTCAGCCGCGGCGCGACATCGGCATGTACCGATACCTTGGTGGCAAGCGCTGGGCGACGGTCCCGGCGGCCGAGCGCAGCCGCTTCTTCCACATCGGACTGTAAGGAGGCGGCCTTCATGACTGCGTTGATTTCACCAGACTCGTTTCATCGGCTTGTCAAACACGCGATCGATAGCGGGACGGCCGCGAGCGTCGCGGAGGCCGAGGCCCTATTCCGCGGCTACCGGCTTGCCGTCGAGATCGATGCGGCCGCCGCTCGCGACCCGGTCCACCAGGCCGCGCTCTTAACGGCCGTCGCCCTTGGCCGCCGCGTCTTTCTCGGCGGCGTGACGGTCAGCGGCGCGCTCGATGCGCCGCTCGTCCTTTCGATGCCGCTCGGGCGAACGCTCGCCAAGGCTGTTGTTGCGCTCGGCGGCGCCTTGGAACTCCGCGGTGACGAGTGCCCGACCATCTTCATCGGGGGCGGTCCCGGCGCTCGCCGGGAGGGCTTCTGTGTTCGAACGGCGGCAAGCGGCTGGCGAGGTGGGATCCTGCCGATCCACTCCGATCTTCAGCCCTCCGCCGGCGCGGCTATGCCGCTGAGCGGCATGCTGTCGGCCGCTTTGGCCGTCAACGAAGCCTATCTCCATGTGAGCGGCGGCATGCCGGCGGCGGGACGGCGCGTGGTCGGGTTCTCGCTCTGGCGCCCCAGCCCTGACGCGGATTGGCTCGAGGCGGATGCGCGCGAGCCGGCGCTGACCTACTTGCCTTCCCGGCTGTGGCTGATCGGGCTGGGGCATCTTGGCCAAGCCTATCTCTGGGCACTGGGCCTTCTCCCGTACCGGGACCCTGCCGAGCTCGCGCTTGTGCTCCAGGACATCGACCTTATCACCGCCTCGACGGAGAGCACCTCGATCCTCAGTGAAAGCGACATGATCGGGCAGCGGAAGACGCGCGCGATGGCGGCGTGGGCGGAGCGCCGCGGCTTTACGGCGTCGATTCAGGAGCGGCTGTTCGCGGCCGACTTCAAGCGCCAGCCCGAGGAGCCGGCGATCGCCCTGTGCGGACTCGACAACGCGGCGGGGCGCCGAGCCCTCGACCAGGTGGGGTTCGATCTCGTCGTCGAGGCGGGTTTGGGCCGCGGCCATCGCGACTTCCGCACGATGCGCCTTCACCTGCTGCCCGGCCGCCGGCCAGCGGCAGAGATGTGGAAGGCAGCCGCAGGCGGCGAAACGGTCGAGGCGCGACCGGCCTATGCCAAGCTGGTCGCCGAAGGCGTGCTCGACCGGTGCGGCATGACGCTGCTGGCGGGCAAGGCCGTGGGCGCGCCGTTCGTCGGCTCGGTGGCGGCCTGCCTGGCGCTGTCAGAGGTGCTTCGCTTGCTGCATGGCGGCGAGCTCCATGGGCTCATCGATCTCGACCTTCTGAGCCCCGAGCAGCGCCTGTTGTGGCGCCATCCCGGCGACTTCAGCCGCTTCAATCCCGGGTTCTCAATGGCCGGGTGATCAGGGCCGCTCGCGGGTGATGTCGTATTGTGGGTGAGAGATCAGGTGGCGCCGGCCCGCCCCGCGATGTCGCCAAGCAACCGAGGCCACAGGCGAACGGCCGGGATGGAGAAGGCGCCCCTAGGGGCGGAAATTCTTGGAAATCCGATGTTCCGCTTTATTCGGCGCCTGGCGATTATGTTGATGGGCAACCGTGATCGACAGTGCTCGATGCGGTTGTTCGGCAAGACGAAGTGGGAATGGAAAGGGGAAACCGGGGGACAATGAACCGTCGGACCGTCATCGTTGAGGGGCCGCTCGCCTTTCGTATGAGGCGCATCGCCGCCGCGCGACAGGGCGAAGCTGGCGTACAGATCATGACCTTGCCGCAGCTTGCGGCGCGCCTCGCCGGCGGCTTCACGCGCCCAGCGCGATCCGAGGACCTTGACCCGGCGATCCGGTTGGCACTCGACGCCGGCGGTTTCGCCGAACTCGAGAGCATCCGAAGCCTGCCCGGCATGACGCGTTCAGTGGCTTGGACGCTGACCCGGCTATGGAACGCCGACTTCGCATTGGCCGACCGCGCCCATGAGCGCGCGCGGCTTCAGGATCTTATGACGATCGAGGCGCGCGTGCGTGCGAGCCTGCCGGCGGGTGTGCTGTCGCCGCGCGATCTGCGCGATGCCGCCCTGCAGCGCGTGACGCACGCGCCAGCGGTCCTCGGCGCGGTCGAGCTTGATCGCGTCGTGCGCGTCGCCTCGGTTTGGCGGCCGCTGCTCATCGCCCTGGCGCGGCAGGCACCGCTCACCTGGCGCAATCCCGGCGATCCCGATGCCGCCTGGTTCACCGGCGAGCTTGGTTCCGATCCGCGGCCCACACCGGCGTCGCCTGACATCGTCTCCTGCGCCTCGCCGCGCGCCGAGGCCGTCGAAGCTCTGCGGTGGACCCGCGAACTCATCGCGTCGGGCCGCGCTCGGCCGGACGAGATCGCCGTCTGCGCCACGGCGACCGAAGATTGGGACGACCACATGCTGGTGCTGGCGGCCGACGCCGGTCTGCCGTTGCATTTCTCGCACGGCATGCCGGCCCTGGCGTCGCGCGAAGGGCAGGCCTGTGCCGCCCTGGCCGACGTCTTGATCAACGGGTTGAGTCAGGGTCGCGTGCGCCGTCTCTTCGGCCACGCCGCCGGGCGCAGCCGCGGCCTCGACGCGCTGCCTCCGAGCTGGGCGCAGGGCCTGCGGCCTGGCGCTGCCCTCTTCGAGCTTGAGCAATGGCGGCGCGCACTCGATGAAGCCCACGCGCACCGCACGGATGGTGTCGACGTGCGGCCGCTGCTCATCCCGGTTCTCGAGGTGCTTGCCAGAGGAGCCGCCGCCGCAGATGCGGCCGGGGGCTTGCTGCTCGGACGCGCGGCGCGGGCGCTCTGGGTCGAGGCGCTGCGCCGCGCGCCGCCAGAGGCGCTCGAATTCTCGCTGCAGGAGCTTCGTCTTCCCGATGGCCGCGACCCGGGCGCCTGCGCGGTCTGGTGTCCAGCGGGTCATCTCGCAGCGGCGCCACGACGCTTCGTCCGCCTGCTCGGCCTGTCGACGCGATCGTGGCCGCGGCGGTCCGGCGAAGATCCATTGGTTCCGAGCCACATCCTGTCGCGTGACGCCCTCGATTCCGAGTCGGTCACCGAACAGGACCGGCGCACGTATATGCTCGTCACCGCACAGGCCGGCGGCGCTCTGGTGCTCTCACGCAGTCGCCGCAACGCCCAAGGCGGGCTGCAGGCGCCCAGTCCGCTCGTGCCGCACGACCCGCGACGCACCACGGCGTTGAAACGCGCACGCGTCCCGAGCCATGCGTTCAGCGAAGCCGATCGCCTGCTCGCGCGGCCCGAGGAGGCGGCGACCTCGCCTGTGCTGCGAGCAGCTGACGCTTGCTGGCGCAATCGCCGAAGCCCCGCAGTCACCGCTCATGACGGCCGCGTGCGCGAGGATCATCCCGTCATCGCCCGAGCCATCGCGCAGGTGCAGTCCGCGACGTCGCTTCGCCTCATGCTGCGCGACCCGCTTGCCTTCGTGTGGCGCTACGCCTTGGGCTGGCGTTCGCTGGTCGAAGACGAACAGCCCTTGTCGCTCGACGCGCGCGCCTTCGGCGAGCTCGTCCACGAGATGCTGAAACGCACGGTCGACGCGCTCGAACCTCAACCCGGCTATGTGCGCGCGGCCCGCCATGAGATCGAGAACGCCCTCGATGCGGCGTCCGCCGCCATCGCGGTGCAGTGGCCGGTCGAGCGCTCGACCCCGCCCGTCCTCTTGTGGCGCCACACCCTCGCGGCCGCACGCGATCTCGCGCTGAAGGCGCTGACGCTCGACGAGGCATTTCAGCCGGTCACGCGCAGCTGGACCGAAGTGGCGTTCGGCCGCGAGGACGACGGGACGAACGCCGCCGGCGATCTGCTGTGGCCGCCGACAGCGCAGGTGATCATTCCCGGCGCCGGGTTGCGCATTCGCGGCAGCATCGATCGGGTGGATTTCAATAGCGCACACAACGGCGTTCGTGTCTCCGACTATAAGACCGGCGTCGAACCGCCGAAGGCTAACGAGATCGTTCTCGGGCGCGGCGCCGAGCTGCAGCGCGTGTTCTACGCCTTGGCCGCGCGCCAACTGGTAGCGGACAATCCGCGGGTCATTGCGCGCCTGGTCTTCCTCGGGACCGATCGGCCCAGGCCGTACAGTCTTCCCGATGTTGATCAGGCGATCGCCGACATTGGCGCGCATGTCAGCGCGGCCGTCGATCTTCTGCGTCGCGGCATCGCCTTGCCCGGGCCCGACGCACGCGAGGACTGGAACGACTTCGCGTTGGCGCTGCCGGCGGCGCCGGCGGTTTATTTCCACAGCAAACAGGCAGCCTTGGGCCGCGCCTTCGGTGACTTCGCCCGGATCTGGAGCGTGCGATGACGAAGCTCGCCGACGAAGCCGCGCGCCTCAGGGCGCTCACAGAACTGCATCTGACGCTGCTGGTGGAGGCGGCGGCGGGCACCGGCAAGACCGCTCTTATGGCCGGCCGCGTGACGATGTTGTTGATGAGCGGCGCCGAGCCGCGCTCGATCGCCGCCATCACCTTCACGGAGCTCGCGGCGAGCGCGCTCGGCGCGCGCGTCCACCGCTACGTCGACGATCTGCTCGCGGGACGTGTTCCGAAACCGCTGCGGGAGGCTCTGCCCGACGGGCTGACCGACGCGCAGCGGCGCATCCTTTCCGAGGCTGCGGGCAAGCTCGATGAGCTGACCGCCACGACCATCCACGCGTTTTGCCAGACCATCATCTGCAGCTACGCAGTCGAAGCCGATATCGACCCTGGCGCGCGCATCCTCGATGCGGCGCAGGCCGAAGCCGCGTTCGAGGCCGTGTTCGAGCAATGGTTCAGAAGGCGGCTGAATGGACCGGCGCGGGCCGACGATCCGATCGCCTCCTTGTCGCAGTACGATCCGCATCACGTGGCCGCCACCTTGCGAAACCTTGCGCGGTTTCGCCTGGAGCATCGGGGCGCGCGGGCGCCCGCGGCCGATCTCAGCGGCCGGCCGGACATCGACCTCGTCGAGGCCGTCGCGGATTTCCGCCGCTGGCTTTCGGCGCAGCCTCTCGAGCCCAAGACGCTCGAACTGGTCGGACAGCTCGAGACGCTGGCCGATCACTTCGCCGGCAGCTTCGCGACGGCGCCTGTCTTCGACACGCTCTGGCGGCTCGCTCATCCGGCGCGCCTGCCTTGCATGCGGCGCTATACATTCGATCTGCTGACTCCAAGGACGAAAACGGCGTGGGACAAGGCCGCCGGCAAGGATCGCGGCGCCGAACTTAACGCCGAGGCTGGTCGGCATTTTGCGCGGGTGGATCACTGCTACCGCGTGATCCTTGGCCGTGTCGCGACCGCGCTGGTCGCCAAGTTGTCCGATGAACTCGATGAGGTTCTTGCCGACTACGCCGCCTTCAAACGCGCTGCCGCCGTTCTCGACTTCGACGATCTGCTGGAGCGGGCGCGCGCGCTCGTGCGCGGGCATGATGCGGTCCGCCGCGCGCTCGGGCAGCGCTATAGCCACATCTTCGTCGACGAATTCCAGGATACCGACCCGATCCAGGCGGAAATCCTGTTTCGCATCGCCGCCGACGACAGCCCGCCGCGCTGGCAGGACAGCCGTCTGCGCGCTGGCGCTCTCTTCATGGTCGGCGATCCCAAGCAGGCGATCTACCGCTTCCGGGGCGCCGACGTCGGCTCCTACGCGGAGGCGCGGAGCGCCATCGCCCGGCGCTGGCCCAACAACATCGTCCAGATTACGGCGAACTTTCGCTCACGGCCGGCGATCCTGAGCCACATCAACCGCTGTTTCGCTACGCCGCTGTCGGCCCAAAATCAGCCGGGCTACGTGGAGCTCGCGCCAACGCTGGATCCGCCGGATCACGATCTGCCATGCGCCGCCAAGATCACGATCGATCTGCCGCCGGATTCGCGGGCGGCGCAGATCCGCGACGCCGAAGCCGAAGTCGTCGCCGATCTGTGCGCGCGGCTGATCGGCAACGTGACGATCCGCGATGAAGACGGCGACCTTGCGCCGCTCACGCCGGGCGGCATCGCGCTGCTCGCCCCGACGGGCTCGGAGCTTTGGCGTTACGAGCGCGCGTTTGAAGCCCGCGGCCTCCGGATCGCCTCCCAGGCCGGGAAAGGACTGTTCCGCCGCCAGGAGGTGCAGGACCTCGTCGCGCTCGTGCGCGTGCTGGCCGACGGCGGTGACACCTTGGCGTTCGGCGCCTTGATGCGCGGCCCGCTCGTGGGCCTCAGCGAGGAGGAGTTGCTCGACATCACCGCGGGATTGCCGCCGCTTGCGGATCGGCCCGAAGCAATCCCTCGGTTTTCGCTCGCGACGGATGCCGATGACGTCGCTCATCCCGTCGCGCGGCGGGTCCTCACGATCCTTCAGGACCTGCGCCGCCGGGCGCGCGCCACGACACCCGCGCTGCTGCTCGCCGAAGCCGTCGAGCGGTTGGCCGTGCGGCCGATCCTGAGCGCGCGCGAAGGCGACCGCAGCGCGCGAGCCGCCGCCAACGTCGAGGCGCTGCTCGAACGGGCGCGGCCCTACGGCGTCAAAGGCATGAAGCGCTTCGCCCGCGACGTGAGCCGCGATTGGCGCGGCGGCGCCGCCTACAACGAAGGCCGCGTAGATGCCGATGGAGACGCCATCGAGATCATCACCATCCACAGCGCCAAGGGGCTCGAATGGCCGGTGGTGATCCCGATCAACACCGCGACCTTGCTGCGCTCCCGCGAGCCGTTTGTGCACCGGGCTGACGACGACACGCTGCATTGGGTGATCGGCGACGTCGTGCCGCCCGAGCTGCGCGCGGCGCTCGAGACCGATGACGAGAGCCTGACGCGCGAACGCGAACGGCTCTGGTACGTGGCCTGTACGCGAGCCCGTGAGCTGCTGATCGTGCCGGAATTGGCGCAGGCCGAGCAGAAGTCCTGGGCTCGCGTCGTCAATCTGGGCCACGACGCGTTGCCGGAGCTGGACATCTCCCGCATGACGCCGGCGCCGATGCCGATGAGCGCCGATCCGCCGAATACTCAGACCGCTGAGCTGTTCGCAGCCGAGCGCGCGACCATCGAAGAAGCGGCCGTTGCGCTGACCTGGGTCCGGCCGAGCGATCATGATCCGGACCGCCTGGAGGCGGTCGAGGCCATCACACTCGATGCCGGCGATGCGCCGGAGGTCGATCTGCCTGTCGGCGCGGGACGTGTGCGCGGTCTTCTCCTGCACAAGCTGATGGAAGAGGTGCTGAGCGGCGAGCTTGTCGAAGAGGTAGGCCGCTTTGTCAGCCGCGCCCGCGAATTGCTCACTGAACTGGTCCTCGATCCCGACGACAGCGAGGCGCTTCCGGACTCTGACGAGATCGCGGCGACCGCCTGGCGCACGTTGCAACTGCCCGACATCGCCGCGCTTCGCGACCGGCTGACCCCCGAATGGCCGGTCTATGCGCTGCTCGAGGATAGCTCGAAGCCAAGGGCGCTCGCCGGACGCATCGACGCCATCGCCTACACCGGAGATCGCGCCGAGGTGGTCGTCGACTGGAAGAGCGACGTCGATCCGTCCGACGCGGATATTCGCCTCCATGCTGGTCAGCTCGAAGACTATCTGCGGGCGACAGGCGCCCCACGCGGCGCGCTGGTCTACATGACGCCCGGGCTCGTGCGCTGGGTCGCCGGGCGGGATGAGCGGCAATCGTGAGGTCGGGAGCCCCGAGGGGTCGCAAACGGGGGCCGAACAGGCCATCGCCGGAAAGAAGGGGTGTCAGAAATTTGTAGTCATTTTTCTGACAGTCTCGACTCCCCGGTCAGAAATAGGTATACATTTTTCTGACAGAGCTCGGCAACGATGGATCTCAAATCCCAGATTCAAAAGCGGATGGCTGCCCAGGCGCCGTTCGGCGTCTGGACGCCGACCGACTTTCTGGACATCGGCTCGCGCGACGCCATCGACCAGGCGCTGTCACGCATGACCAGCGCGGGAGAGATCCGCCGCATCACCCGCGGCCTTTACGATCTGCCTCGGCCCAACAGCCTGACCGGGAAACCGACCAATCCCGATCCACGCCGGGTCATCGACGCGCTGGTGCGACGAGACCAGGCGCGGATGCTGGTCGACGGGCTGACAGCCGCCAACGACCTTGGGCTGACGGATGCGGTCCCGGCCAAGATCTCGGTCCACACCGACGCGCGCCTGCGTCCAATCAAATTGGGCGCCCAGACCATCACCTTCAAACTGACAGCGCCCAGCCGCTTGCACTGGGCCGGCCGTCCGGCGATGCGTGTCGTCCAGGCGCTGCAATGGCTGCGCAGCACAATCGACGGCGATCACGATCGCATTCGCCGCCGCCTGGCCGCGATCCTCGCCGATCCCGATCACGGTGCGGCGATCGCCGCGGACTTGCGCGACGGCTTCACCAGCCTGCCGGATTGGATGCAGACCTTTCTGCGGCCCTTGCTCGATGAACCGGAGGCCTCCTCTTCCCGGGATAAACCGACCAAGCGACAGCCCGGGAGCCGCAGATGAATCCGGGTTTCGTCACGTTCCTTTCCGCTGCCGCGGAGGATCGCCGCGACGCTTTTCTCGGCGCGGCGCAGCGCTTGGGCGCTCCGGAGCAGAACATCGAAAAGGACTTCTGGGTCTGTTGGACCCTCGATGCGCTGTTCAACGGTGCCGAGGCGGGCGGCCCTCGACTGTTGTTCAAGGGCGGGACCTCGTTGTCGAAGGCTTTTGGATTGATCTCCCGGTTCTCGGAAGACATCGACATCACGATCTTCCGGGACGACCTGGGCGAGGGCGCGACGGTCGATGAGCTGGAGGCGCTGAGCGGCAAGAAACGACGACGGCGCCTCGACGCCATCAAAGGAGCGAGTCAGGCCTACGTGAACGAGACGATGCGTCTGCAGGTCGAGGGACACCTGCGCGAGACCCTGGAGACTGCGGGCTTGGAATCTGAAGCCGGGCGGGTGGAGCTCGATCCCGATGACCCCGACCGGCAAAGCCTGTTGATCTGGTATCCGAAGGTGACGGCGGCTGACGAGGGATACGTCAGGCCGGCGGTCAAGATCGAGTCAGGCGCCAAGTCGGCGCTCGATCCGAACCAACCCGCTATCGTCAAGCCCTATGTCACCGACGTGCTCGCGGATCTCGAGCTGAGCGTGCCCGACGTCAGAACTGTCGTGGCAGAACGCACCTTCTGGGACAAGATTGTGATCTTGCATGGGTTGCGCCAATGGTTCGACGCGCGTGGCGCGCTCCGCGGTGGCGGCCAGCGGATTTCACGGCACTACTACGACGTCTACCGGCTGCTCGACTCCGATGTCGGTCGCTCCGCGTCGAGTGATCTCGCGCTAGGTCTCGACTGCGTGCGGCACGCCCGCATGTTCTTCAACAGTCCAGATCTGAACCTCGCGACCGCGGCGCCTGGAAGCTTCACGCTATCGCCAAATCGCGACATGGCGACCGAACTCACGCGCGACTACGCCGCCATGGCGGGGATGATCTTCGGTAAGGCGCCCGCGCTCGAAGAGGTCCTCGGCCGGGTCGCCGAGCTCGAGGCGCGCATCAACCAAGCCGGAACCAAGTCGGCGGCGGCAAGGCGAGACCGGACGGGGGGCGCAGGAGCATGAACACAGAGGCCGACACGTGTCGAAAATTCGTCGTACCCCGTCTGCAGGCCGCCGGATGGGATAACGCGCCTCACGCAATCAACGAGCAGCGCACCTTCACCGATGGCCGGGTGATCTTCGTCGGGGGTCGTGCTCGCCGCGGCCGGCAGAAGCGGGCCGACTACATTCTGCGGTTCAGCGCCGATTACCCGATCGCCGTCGTGGAAGCCAAGGCGAGCTACAAGTCCGCCGCCGATGGTCTGCAGCAGGCCAAGGACTACGCCGAGATTCTAGGGCTGAAGTTCGCAATCGCCACCAACGGTGCCCAGATCGTGGAGTTCGACTTCTTCACCGGCGTTGAAACGCTGCGCGCCGACTTTCCAGCACCCGCGGAATTGTGGGCGCGCCAGCGCGCGGGTCTCGGTTTGGCCGACGATGCTGCGGCCAATCGGCTCCTCACGCCCGGGTTTCCCGACCCAGGCAAGCCGCTGCGCTACTATCAAGAAGGTGCGGTCAATCAGGCGCTCCAAGCCATACTTACCGGCAGGCGCCGCGCGCTCTTGACGCTGTGCACCGGGGCCGGGAAAACGGCGGTGGCTTTCCAGATCGCTTGGCGGCTCTGGAGTGCTGGGTGGAACAAGCGCGGGGATTTCCGCAAACCGAAGATCCTGTTTCTCGCGGACCGCAATATCCTCGTCGACGATCCGATGGGCAAGACGTTCGCGCCGTTCGGCGACGCCCGCTTCAAAATCGAGAATGGTGTCGTCAGCCAGGGCCGCGATATCTATTTCGCGATCTACCAAGCGATCGCCCGGGACGAACGAAGGCCGGGACTTTATCGCGAATACGCGCGCGACTTCTTCGATTTAATCATCGTAGACGAATGCCATCGCGGCAGCGCACGCGACGACAGCAGCTGGCGGGAGATCCTGGAGTATTTCGAGCCGGCATATCAGCTCGGCATGACAGCCACCCCGCTCAGGGATGACAACCGCGACACCTATGCTTATTTCGGCGCGCCGCTCTACACCTATTCGCTGGCGCAAGGCATCGCGGACGGCTTCCTCGCGCCCTATCGCGTGCATCGGGTGGTTACCGACTATGACGCCGTGGGCTGGCGGCCAAGCAAGGGCGAGCTAGACCGCTTCGGGCGCGAGATTCCCGATGATGAGTATCACACCAGGGATTTCGAGCGGGTGGTCGCACTGCGCGCCCGCACGGAAGCGATGGCCCGACACCTCACGCATTTCCTCGCCCAGACGGACCGCTTCGCCAAGACGATCGTCTTCTGCGTCGACCAAGAGCATGCGAGCGAGATGCGCCGCGCGCTTGCCAACCTCAACGCTGACCTCGTCGTCGCGTATCCGGACTACGCTTGTCGCGTCACCGCCGATGAGGGCGACATCGGCAAGGGAAAGCTGAATGCGTTTCAGGATGTGGAAACGAAGGTTCCTGTTATCCTCACGACGTCGCAGCTTCTGACGACGGGTGTCGACGCGCCGACTTGCAAGAATGTCGTCCTCGCCCGCGTCGTGGGCTCGATGACCGAGTTCAAACAGATCATCGGACGCGGCACTCGCCTGCGCGAGGACTACGGCAAGCTGTTCTTCAACATCCTCGACTACACCGGTACCGCTACAGAAAAGTTCGCCGACCCCGAATTCGACGGCGAACCAACGGCCGAAACGGTTACTGAGATCGACGCCGACGGCGAAGTGGTTACGACCGAAGGCGAGGAGAAGCCTCCGCTGGAGACGCCCGACGAGCCGGAAGGCGAGACGCCGCCGGGTGGGCTGCCGCCGGACGAAGAGCCTGGCGAGCCGCGCAAATATTATGTCGATGGCGGGGCGGTCGAGGTGGTAGCCCACCTCGTCTACGAGCTCGACACCGACGGCAAGCGTCTGACCTGCAAGAAGCTGATGGATTGGACCGGGGAGAAGGTCCGAACACTCTATCCGACGGCAGCGAGCTTTCGCGCGGACTGGCTCAATGCCGACAAGCGCCAGGCCGTGGTCGAAGCGCTCGCCGAGCGCGGCATCGACCTTGAGACCCTAGCGAAGGAGGCGGGCCGTCCAGACGACGATCCCTTCGATCTGCTCTGCCATCTCGCCTGGAATGCGCCGCTAAGGACTCGCAGGGAGCGCGCAGAACGCCTCAAGCGTGACCGCCAGGACTTCTTCGATCGTTATGGTGCGGAGGCACGGTCGGTGCTCGAAGCCCTGCTCGAGAAGTATGCCGATCATGGCGCGGCTCAGTTCGTGCTGCCCGGCATCCTGAAAGTGCCGCCGCTCGCGGGCTTCGGCAATCCCAGTGAAATCGCGCGACGCTTCGGAGGTCCGGACAAGCTTCGCGCCGCCGTGAATGAAATGTCCGGCCTCTTGTACGCCGCCTAGGAAAGCACCTCTGAATGCTGCCACGTGAAAAGAAGAAGGATAAGGTGCCGAAGACAACGGCTCAGCGACTCGACAGCGTCATCAAGTCTGCGCGCAACAAGATGCGCAAAGACCGCGAGCTGAAGACGGACCTCACGCGGCTTCCTACCCTGACGTGGCTGATGTTCCTGAAGTTCGTGGACGATATGGAACGGGTCCACGAGGACGAGGCCGTTCTCGCCGGCGAGACCTATCGAAGTTTGATCGACCCTCCCTATCGGTGGCGCGACTGGGCCTCCGATTCCGCAGGCATCACGGGACCGGATCTGCTCTCGTTCATCAATGGGGAGCAGACCGTCCGAGCCGACGGAACAAAGGGGCCCGGCTTGTTCACGTATCTGCGGAGTCTTCGCGGGAATGGGGAAGGGCGACAGCGCCGTGACGTTGTTTCAGCCGTGTTCCGCGACCTGCGCAACTACGCGACGAGCGGCTACGTGCTGCGGGACGTCATCAACCTCGTAAACGACATCCACTTCGACAGCACCGAAGACATCCAGACGCTTGGCCGGATGTATGAAACGCTGCTGCGGGAAATGCGGGACGCGGCGGGTCAGAACGGAGAGTTCTATACCCCGCGACCTGTCGTGCGCTTCATGGTCCAGGTCATCGACCCGAAGCTGAGCGAAACGGTTCTCGATCCGGCTTGCGGCACCGGAGGGTTTCTCGCCGCAGCCTTCGATCACATGAAGCCCAGCGCCGACACGGTGGAGAAGCGCGAGATCCTTCAGCGCTCGACGTTGCGCGGCGGCGAGGACTCGTCGCTACCGTTTCTGTTGGCACAGATGAATCTGCTGCTGCACGGGTTGGAGGCGCCCGACATCGAGTTCGGAAACGCGCTGCGTTTCAAGCTCACAGAGATCGGTGAGCGTGACCGCGTCGAGGTGATCCTGACCAATCCTCCGTTCGGCGGAGAGGAGGAAGCAGGCATCCTCACGAACTTCCCGGATGATCGCCGGACGGCCGAGACCGCTCTGCTGTTTCTGCAACTCATTATGCGACGGCTGAAGCGAGGAGGCCACGGGCGAGCCGGCGTAGTCGTTCCGAATGGGATATTGTTTGGCGATGGCATCGCGGCGCGCATCAAGGCGGACCTGCTAGAGCAGTTCAATTTGCACACTATCGTCCGGCTGCCGGAAGGAACGTTTGCCCCCTATACCGATATTCCGACCAACATCATTTTCTTCGACACTTCAGGCCCGACGGGTGACATTTGGTATTGGGAACAGCCGCTCCCAGGGGGGCGGCGCAAGTATTCAAAAACGCAGCCATTACTGTACGAAGAACTCACTGACTGCCTTGAGTGGTGGTCCGCGCGCAAGGAAGGACCACAAGCATGGAAAGTCTTTGGGCCTAGTCTCATCAAGCGCGATACAGAAGGTCGCACAATCGCGGTGGATTTGGACCTCAAGAATCCTCATGCCAAGGAGGCGAACCACCGTCGACCTGTTGAGATCATCGAAAGCGCAGTCGCCAAGCAGCGTGAGTTGCTAGCTGTGCTTGACGAGTTGAGAGCTCTGGTAGGAGCATTCGACAAGATCACTTCCAACTCACCTCGCGCAAAACTCGGCGACATCGCGCCACTTGTTCGACGTCATGTTCAAATCGATCCTGAGAAGACCTATACTGAAATTGGTGTGCGCAGCTTCTACAAGGGGATATTCCATCGCCGGACAATACCAGGGGCGGAGTTCACTTGGCAGAAGTTATTCCGCATCGCCACCGGTGACCTCGTATTCAGTAATTTGATGGCGTGGGAACAGGCAATAGCGCTGGCGTCAACTGCTGATGATGGCTGCGTCGGAAACCATCGGATGCTTACGTGTGAAGCCGATCGAACGAGATGTCTCCCGATGTTTCTCTGGTACTATTTCCGTACTCCTGAAGGTTTTGCGCAGGTTGTCGCGGCGTCACCGGGATCGATCGCACGAAATAAGACGCTGTCAGCCGAACTCTTGCCCAACATCACCGTTCCGGTCCCGTCGCTGGACGCGCAGGAGTGGTTTGAAGCCCTTCATGCGAAAGCTCATGCAGTCGAACTTGGTCAAGCCGAGGTTGATCGAGTGCTAAGCGGGCTGATGCCATCCTTACTGCACCATACGTTCGGTTGACGCGTGGCGCGTTCGGTCGTGGATGGCGAGGTGCAGCGACGCTCGGGAGAGATATGCGCGCGGTGCAGACGATATCGGGAGCTGAAGCGAGGGCGCTGATCGAAAGCCAGTTGGCTGCACACGGCAACGGCGTGCTCTCCATTCTCGCCCAATATCGGCGCGATGAGGCGGTGGCCGCATGGCATGAGACCATCCGAGCCGTGGAGGAGTTCATCAATCTGCCGAAATTCGGGATCCCCGACGATCGGCTCCGAGCCTGGTTGTGCGCGGTCCGACTGGACGATGCGTTTGTTGCAAACCCGGGCCCGACATGGCTGGCGGTGCGTCAGGCGCTCGCGCCGCATCTCGAGGCGCCAGTCATCTCTCGCTTCACTCGGATTATGCTCTACGCCGGCGCCATGGGGGCGGCCTTTGCCGCGCATGGTGTGGACGCTCGTAGTGCAGCCATCACGCTCGACACGGTTGGCAGGGCGGTCGACTATTTTCAGTCGCGGCGACGGCATTTCGTCTCGCTGCTTTACACCATGCCTTACGCATGCTCCGGCTCGCTCGTTCTCCAGCCCTACGACGCTCTGACCGTTCTCATGCCGCAGGTCGAGCATAGCTGCATCGCCATTACCGGCTTCCATCAAAAGCTTGCCCTGCTCGAGGCACAGCCGGATTTCAGTCTGGAGGTCGACCACATCGGCGCGATGGCGAGCCATAGCTTCGAGACCTTGGACGACTATTTTCTCGAACCGGAGCGCGCGTCGATCCATGTGATGGCTGAGTTGCGAGGCGACCAGTTCGCGATGCCCGCCATGGAGCCGCTGGATCGAAGGAAGATCTTTTCAGTTGCCGAATTGCGTAATGGCGTGAAACTGATCGGCGCGACCTACGAGGCCTTCGGGCTCAAGGACTCCGATTTTTCCGCCATGGGCCTGCTGGTGATCGCCTTCGCGCGGAATTGCCGCGACGATTATTACGTCGAGATCGGAAAGCAGAAGTTTCGCTCGATACTGCGTGCGCAGTCCGAGTTAGACCCCGCCGAGCTTGAGACGCTCCTCGTCAATGAGGCCTCGGATTATGCGACGAACACCAATGCCTATCAGCCGTTCCTGGACCTTGAGGATAGGGTCGTCTCGAACGTCAATCTTCTGTCGCGGTTCCTCTATGCGTTCAAGAATGTTCACCTGGGCAGCCGCCGGCGCTTCCAGATCCATGCGGGCTTCATATTCGAGGACATGGTGAAACGAGACCTTGGGCGCATGGGTTTTACCGTGACGGGCATCAAGCGGATCAATCGGAAGGAATTCGATGTTGTCGCCACGCGCAGCGGCGTCATCTTCAACATCCAGTGCAAGAATAACTGGATCGATCTCTCGAAGATTGAGGCTGAGCGCACGCTGTTCGTCAGATATAACCGGTCCCTGACGAACTACTATGCTCGCGCACTGAAGAAGGAGCGCGGCCGTGAACATCTACTGAAACAGGAACTGGGCTTGGACAAGGTCATGCATTACGTGGTCAGCCGATTTCCGGTGATCGGCGCGGACCCTGCGGTGATCAACTACAATCAGATCGATCGGCTTCGTTTCGCGGGCCAGGCGGGCGCATGACGAATCCCGCGGATATTCGCGATCTGCTGGTGCGGTTCACGGGGCCCGACCTGACGCAGACGCTTGCGCGGATCGAGAGCAAGGTGCGCGGCGTGGCGGCGAAGGACTGCGTAGGCTTTCTTGAGGGCGCTGGCGTGGGTCGGGAGGCGTTGGCCGCGGCGGCCGAAATGAAGCGCCTGGCCGGGCAGATCAATGTGACCATCCATGCGCTCGGCATCCTGCTCTGCCTTCCGCACATCCTCGAACCGGATGAGCGGGTCGAATATGTATCGCTCGGAGCCGGGAATACCGGGCGCGATTTCGACCTGGAGACCAACCTGCGGGTCGCCGAGTTCAAATTCATTCGGTGGCGCGGCGGCGCGGAGTCGATCCGCCAGAATTCTGTGTTCAAGGATTATCTGTTGCTCGCGGAGCATCCGACCGCGAAGCGAAAATATCTCTATCTGCTGGGGACCGAGCACGCGCTCAGATTCCTGCGGGGCGGTCGCGCCCTGTCGAGTGTGCTGAGTCGCAACGACAAGCTGCATAAGATGTTCGTCGACCGCTTTGGCGAGACTTTCCGGACGGTCGGGGATTATTACGCGGTCCATGCCAGTGCGGTGCATATCGAGGATGTCTCGCCGTGGCTTTCGGAGCTAGCGGAAGAGTTGATCGCGGAGCCGGACGCTGGCGCCGACGACTAGGGATTCGGGCGAGTGACGCGGGCGCGGCGCGCGGCGCGGCCTGCGGGCGGGCGCGTTGCGGTCAGGAGCGCTTCCTCCGCGGATTTCTGCGGTCCCATGAAGTCCATGCGATCAGCGATATAGGCGCCGAACGCGCGCGCGTCTTTGGTCGATGGCATCGGAACCCCGTATGTGAGCGGGAGAAACGCGGTCAACGCGATACGGTAGAGTGGTGCGGCATATTCGAAGATCGTCCGCTGCGGTGTGGGGAGGAACAGATTGCTGCGCTCGACGGGATTGCCGTGAAGGAAGTCGTTCCGGCATTCGTAGAGCACTTGATAGAGCCAGGACGCCAGTGTGCGCTTTACCTTGGTCTTGCCGCCCGTGTTGTGCGCGAGCTGGCCGCTTTCCGGAATCGCCCAAGGCGCGCGCTCAATCATCTCGAATACCTTGTCCCGGTTGGCCTGGCCGTTTCCGCCTGGATGCACGAGAATCTCGAAAGCACTGACCCAGAGGGAAACGACCCGCCCGACGTCGTAGAACGTCGTGTCCGTCCCGGCCGGCAAGAGCGAGGCGTGATACGCCATGTTGAGCGAGCGCATCAGTGCGACGTCCTCCCAGGCGGGCTCTGCTGCTTCGTAGCGTCGACGCCAGCGCGCCATGAGCGCGGCCAGGAGCGGCTGGTCGATGTCGCTTTCGCCGAGTGACGTGCGGAACAAGGCCGGCGACGATTGTCCCTTGAAGCGCGAGAGCTCATGCGTGCCAAGGATGGCCGGCGTGCTGCCGATCACATCCTCATAGTGTCGGTCGAGCATCCAGGGGTAGATCGCGAAGGCCTCACCGAAGAGCACGCGATGCCCGCGCGGATGTCGGAGCTCCAGCGCCCGGCCGTGAGTCGCTGCCGAGAGTGCGATGAGGTCGCGGAAGCTCGCCAGCGCCGTCACGTCGCGAAAGATTGGTGGTGCGGCCGCGTTCAGGATCAGAAGCGCGGGCTCGAACTTCTGTCCGAAGTTGTCGGCAAAACGGTTTAGGAAGTGCCTGAGCGTCGGGTGCGCCCGCTTCAGGGCCGCAACACGGCGATCGTGCGCGGGCGCGAGCGCCGCGATCTCACAGCCGATCGCGGTTTCCAGCGGAATGTTCGGCAAGACGAATACCGGCGTCCAATCTGCAGCAGTCATGTGCTATTCCTGTCTCGACGGCAAACGCCTGCAGTCTCTGAAGTATTTCTGCTTACAACACGTCGGAACAACAATGAACGATATCAAGCGAGAAGACAGGGGAGAGAAGGCTGCAAAGCCCGGCCAGGCGCCTTTAGAGGTGCTCGTCCGCGGCGCCGAGAAGACATTTGATAATGCCGAGCGCCTTTTTTTCGAGGCGGAGCTTCTGGCGAAAGCCGGTGCGGTGGCGCGTGCCCTTTGCCTCCACCAGATCTCCCTCGAGGAATGCTCGAGGGTCAACAACCTCGGCGCCTGGGCGGTCAGCCTGGTTCTTGGGTTCGAAGTCAATCAGAAGAAGGTGCTGGCCGCCTTCGGGCGTCACGCAGCTAAGAACAAATCGAATGCCTACATGCTGAAGGGCTCTGAGGCGGAAACTAATGCGAAAGCCCGTGGCGACTGGGAGGCGGCCATGGCCGCGTTCAGGCAGACCCAGGACGAGTTTCACGAGACGTCGAACCGAGCCAAGAACGCCTCACTCTATGTGGACTGGGTCGACGGGGAATTCGCCGCACCGAGCGAGCGCATCACCAATGAGATGCTGGTCGAGATTACGGAGCGAAACGCCGAGTTTCTCGGCTGTGCCCAAAACGGGCTGAACATGCTCAGGCGGCTGGAGAGCGCGCCGGATGAGATGAAGGTCTTGCTCTCGGGTTTCGTCGAACAGGCAGAAAAGCTCCGTGAAGAGAAGCCGGACGACATGATGGGGGCAATGGAGATATTGCTGTCGGGCTTCCTTGAAGAGGGAAAGCGGAAGTTGAAGGATTAAGGCCATTCGACACGCCAAAGTCGCATCAGTTACCGCCCTCGGTGACGCCGGCATGGCGGAGCAGGTCACCGATACTGTCGGTTCCGATCTGACAGCGGGCGATTACGCGGTCATAGGAAATGACGCGACCGCTGCTCCCTCCCTCGGTCGTACATATGACTTCGTGATGGAGAGCGATGCGTTCGAGGGCCGTTTTGGCCGCGGTGCCGCCGGGCTGGTGCAGTTCAGCCGCATTGAAATCCGCGAGCCGAACTTCAATCCATTCCTCGGGATCGGCCGTCTTACCAACGCAAAGGCCGTCTCCGTCACCGACGTATCGGACGACTCCGGAAAAGCGGACGCCGGGTTGACTCGGCAGTGGCGCCTCGCATGGGTCGGCGTGGACGGGAGCGATGGCACCGAACAGGCTGAGCATTCCAGCGACGACGAGGGTGCGACAGCTCACGCGGCCTGCTTAAATGTGTTGTTGGCCTTCTTCTTTTTGAGCAGCGCCCGAACGAACCTGTCCCACTTGGCCATGCCGGCGCGTTTTTCGACCATATAGTGCCAGCGGTCGTAGTGCTTGGAGCTGACGTCCTGGAGGGCGTGGTTTTGGAGGCGATCGCGGATTTCCTTCGACACACCCGCCTTGCCGGCAAGAGTTTTGAAAGTCCGGCGGAGATCGCGATTCGTCGCATAGGGGATCACGCCGCGGTCCCGCTGGCGCCAGACGAAGCTGTATAGCGTGCCGTGGCTGACGGGCTTCTTGGGATCCTTGGCCGAAGGGAAGAACCAGCCGTATTCGTTTGGCTTGATGGACTCGATCAGTTCGGCAGCGAGCGAGGGCACCGGAACGGCGTGGGGCTGTTCGTTCTTGGTCTTGGACCAGTCGATGATTCGCTCCTTGGCGTCCCATTGATCGACATGGAGTCGCGCAATTTCCTCGACGCGCTGGCCGGTCAGCATGATGAGTTGCACGGCGCGTGGATAGGAGGGATGGACTGGCGTGTCAGGGCATTCCAACCAGCGATAGAGCAGCACGAACTCGTCTTCGTCGAGCCAGCGAGTGCCCTTGACCTTGGGTTCGGTCGGGATGCCGGTTGCGGGATTAAAGGGGAGACGGAACCGGCGAGAGGATTGCTGCCGATAGTCGTTGTCGGACTTCATGCCCCAGCTGAAGGCAGCATGAAGGTAGGAGCGCACATGGTCGGCCATCGACTTTGCGCCGCGCTCGTAGATCGGGCGGATCAGCTCGATAATTTCCTCGGCCTCGATCTCGCGGGCGAGGCGGTTGCGCCCGAGCGTGTCCGCAATCTTGTTGAGGCCCTTTTCCGTTTCCTTCCAGGACGGCTTACCGGCTTCCTTGAGCGCGGCGACATAACCCTCGAACAAATCGGCGACCGTGCCGGGGCGGGTATCGGTGGCTATCTTGATGCTTCGGCCCTTCTGGATGACGTCGGCAAAGTCGCGCTTGTAGATCTCGCGGGCCTGCGCGAGCGACATCGACGGATAGGCACCGATCTTCTTCTTAGTGCGTTTGCCGTCGCGCCACTGCTGCGCCATCCAGTCGGCGGTGACACGCTTAGGCATGGGCTTGAGAACGAGGACGAGACGGCCGGTGCCGCGTCCTTCGCCATCGGCGAGGTTCTCTTGCTTGCGGCTGAGCTCAACGCGCCTCAGTGCATGCCGGATCGCGGTGTCGGTTAGGACGGGCATGACGTTTCCTCCTTTCCGGAGCTGGGATCGGTCGAGGAGAAACAGGGATCGCTAGTTGGGAGCGGAGGGCCGTTTTCTACCCCATTTACAGCCCCCAATTTGCCAAAACCGCCCCCACTACGCAATGCCAAAAAAGCGCAATTTTGCTAGTGTTTCATCGTGCTTGAGCGTGATCCAGCGTGACTGAAAAGGGGTGAGTGGGGTGGTTGTGCACGATGATCAGCGCGGAGGCGTTGAGCGCCAGGCTGCGCCGCAGCACCTCGCGCGGATAGACCGGGACATGATCGATCGTACCGATGGCGAGGCATTCGTCCGAGATGAGCCGGTTCTTCCGGTCGAGATAGAGGACATGGAAGCGCTCCACCTCGCCGCGGATGGTGAGGGCGCAATAGTCCAAAACCGCCTGCCAGGAGGACAGAACCGGGTTCTGATTGAGGTGGCGCAGCAGGATCTGGCGGGCTTCATAGACGACAGCCTGCTCCTGGGCCGAGAACCGGAGAGGCTGCGGGTCGCTGGCGGGCTTCCTCAAATGTCGCGTCATGTTCGTATTCCCCGACGGGCAGCCGGCCGGGCGCCGGGACTTTCACCGCGTCACGGCGAGAAGCGCCGCCCTCTGCCTCGGAGAGAGCGGCGCGGGATCGTAAAGCCGCAGAGCCGGACCTCAGTCTTTCCGGGTTTCCGTATCGGCGGCTTTCAGGGCCGATCCGGCATCGTCGCGAGCGCGGGTGTAGAGACGGCGCTCGGCCCCGCGGGCGCTGCCGGCGGCCCGGGCCGCCTCGGCCCAGACCGAGATCGGGAAATCGCCGGTGAAGAGCAGGTCGCGCTCGATGCCCATGCCGAAGGGCAGCCGGATCGATTCGAGTTCACTGAAGCTCCAGCTTCCGAGTTCGGGGCAGCCGACATCGGCCAGGCCGAACATGACGTCGCCGTCCTCATCGAGTTCGGTCGCGAGCCAGACGCCCGCGCCGAAGGGATTGAAGAATTTGACGACGGGAACGTGATCGACGCCGCGCTGCCGGCCATTGGCGAGGAGCTGCGCACGCTGGGTGCGGGTCAGGAGGATCATGCCGCCACCCTCCGCTCGGTCGAGACCGCAACCGATTCAGCGCCGTCCTCGTCAGTCAGATGCGCCAGCAGCCAGTCGGCCGCCTTGCTCGCCTGCGAGGCGGCGCGGACGATGGCGCGGTTGTCCTCGCGCAGCACCTCCAGCCAAGAGCCGATATAGTCGGCATGGCGTACGGTCGGCACGATGCCGAGCGAGGCGCAGCAGAAAGCCGCGTTCATCTCGGCGCGTTATCTGAACAGTCAAGCTGTCTCAGCGGACTTTCATCAGCCGAAACCAGCCGATCTGGCGGCGTTGCGCGGTTTTAGAACGGGTGAGACACTCGGGAGTATCTGGAGGGCTGCTCTTCGCATTGCGGTTCGTGGTTTTTACGACTGCTCAGCGAACCGAATGCGACTGGTGAAGGGATTTCTTTCGTGCAGACTGCTCCGCGGCCGTACCGGTCGACCACCTCACTTACGCTCAAAGCATCTCGCCGATATCTGACGCGCCGCTGGGATATGCGAACATGGTGGTCTTCAACTGCTCTGCCGTCAGCCCTTGCCTGATCGCCAGTGCAAAGATGTTGATCACTTCGTCAGCGTGCGGACCGACAAGATGGGCGCCGAGGATGCGGTCAGTGTCCGCGTCGACCAACGTTTTGAAGCCATACACCGTCTCGGCCTGCTGGCGTGCGGTGAACCAGCCGTCCACGCGCTCGGTCTTTACGCGAACGTTCAGGCCTTTCTCACGCGCCTTGGCTTCGCTCATGCCGACGGCTGCGATCGGCGGGATGGTGAAGGCGACACTCGGAACGCCTGTGTATTCAGGCCTGACCGTGTTGCCGTTGAGCAGGTTCGCCGAGACTACCTTCGCGTCATGGCTTGATACCGGAGTGAGCGGCGGTCCTAGGCCGGCGGCATCACCTGCTGCGTAGACCGCGGGGTTGGAGACGCTTTGCAAAAATCCGTTCAACGCCAGCCGCCCGTTATGGTGCTTTACGCTCCCGGCATCGAGATCGAGCGTCGCGAGCGCCGGCGCCCGACCCGCGGCATGGACGACCAGATCTGCGTCCATATCGAGTTCGCCGTCAGGACAGTCCGCCCGGACGCGATAGCCGTCTGATACCTTCTCAATGGCGGTCACCCCTGCCTGTGTGCGGACATTGATGCCGCGCTCGCTGAACTTGTCCATCAGCCAGCCGACGAGATCGGGGTCGAATTGCTTGAGCATTCGCTTCCCGTGCTGAAGAATTGTGACCTGTGCTCCGGCGCGCGCCGCGATGTGCGAAAACTCGGCCGCGATATAACCGCCGCCGACAAGGACGATGCGTTCAGGCAGGCTCTCCAGTTCCAGGAAGCCTTCATTGGTGATCAGGTGCTGCTCGCCCGGAATGCCGAGCGGCACGGCCTCGGCGCCGGCGGCGATCACGATACGGTCCGCCTCGATCCTCTCTCCTCCGAACTCGAGCGCATTCGGGCCGATAAAGCGAACGTGACCGTGGAAGGCGTGAATCCCTTTGTCGGCAAAGGCTTTCTCACGCTTCTGCGGTACCGGATCGGTGAAGCTGCGCTTGAAGGCCATCAGTCCCGTCCAATCGAGCGTCGCGTCCCCTTCGATTCCACGTCCGCTCATGCGCCAGGCGTGATCAGCCGCCTCGGCGCCGCCGACCATCATCTTCTTCGGATCGCAACCGCGCAAGGCGCAGGTGCCCCCGAAGGGCCGGAAGTCCGCGACGGCGACGCTCCAGCCAGCCGCACGAACCCTGTGTGCTGTTACGATCGCAGCCGTTCCCGTGCCGATGATCGCAAGGTCATATCTCTTCGCCACTAGATCTCCTCCAACATTGTCACGTTCGACATCCGAGCCTTCACGGCTCAGCCGGCGCAGCATGAGAGCTTCGCCACGTCCTTGTCGAAGGCAAGAGCCGCGAGCTTCAGGCCCTCAACGGTGGTGAGATACGGAAAGAGCGTATCCGCGAGGTCGTCGACGGTGAGGCCGTGCCGGATTGCCAGGGCCGCCGTCTGGATGCTGTCGGCTCCCTCCGGTGCGAGGATATGCGCCCCGAGCAGCCGGCCGCTGCCAGCGTCGGCGACGAGCTTGATGAGCCCGCGTGTGTCTCGGGCGGCAATCGCGCGCGGCACCTGGTCGAGACCGATCGTGGAGACACGGACGGCGTGGCCGGCGGTCCGCGCAGCCGCCTCTGTCAGCCCGACGCTCGCCACCTGCGGATCGGTGAAGACGATGGCCGGCATGGCACTGTTGTCGTAGCGCAGGCTGTCGCCGTTGAGGGCGTTCTTCGCCGCGAGCTTGGCACCGTAGGCGGCCATGTAGACGAACTGATCGTGACCGGTGACGTCGCCGGCAGCGTACACGCCCGATCTTGTCGTGCGCATGCGGTCATCGACGAAGATGCCGCCCTTCGGCGAGAGAGCGATCCCATGCTCGGCGAGCCCGAGACCTTCGATATTGGGCGCGCGGCCCGTCGCCACGAGCACCTGATCGGCGTCGATCGTGACGTCCTTGCCGTCGCGATGGACAGTGAGTGCAACACCGTCCGCGGTCTTGCGGATCGTCCGGTACGTGATGCCGGAAATCACCGCGATGCTCTCGTCCATGAAATACCCCGTCAGCGCCGTGCCGATCTCGGGTTCGGCCTCCGGAAGGAGACGCGAGCGGCACACCAGCGTCACCTCGACGCCGGCGCGGGCGAACATCTGGGCGAGTTCGGCCCCGATATAGCCGCCGCCGATCACGAGCAGAGATCGGGGCAGCGCCTCGAGATCAAGCGCCGTCGTGCTCGTCAGGTATGGCACGGTCTCGATGCCTGGGATGACAGGGACGGCCGGTCGCGCGCCGGTCGCGATGATGATCTTGCCGGCTGAGACAAACGTGCCGTCCACCTGGACGCCGCCGTCCACGATGCGCGCCGGCCCTTCGCGATAGGCGATGCCGTTGTAAGCCGGGAGCAGGTCGGCGTACTTGGCCTGACGTAGCTCCGAAACCAGCGCGTCCTTCTGACGGACGGTTCCGCCCCAGTCGGTCAGTTCGGCCTCGGCCGTGATGCCGGCGAAACGTGCCGCGGCTCGGGCATTGTGGAGCGTCTCGGCGGCGCGGATCAGCGTCTTCGACGGCACGCAACCGATATTGACGCAGGTGCCGCCGATGGTGCCGCTGCCGATGAGGGCCACCTGGGCGCCCTGATCGGCTGCCGTGATCGCGGCCGAGAAGCCGGCCGAGCCGGCGCCGATGATGGCAAGGTCGTAGGAACCATTGTTGCGGCCATTCGTGCCAAGGCGCCGATGCGTCACGGGCCTGTCCGGCGATGCCGTATCGCCCGACGATTGAGGCTCACCTTGTGTCTCGGCCGCGTTGTTGCCGTGGCCGGCGATTGTGCCGATTCCGGCAAGGCTGGGCCCGAAGATCGCCCGACCTGCTTCGAGAGCTTCCTCGATCGACAGCCGGAATCCCGGCTCGTCTGCAGGACGCTGCCGGCGCCACGCGGCGAGGTGATCGTCGGAACAGAAGAAGGATGTTGCAGTGCACAGCGAGTTCGCAGCGCATCCGCCTTCGTAATGGACGCTGAGCCATACGACGGCCGTCGTCGGCTCAACGTCGGCCAGAGCCCGGCCCCGTTCCTGCGTGGTGATCCGGACCGGCGCGCCGCAGTGGCGGCAGCGCGAGACGATCGAGATGTCTTGGTCGGTCATAGCGCCGATGCCGAGCGCGTCGACCGCGCACATCGCAGTAAGAGTGCGTCCGTCCAGTGTGACCCGGTGGCCGGTGTCGCGGTCGGTGAAGGGATACGCGCCGACAATCATGTCGCCATCGAGTACGACGAGGTCGCGACGGCGGAGCTCTTCGAGCAGCGCACGGACGGCTTCCTCGCTCAGCCCCGCACGCTTGGCAAGCGCGCTTGGGGTCGGGGCTCGCCCGTGTTCGGCGTAGAGCTGTAGCAACGCAACGCGCACGCGATCCGTGGCCGCCTCGTAGCCGCTCCAGCGGTTGAGCACATGGTCGGAGCCGACCATGGCCAGCAGGGCCTCCTTCACCACGGGTGACGAAACCACCGACCAGTCCGGAAACGTCACACCCGGCCGCACGGCCAAGCTCGGCACCGTTGCGGATGTAGAAACCGTCGCCTTGTCGCGGGACGCGGAGGATGTGCAGCAATCGTTCATGGCTTCAGGCCTTCATTCAGAATCTTCGTGTTGGAACAGACGACCTTTGCACGGCGATGATGGATGCCGCAGGCGACAAGCCCGAGGCCCGCGGCGATCAGGGAAAGCACGACCAGACCCGAACCCGTCAACCACGCGCCGAGGCCGGCCAGCGGCGGGGGCACGGCAAGGAGTGGCGCCGCGCAGCAGATCGCAACGACAATGGCGCCTGCGGCGCCGGTGCGGATCAGGGCGCGGTCATGCATGTCAACTGCCTTGCTCCTGCGTCGGGCGGGCCGGATAGCCGGCATTCATGCTGGCGGCCGCGATGGCATCCGGGGTCGTCTGCGCGTCGTCGAAGGTCACGGTCGCGGTCTTGGCTTCGAACGAGACGGCCACCGTCGAGACCCCGGGGACCGCCGCCATCGAGGTCTTCACGATGTAGGGGCAGGAGGCGCAGGTCATGTTGTCGATGGCGAAGGTGACTGTGCGTTCGGTAGCGAACACGGCAGGCGCGGTCATCACCGACATGATCAAAGCAAGAGCACTCAAACTCTTCTTCATGGGACGGGTCTCCTCTTGGTGTCAGGCGGAAAGCAGCAGCGGGGCGACGTAGTCGAATGCGAAGGCGGCCGCGACGAGCACCGTCGCAAACCAGAGCGCGATCTGGACAATGCGGCTGGGGATCGGGCGCGCGCAGGCAGCATCCTCGGCGCAGGCCCGCCTCGGCTTCCAGTAGACGAGATAGAAGCCGTAGCCGAGAACGCCCGTCGTCCCGGCGACGAAGAGCGGCTTGTAGGGCGCGAGCGCCGTCAGATTGCCGATCCAGGCGCCACCAATGCCTAGGCTAAACAGGATGAGCGGGACGATGCAGCACGAGGAGGCGGCAAGCGCGCCGAGAATGCCGCCGACGGCGACCAGGCGCTGCCGTCCGACTTCGGCTCGGTCCGACGCGAGCACGTCGGTCGTGGCGGACGTCATGCCCGCCGTGCTGGGTCGCGATATATCCATGTCCGATCTCGCTTTCCTTGCCGAAATCCTCATTGCGCAGTACCATGCGGTCTGTAGCAACTACAGGGTCAAGAGGGATTTTTGCGATGCGCGATCACGCTGGCGTGAAGGGCCTGCAGCGGGCTGAGCTCGCCCGGCGGACGGGCAGCAATCTGGAGACTGTGCGCTACTACGAGAAGGTCGGGCTCCTGCCCGAGCCACCGCGCACGGCGGCCGGCTACCGCAGCTACGACACGACGCACGAGCGGCGCCTTCGCTTTGTGCTGCGGGCACGCGAGCTCGGCTTCTCACTCGACGAAATCCGCGAGCTGTTGCGCCTGGTCGACGAACGCGACCAGCCCTGCGCCGAGGCAAGCGCGGTCGCCGCCGCGCATCTCGACGATGTGCGGGCGAAGATCGCTGACCTGAAGCGCATGGAGCGGGTGCTCAAGGACGTCGTCGCGCAATGCGCCGACGGCACGCGGCCGGAATGTCCGCTGATTGAGGCGCTGTTCCGGGAGCGAACTGTCAACTGATCGGGTCGAGGAGCGCCTATGCGGCGCCCCTGACGTCGTTCCGGCAAGCGTTGCCCTGCTGGGCGTGCAGCCAGTCGGCGATCTGCTGCGCCTTGGCTGCGGCGGTGAAGATCGCGCGCTTGTCGGAGCGAAGCACCTCGAGCCAGGAGGCGATATAGCTGGCGTGGTCGGGCCGCGGCTCGACGCTGAGATGGAGGTCGGCGCAGATCATGGCGCTCAGGAGCTCGACCGTGCATTCCTCCATAGCATAGGCGGCCGAGCCGAACCGTCCGGAGAGATCACGGTCGAGGCGATGCCTGGCGCCGGAGGCGTGCCCGCATTCGTGGAGCAGCACGGCGTAATAGGCTGCGGCATCGCGGAAGCAGGCGAAGTCGGGCATCTGCACGTGGTCGGTGGATGGGCGGTAACAGGCCTGCGATCCGCCGTGGCGGATGTCGATGCCGAGCGCTGCGCAGAACCGTTCGGCCCGCTCGATGCGCTCGGCCTCGGGTAGCACCGGTATCTCGGGCGGCGTGTAGCCGTCGACCTGCGCGCAGTTGAAGACCGTGTAGCCGCGGGCGAACATGCGCCGGGCGGGCTCGTCGCGATCCTCGTCGCCGTCCTGTACGTCTGCCTTGCCGTGGCGATCGACGGTCTTCCAGAACACGACGAGGTGCCCGCGCTCGCCCTTGCGGACCTGGGCGCCGAGCGCCTGCCACTGGCGATAGGTGCCCCAGATGCCGGCGGGAAAGCCGGCGGCGTGCGCGGCGGCCCAGAGTGCGATGACGTTGACGCCACGATAGGCCTTGCGCGAGGCGACGTTGACGGGCGTAGTGATGGCCGATCCGTCGTGGTGCCAGGGCATCCGGTACTGGTCGGCGCCGGCCTCGATGGCGGCGATGATCTGGCTGGTGACACGCTCGTAGATGTCGTTCCGGGGCTGGGGTGTGCGATCGGTGGTCATGGCTGCCTCCTGTGTTCGCCCTCTCCGTCGAGGGCGAGGCGGCAGGGGCAGACGCGGGAAGCCGGGCCGTCACACCCTGTTCTCGGTGCTGGTGCGGAACAGGGTTGATGGGCCGGCAGCGTCTGCCACAACCCGAGCCCTGCCTCGACGGGCGAGCACGGGAGGCAGCCATGACCGGCGAGCGGCGCCTGGACCGGTCAGGATGAAGCGCGGCTGTCAGCCGGTGCCGTCCAGAGGCGGACGCCGCAACGGGACGACCCTGGCGTCCACGGATCGAGACAGCTCCGCTCGCAGACCTTCGATGACGGCATCTCGCTCGGCGAGCTGCAACGTCAGCATCTGGATGTGCTGCGCGAGCGTCCGGGTGAGCGCCCGCAGCTCCGCCATCTCGGCACCACGCACGGCGCGTAGTTCCGCTTCCAGAGCATGGATGCGTTCCTTGAGGGCCCTGGGCGACGATCGCCGCAGGCGGGCTTCGGCCGCGCGGAGCTCGGCGAGAAGATCGCCGGCCCGGTTCGCCGTCGCTCGGCTGACGCCGGCCTCGCGCGCCAGGTTGGCGACGGTCAGCGCCCCGTCGGTGCGTTCAGGGCGGCCGTCGAGCAACCGCTTCATGGCAGCCCTTAGCGCCGCTTGGCTCTTCGGCCCGAGCGCGGTCATGCGTCACCGTCCATGAGAGGCGCGATCAGCCGGCACTTGCGCTCGTTGTCCCGCAGGATCGCCGTGCGCTGCAGCGGCGATAGACGCCGGTCGGCCAGAAGCGCTTCGCCCTCGACGATCGAGGCCTGCCACGGTTCGCGGTGCCGGGCGGTCAGGCAGGCGTTCGGGCACCGGTCGGGGCTGCAGCGCGATAGGGCCGGCGCCGTCCGCTCGGCATCTGGCGCGCCGGTGAGGCAGAGCGCGGTCGCTGCATCGAACAGGCAGTCGTTGAGGAAACCGACATGCAGGGTCCGCCCGAGATGGGCAACCATGGTGCGCAGCCGCTTGCGGTCCAAGATCCGGCCGGGAAGATCGCCAAGTTCCTCCTGCACGCGGCCGAACTCGCGTCGCAGTCGCGCAGCACCCGGTCCCGCCGGGCCTTCACGGCGAAGATAGGCCTCGTAATGGGCGACAATGTCGTCGAGCTGGCCGAGTGCACGTTCGCGCTCGATCGCCAAGCGGAAGTCGGCCTGCGCCGATCCGGCATAGCCTTCGAACATGGCGACCGAGGCGTGCTTGTACTGGATCTTGCCGGCGACCGTGCCGAACGGCCGGTTGGCGATGTACCAGGCGATCGTGCGTCGGAGCTGCCGGGTCGTAAACTTCCAAGGCTCGTCGCCGATGCGCGGAATCGCCGGCGCGGCCTCCGAGCGCGTGTCGAGGCCCTCGCGGAAAAGGTTGAGTGTCGGCGTTGCACCCATCCCGAGATGATCGTTGCTCCAGGGCCAGTCCTTCAGCGCCACCCACAAGGATGACAGTTCCTTCTCTCGGCGATTGCGTGCCGAGAGAACCTCCATCACCGCGACGGCGCGAGCGACGGGCTCGATCGTGATCCAGTCGGCCGTGACGCCGCGCGCGCCATGGCGCTTGTACACCGTGCTGCGCAGCCGGTACCGCTCGACCAGGCCGTCGGCGCTGCGCACCGGCGACACGCAACCCGGCTGCATCGCCTGCACCTCGCTGTCGCGCATGCCGGTGAGGTAGGCGCAGACGAGATAGCAGGCGCCCTGCAACATCCGTTCTTCGCGGGCGAGGCTGAGGCCGTCGAAGCGCTCGCGCCATGGCAGTCCGGTGTCCGGATCGATCGAGATCGGCGTATCGAGCCCGCCGATCTCGGTTCCGAGCTCGGCGGCTGCCTTCTCGATCAGTCGTGCAGTCGGCTCGGACTGGCTGATGCGGCCGCTCTGCGGAGCGCCGGCGTGAAGGCGCATCAGATGGAGATTGTAGGGCGGGGTCTCTTCGCCGGTGAGCGGGTCGATGCGGCGGGCCACATTGGGCGCGTGCTCCCAGATCGGCACGCCTCGGCCCATGGCCCGGCGCACGTCGAGCCACTTGGCCACGCGGGCGCGATAGTTCTTGGCCACGGCCCGTCCGGCCCGCGCGTCCCGCGCCATCAATCGGGCGCAGCGGGCTTCGAGAGCGTCAAGCTCGGCCCGCGCCGCGAGGATATCGGGCGCATAGACCTCGACATACTTGAGCGCCCAGCGCAGCATGGCGCCGATGACCGGCTCGGGAATGCGCGGCGTGGCGTTCTCGGCGGGCGCTGGCGGCCGGCCGGCAACGCGGTGCGCCGCACGTCCACGCCACGGCAGGAAACCGATGCCGCCGCCGGTTAGCCATGGCGCCAGGTGATGCAGGTCGATCGGCACCTCGACATACTTCACCGTCTCGTGAGGCGTTCGCCGTCCGCCGTCACGGGCATACGCCAGATAGGCGTCGAGCAGCGCCTGATCGATCCGGCTGAGATCGACGGCGCCAGTCCTTGCGCGGAGGAACGCGGCGAAATGCTGGATGTAGCGCAGCAGGCGGATCGCCGAGGTCGCGCCGCAGGGCGCCCGATATCCCGGCACATGGATGCGCAGGCGGGCGATCACGTACTCCTTCGCCAGCCGCCGCGTGACGGGATCGGCGATGCGGGCGAGGTTCAGCCGGTAATTGCTGTAGCGGGCGTTCACCCGGAAAATGGCGGCGCCCAGGTCCCAAAGATCGTCACCGAAGCGCGGAAGTCGCGTGCGGTCGGCATCGTCCCTGACCGCCACGCCGGCAAGCACGGGCTCGTCGTTGCCATAAATGGCCGAAGGCAGCGACGCGTGCTGCGGCAGCTTGATCGGTGCCGGCATCATGGCGCTCTCGCTTCGGGCGGCAGGTAGAGGAGCGCGGGGTCCGATGACCCAATCCGACGGGCTTCCTCGATCTCGGCGTCGGCGAACCGGGGCAGAATCTGTTCGGCGATGCGTCCGTGAACCCGGCCGAACTTGGCGATCCAGTCGGCTTCGCTCAGCACCTGCCGCTGCGCCCGGATGAAGTTGAGGAAGGCCAGGAGCGCGGGCACCTTGCGGGCGGTGACCACGGCATTGCTGCATTCGAGACACCCCCAGAAGGGGGACGGACAGGCCTCTCCCTCCGAGCCGAACGGGCTGTTGTAGAAGCCGCCGCAACTGGCGAGCCAGACGTCCTGCTCGCCGCCGAACAGCGCCTTGACCGCGGCGGCGCCGACAACGGGAAGGCCGGTCGCCTTGTCGGGATCGGTCTGGACGGCCGCTTCCTCCTCCGACGACAGGACACAGGGGGGGAACGCGGCGTCGAGCGCATCGGTCATGGCGTCGGCAATTGTCGCCTCGTGCAGATGACGAAGCGCGGGAATGTCGGCGTAGTGGTCGGCCGCGACCGCGACAGTGTGGCCGACGGCGAAGCGGTCGAGCTGGCCGCCCGTGCGCCGGTACCATGCCGCCTTATGCGTCTTGCGCAGGCGCGTCAGATTGAGGCGAAGGCGTTGGCCCCGCTCATCAAGGATGCCGTGCCGGCGCGTCCATGAAGCCGCGAGCTCCTTCATGCTGAGCACCCGAGGGGTCAGGCGGCCCCAGGCACAGTGCGCCCAGAGCGTGTCGGCGCCGAGCCGGCTTCTCGCCGGACCGGTCCACTGCAGCGCCTTGCGGATCAAGCCGCCCGGCGTCGAGGAACCGCCGTCGCGCACACGCAGCCGCTTCCACTCGGCGCCGCGCGCCCGACGCTTGCAATACTCGATCTCGACATAGCCGCCCGCCGGGTTCTTCAGGCAGTCCGCTCGCAAGCCCTTGATCGCTTCGATCTCCATGCCGGTGTCGAGCGAGATAAGCACGATGAGCGGCACGAGATCGGCGGCGATGAGATGCCGGCGGCCATGCAGATCGTGGATCAGGCGATCGTTCGGCAGGCCACTCTCGCGGCGGAGCGTGTAGAGTCGCTTGAAGAGAGGGTGCCTGTGCCCGATGACGCCTTCCGCGTCGATCACTTCCATTACCTGTTTGTGGGTTGCTGCCAGCGCCTTGCTCCGATCGGAATCCTCGACCGCCGGAATACGATCGGCCTCGCCCAAGCGGCGGATGATGGCGGCGAGATCGGTGCGCGCCGCCTTCCGCAATGCCGCGGCGACATCATCGCCATAGGCATCGCGCGGCCTGGCGCGCACGCCGGGCCGATCGCTCGTGTACATCAGCCGGCGTGAGGCATCGGGCGGCAGGTGGCTGGGCTCCGCGGCCTCGGCAAGCCGCAGCAGGTTGAGCACCTTGCTCATGCGGTGCAGGCGGTGATTGGGATGCAGGCCGCTCCCCTCCATCCAGGAATCGAAGCCGTCGATGCAGACGGCACTGACGTCGGAGAGACGGGCGACGTGCGATCCGGCGGAATCGAGATAGCGCCAAAATGTCTTGAGCGCATTGGCATAGGCGTAGGCCGTCGAGATCGAGCCGGCCGGACCACCGACCTGGCAGGCGCGCCAGAGCGCGCCGGCAAAGGTCCGCGCCAATGCCTTGCGGCCGGCGAGCATCGTCAGGTCGATCGTCTTGCTGCGATCCGCCAGCGTGACGGTAAAGCGCAGCGATGCGATCGCAGCGGCGGCCTCGCCCTCGGGATCGGGCAGCGCCTCGGGAAAGAGGGCGCGGCGACCCGGCCGCCGCACCGATGGAGCCGCCGCGGCGGTCATGCCGCGCCGCCAGCCGTGTCTTCGGCCCAGCGATCCGCGGCGGCCTCGACCAGCTCCTGCGCCTCGGCGAGGCTGTCGAGATAGATGTAGGTGCTGGTGATACTCGCATGCCCCAGCAGGTGCTGGAGCTTCTGCAGAGGATCGCCGAGAATCCGCCGATAGGCTGCGCCGTGCTGGTCCTGCGGATCGAACACGGATCCGATCTGCTCGCGGATCAGCATGGAGAGCATGTTGACGGCGAAGGTGTGCCGCAGCGTGTGTGGCGTCACCTCGACCTCGATGCCGAAACGGCGGCAGCGGGTGCAGGCCCGCCGAAAGGCAGCTTCCCAAGTCGCCGAGGGCACGGGCTTGCCGCCTTCAGTCAGCCAGAGCAAGGCATGCTGCGCCTGGCCGGGCGTGCCGACCAGCACGCGGCGGCGTTCGCCCAGCGTCAGACGGTCGAGCCGGACACGCTTGCCCGCCGCGTCTGTTGCCTTCCCGTCCTCCAGCATCAGCCAGAGCGGATCGGACACCGAAGGCTCTGAGCGCGCGGCAGAGACCGTGCGCTCGAGATCGACATAGTCGCCGATCAATCTCAGTACCCGGCGGGGAACGCGGATGCGCCGTGGTCGTCCGCCCTTGGCGATCGGACCGGGGAGATCGAACGGCACCGAGCGCGATTCGGGATCGGTCAGGCGCGGCAGCTCACTCAGCAGCAGACTGCCGGCCTCTGTCAGCCGCAGGCCGGTCGTGACGAGAAGCTCGGCAAACAACGCATTGCGCTCGCCGTTGCGGCCGCGCCACGTCGCGTCCTCCGAGCCGTCGGGAAGCCGGCCGCGCAATCCCACCTCGCGGAACAGCAGGTAGCGGCCAAGATCGATGTAACGGGTATCGTGGCGCCGCGCGGCGCGCTCGCGGGCACGGTTCGTCGTCACAGCGAGCACTGCGCGGCTACCGCCGGCCCTGCGAAGGGTGGCGCCGTAGCTGAAGGGCGAGATCGCAATGATTCCTTCCTCGACAGCCCAGCGATAGAGCTTGTCGAGCGCGGCAACGCTCCGGTTCCAGCTCGCAGCCGAGATGCGGTAGGGAGCTGCCGACAGCCGACGCGCCCGGTGAAAGGCCAGGACATCGTCGCGGCCGGCCTGCCAGACCGTCTTGCCGCCGCGCCGTTCGACAAGAAAGCGCGCCCAGACGAGAATGTCGCGGGCGTAGGAGCGCCACGTGTTCGGCGATCGCGCTCCCATAGCAGGACAGGCACGAAAGAACCGGTTGAGAGCGAGATCGTAGCTGCCGTCATCCATCAGGATGAACGGCATGCCGTGAATCAGCCCGGTGCGCTCGACCGCGTCGAGCGCACCGGGCGCGAGGCTCACTGCAAGGTCATCAAGGAAAAGCGGACGCGAAATAGTGTCAAGATCGGTAAAATACAAATGCACGCACGATACCCAAGCGGAGCGCCTTCGGCGCAACTTCATTGTTTAGAATGCGAGGGGTTCCCCTCGCGCTCTCCCGCTCGCCGCGTGGCAGGGGTGCAGGACTTAGCCTGCACCCCATGAACAGCTTGTCGTGCCGCCGCCGCGTCAAGCGTTGTCCTCGCTACGCTGCGGGAACGCTTGACCCGGACGTCTGAAGAGCTTCACCGGAGCCGTGGTGAGGCGCCTCCAATGCATGATTCTGAGACAGGATCACAGAGTCAGGATAAAGCGACCAGTTCCTCGAAGGCGTATTTCTTCGTGCCGAAGCTGCCCGAAAAATCCCGCCCCAGGCGCGAGGCATGGCCTGTCGCATGAC